>BNXD01000043.1 GCA_025999315.1 Bacteroidia bacterium | reverse complement strand
TTTAAGCAAATCCTCAGAGTTTGTTTAAAAATATTAAGTTTAATATATTATTATATCCGAGCTGTTTAAGCCTTGATATTTCGGGAACTTTCCGTTCTCTTTTCCGCGCTTTTGCTCTGTCGCTCCCCCTTACATAGCCCGCTATGCGCGGGAGAGCGGCAGGACAAAATCATCGAAAAAGTAGATCGGAAATTTCTCCGAAATATTTTTAAACAAACTCTCAGAGTTTTGTATGGTTTTTCTGCCGAAGTTATTTGGCTTGCAAAAAATGGTCGTTTTCCTGCCAAAACAATATCACCTTACAGATCGAATGCCTCTTTGAGCTCGTTCATCTGGGTGTCGGTCATGCCGGTGGGTGTGAAGCCCATGCTGCGGGCGGCGAGGTAGATTTGCGCCGATTTGGACAGGGTATCGATCATGTCGAAGGCCTCGATAATGTCTTCGCCTACGGCCAGCGCTCCGTGCTTCTCCCAGATGACCACCTGATAATCGTCGAGCAGGCCGACCGTGGCGTCGGCCAGCGCCAGCGATCCGGGCAGGGTATAGGGCGCGATGCCCACCCCTTTGGGGCAGAAGGCGCGGGTCTCGGGGATCATGCTCCACAACAATCTGCCAAGCACATCTTTGGGCAGAAATTCCGGGTTGTGGCTCATCGCGATCAACTCGGTGGGATGGGTGTGCACCACCACGCGGTTGGGGATGCCACGACCGCGCAAATAGTTGTGCATCAGCAGGTGTGAGGGCAGCTCCGAAGTAGGGGCGATGGCCTTTTCGGCCACGATGGCATAGCTGCTTCCGCCGTCGGAGATACGTATCAGCGAGGCGTTTTCCATTGGGGCCGAAGCGACGTAGCGCATACGGCGACCGGTGCCGGTAACGACGAACAGGTTGCCCGAGAGGTGCTCCACGGGCCTTTCGAGTGGTGTCTCGGGGGCTATGGGCTTGAGCTTCAGCAGTCGGCGGTCGGCCCACTCGGTGATGTTGTACGAGATGTTGCCGCCATTGCGCTCGGCCCATCCCCGTTGCCACAAGTAGCCCGCCACCTCGGCTATCTGCGCGATAACGCGCTCTATGTCTTTGTTATATTTCATGCAAGTGATGAATAGAATATCGAAAACAACAATATGGCGAGCCCCACGCAGAGCACAACGATGGTGCGGCCGCCGGAACCCTTCCACTCGCGCAGCAACACACCCCAAAAGTTGGAAAACAGCACGTTGAGCGACATGAGTATGCTCCACGAGAAAGCCACCAGCACCGGCGAGCCCGCCAGGAAGCTTTTACCTGCCTCGAGACCGAAGAACTGCGAGTACCAGAAACCGCCTGCCAACAGACAGAACAACAGGTTGTTGGCCAGTGTGCGGCCGCCGGAGCAGAGATATTCGCGGCCTGTTTTGTTTCGGATGTTCTGCGTTATGCAGTAGGCTGCGTTGGTTGCAAATCCGCCGAGGGTAACCAGAAATACCACGGGCAGTCCGGCCAGCAGAGCGCTTGCTCCCGAGGCCATCGCCGCCGCCTTCACATGCGTTCCGGCGTCGAGGCCCAGTGCGAAACAGGCGCTCATCGCCCCGGCCAGCAGCGCTACGAGCAGCCCTTTGGTGAGTGCGAAGTCCTTGATCGCGGCGCGTTTCTCCTCGTCGCTCATGTTGCGCGCGCGGAGCGACCCGGCGTAACCGATCACCGAGATGCCTGCCAGCGTGATGGCCACCCCGACGAGCAGCACCAGTCCCGGGCCGTCGAACAGGTTGTCGCCCCTGAACAGTGCGGGCAACAGCGTGCCGAGAGCCGAGCAGAGCCCCAGCGATACCGACTGTCCCAGGGCCACGCCCAGATACCTCATGCTCAGGCCAAAAGTCAGACCTCCGACGCCCCACAGCGCGCCGAAGACCACAGCCTTCCATGCTCCGCCCGCTCCGAGAACAGCGCCGAAATCGGTCGGCGACACGGCAGCCAGCGCGCCGATAAGAGGAAACACGAGCCATGCGAAAATGCCCTGCGTGAGCCAGAAAGTCTCCCAGCTCCACCCGCGAACCTTGCGAATGGGCACATAGGAACTCGACTGCAGAAAACTGCCGACGGCGATGATCAAAAGCCCCCAAACTATCCCCATAACGGCTTATCTTTTAGAGGTTACCCCGCGTTCATAGCGCTCGATGTCGGCGATGAAATCCACGCCCGGCGCAACGCCGCTCTCGAGGCAGAAGTAGTCGAATACGTCGCCCCACGGCAAAGCTTTGCCTCCTCGAGCAACGCGAGGCGCTGGAAATATTTCCCCTCGTCCTCATATCGGCGCAACTGTGCGATGGGCGAGAGCAGAGCGGCGAGGAAGGCCTTCTGCGTGGCGCGGATGCCGATGACATATGCGCCGATGCGGTTGATCGAAGCGTCGAAGTAGTCGAGGCCGATGTTGACCCGAGGCAGGGCGTCTGCCCACACGATCTCCTGAGCCAGCGACAGTATGCTGTCGTTGAGGATGACAACGTGGTCGCTGTCCCAGCGCACCGGGCGGCTGACGTGCAGCATTATCTCGGGGGTGAAGAGCAGCACCGAGCTGATCTTGTCGGCCGTCTCTTCGGTGGGGTGGAAGTGGCCGGTGTCGAGCGTTGCCATGATGCCGTTCTGCACCGCGTAGGCGAGGTAGAACTCCAGCGAACCGACCGTGAAACTCTCGAGCCCCATGCCGAAAAGTTTGCACTCCACGGCATCCTTCACGTTGGGATACTTGTGTGCAAAAATCTCATCTAAAGACTGTTTCATCAACGTACGATACCTCATCCGCTCGACGGTGATGTCCTTCGAGCCGTCGTGCACCCACAGATTATGACACGCGGGGCTGCCGAGTTGGCGACCCATCTCGTCGGCGATGGCGCGCGAGCGGACGGTGTGCTCGATCCAGAAGTCGCGGATGGCCCTGTCGGGGTTAGCAAGGGTCAGATCGCCGCTTTTGGGATGCGAGAAACTTGTCGAGTTGAAATCGAGCTTCATGTCGTTGGCCTTGGCCCAGTCTATCCAGCTCTGGAAATGAGCGGGTTCGATCTGGTCGCGGTCGATGTGGCGGCCGCCGAAATCGCCGTATATGGCGTGCAGGCTCAGGCGATGGTTGCCCCCTACGAGGGTCTTGACCTTTTCGAGGTCGGCTCTGACCTGCTCGATGGTGCGCGCTTTGCCCGGGTAGTTGCCCGTGGCCTGGATGCCGCCGGTGAGCTCGCCGTCGGGGTTCTCGAAGCCCCCCACGTCGTCCGTCTGCCAGCAGTGGAGCGACAGGCTGATCTTTTTAAGCGCCTCGAGGGCCTTGTCGGTGTCGACGCCCAGCTCTGCATAACGCTCGCGGGCCGTGGCGTAATGTTGCTCGATGAGTTTCTCTTTCATGGTTTTATCGGATTTTAAACAACTTCGTGATCTGCTTGTCGCCTCTATTGTCTGGCGGGAAACAGACAGGTTCGGAATTTTTTATAGTTTTCTTCCCAAATCGTTGGATCCTGCGGCAGATAGCGTCGGGTGTCGATGGTGCGGGCAATGGTGCAACGCATTTCGGCGAGCGAACCGGCCATCCCGGCCGCGCGCGCCTGGATCATGATGTTGCCAATGGTGGTGGCCTCTTTGGGACCAGCTATGACGGGCAGCCCCGTGGCGTTGGCGGTCAACTGATTGAGTATTTCGTTCTGCGATCCGCCACCGATGATATGCAGCCTTTCGATGGGGAATGGGGCCAACTCGCGCAGCAGGTCGAGCACGTAGCGGTACTTCAGCGCGAGGCTCTCGAAGATCAGTCTGACGAAGGCGGCGTCGTTCTGCGGTGCAGGCTGGCCGCTGCCCCCGCACAGCTCGGCTATGGCGCGCGTCATGCTTGCGGGGTTGGCCAGCGAAGGGTGGTCGGGGTCGACCGTTGCGACGAAAGGAGTTGCCGCGGAGGCCATCTCAACCACTTCGGGATAGGAGTAGTCGCGTCCGGCAGCCTTCCACTCGGCGAGGCATCGCTCGAGCAGCCACATTCCTGTGATGTTTTTCAGCAGGCGCGTGGTGCCGTCGACGCCCCCTTCGTTGGTGATGTTCAGGCGCGCCGTCTCGGACGAGATGACGGGGCCCGGCAACTCGATCCCCATGAGCGACCATGTTCCGGAGCTAAGGTAGGCAAAACGCTCGTCGAGAGCGGGTACCGCCGCCACAGCCGATGCCGTATCGTGCCCCGCCACGGCCACCACCGGTATCCTCGGCACACCGCAACGGCGTGCTGTCTCCTCGCTGAGCAACCCCACCGTATGGCCGGGCATCACCATCGGGGCGAACATCGACGGAGCGATGTCCAGCCCCGCCAGCAACTTCGAGGAGAGTTGTCCGGTGCGCGGGTCGAGCAGTTGTGAGGTGGAGGCGATGGTATATTCGGTCACCATGTTGCCGGTGAGCATGTAGCTCAGCGCGTCGGGCATGAAAAGTATGCGGCTGGCAGCCTCGAACTGAGGCGAACGGTCGCGCTTCAGAGCAAAGAGTTGAAACAGAGTGTTGAAATTCATAATCTGGATACCCGTCAGAGAGTAGAGCTCCTCGCGGGGCATCACTCCGGCGAAAAATTCCTCGGGGGCGCGGTCGGTGTACGGGTCGCGGTAGGCGCGCGGGGCCCCCATCAGCGAGCCGTCGGCGCCCAGCAGGGCGATGTCCACGCCCCAGGTGTCGATGCCCGCCGAGACTATATCCAGCCCCAGACGTCCCGCCTCGGCGAGCGCATCGCAAAGGTGGCCGTAGAGGGCGAGGATGTCCCAGTAGAGGCGGCCATGGAGGTCTGTGATGGGGTTCGTGAAGCGCGTCAACTCGCTGATTTCGAGCTTGCTGTCGTCAAGCGACCCGACGGAGCAACGTCCGCTGGTCGCCCCAAGGTCGAATGCCAGAAAATGTAGTGATGCCATCGGGTCCGGTTTTTATACAAAATTATATAAAAAAAGACTCCGTTTTCAAAGGTGAAACTTAGGTTTTTGATATTTACTATTAAAATGGTGATATTTCGTCGCCATCTTCCTGCAGCGCTGCATCGCGTCCGGCCTGCACAAGACTGCGATATTTGGCCGGAGTGATTGTCTCGCTGTGGCGAAAAGCGGTGAAAAAATACTCGGGACTGCAAAAATGCAGTTCGTAGGCGATCTCGGATATGGTCATCGTCGTGCTGCGCAACAGCTCTTTTGCCTTTTTCATCCGCAACTGATTGATATATTGCGTCGGGGCAAAACCGGTATAACTTTTGAACAGTTTGCGAAAGGCCGAGTAGCCCATATTCAGTTTGGTGGCGATCTGCTCGGCCGAGACGTCGCCATATATGCCCTCGACCATCATCGCCCGAGCGTGATTGATCGTCTTGATGGCCGCCGTGTTGCGCATCGACGAGCGGCGGTCGAGCGACCAGGTCAGGCCGAGGATGTTTTCCACCAGAGAGCCCAGAATATGCTGATAGCCGATAACCTGCTCCGAGGCGACCTCGATGGCGCGCCGATAGAGCTCGACGAGCACCTCGTCCATGCCCGCATTAAGGATCGGGTTGCGTTTTTCAAAAAAGCCGGTCGCCACCCTGTTGTCCATGCTCGTTCCCTTGAAGCCGATCCAGTACTCGCTCCAGCCGTTCTTGCCGGGGTTATACGAATGCCACTCGCCCGGGAAGAGCAGAAACATCGACCCCGCCACCACGCGCCGCTCCGAACAGCTTCGAGACCGGAAAATCCCGTCGCCCGAGGTGATATACAACAACTGGTACTCATCGAGTATCCGCCCCCTGTCCGCCGAGAAGAAATAGCCGTTAGGGTGATTGCGCGGCGGATATGGCGAGCCGGGCCGGATGTTCTGGTGTCCGAGACTGTGCACCGTCAGCCCCCACCGCTCATCATTGGGACCGGCCACCAAATAGCGTATGTTCACGGATTGGGACATGAGAATTTGTGATATGCAAATTTATGCAAGTTAAAAAAAGTTTTTGAACAAGGCGCAACCTGTGCGAAATAAAAACGACCTTCTTCGCCGTTTGCGCCCTTTGAATTTGTACCGACAAGTCGTGAACTTTGCCTGAACTCGGAGGCTGGTTCTCGGCATGGCAGTTTTTTTTGACCGGGCCATGCGCAGAATATATCGGTATAAAATTTGTTTTTCGTACATTTGCCGAATATGATAACGATCGATCAGGGAGAGATTGCAAAGCTGGCCTCGCTTTTGGGCGATGGGGCCAGGCGTATCGTGCTCGTAGGCCACACCAACCCCGACGGCGACGCCATCGGGGCGATGCTCGGTTGGGGAGAGGTGCTCAGCGCCCGGGGCCATGCGGTAACCTGTGTGGTGCCCAACCGCTACCCCTCGTTCCTCGACTGGATGGAGGGTATCGGACAGATAATGATCTTCAAGGAGAACCCCGATCCCGTCGCCGAGGCGATCGCCGGGGCCGAAGCGATCTTTTCGATCGATTTCAACCAAGTCAACCGCCTCGAGGCGCTGGGCGAGGTGATCGTCTCGAACACTTCGGCGGTCAAAGTGCTCATAGACCACCATTTGGATCCTCCCATAACTTTCGACATCATTTTTTCGAGCACCGAATCCTCCTCGACCTCCTATCTGGTCTACAACATCGTCTCGCGGCTCTATGGCCTCGAGGTGATCACCCGGCGCGTGGCCGAGGCGCTCTACGTGGGCATGATGACCGACACGGGCAACTTCAGTTTCGGCAACCTCACCGCGGGGCTTTTCCGCGCCGTGGCCGATATGGTCGACAGGGGCATCAACATCCCCTCGATCAACAACCGGGTCTACAACAGCTACTCCGAGGGGCGCATGCGCCTGCTGGGTTATGTGCTGGGCACCAAAATGAAGATCATCGAGCCCTGGCAGGTGGCATATATCACTCTGGACGAGGAGGAGTTGCGACGCTTTGACTTTCAAATGGGCGACACCGAGGGGTTTGTCAACTATCCGCTGACGATCAAAGGCATGCAGATGTCGGCCATGTTCATCGAGAACCGGCGCTTCATCCGTGTGTCGTTACGTTCGCGCGGGAGTGTGGATGTCAACATCTTTGCCCGCCGTTACTTTGACGGCGGAGGTCACCGCAACGCCGCCGGCGGCAAATCCTACGACACGATGGAGCAGACCGTCGAACGCTTCCACAAAGCTGTGGCGGAGTTTTTTGCAACAGACCAGTAAAGCGCATCTTACCTTGACGAAAGGACCTGTAAAGCAAATTTTACCCCACACATGGAATCCAAAACCCTCAAGGAGCTATACTTTCGGAGCGTAGAGGCGTACCGCTCGCAGACGGCCTCGGCCATGTTCGAGGGTGAGAGCCTGACCTTTGACGATCACAGCCGACGGGTCGAGCAGCTGCAGGCGATGCTCACGGGCGCAGGGATAGGCAGCGGCGACCGGGTGGCCCTGCTGAGCAGCAACATGCCCAATTGGGCGGTGTGTTACTTCGCCGTTGTTGCGGCCGGCATGGTGGTGGTGCCCATACTGCCCGACTTCTCGCTCGGGGAGATCGACCGCATCATAGCCCACTCCGAGGCCAGGGCGCTGCTTGTTTCGGACAAACTTTTCGGCAAGGTAAGCAGCCGGACGGTGCAGCAGATGAACATCGTCGTTCGTATGCGTAATCTGAGCGTCATCTCACAGAAAGTCAACCTGCAAACCACGCCTGCCGAGCCCCGGGGAGAGGATACGGCGGCCATCATCTACACCTCGGGCACCACCTCGGCTCCCAAGGGAGTGATGCTCTCGCACCGCAACCTGTGCCTGCAGATAGAGATGCTCCACGATCTGTTTCCTGTTCACCGCGACGATGTGTTCCTGTCGGTGTTGCCTCTGGCGCACACCTACGAGTGCAGTGTGGGGATGATCTACCCCTTTGCCTATGGAGCGCAGGTGGTCTATATCGACCGGCCGCCGACCGTCTCGACCCTGCTGCCGACCTTTGCCGCGATCAGGCCGACGGCGATGCTCAGCGTCCCGCTGATCATCGAGAAGATCTACCGCAGTCAGGTGGCGGGACGTTTCCGCTCCGGCGTCAGGGCGTGGATATACGCACGGGGTTTTTTTCGCCGGCTGATACACCGCACGGCGGGTCGGCGTCTTGTGAAGGTGTTCGGAGGGCGACTGCGCTTTTTCGGCATCGGCGGGGCCAAGCTCGATCGGCAGACCGAGCGGTTCCTGCTCGAGGGGCGTTTCCCTTACGCCATCGGTTACGGCATGACCGAGACGGCTCCCCTGATCGCCGGTGCGACGCCCGACATGGTGCGCCTGGGCTCGGCCGGTCGCATCCTCAAGGGGATAAAGTTCCGTCTGGACAACATCAACCACATCTCGGGCGAGGGCGAGCTGGTGGTGCTGACCCCCTGCGCCATGAGCGGTTACTACAAGAACCCCGAGGCGACGGGCGAGGTGCTCACCCCGGACGGATGGCTGCACACCAGGGACCTGTGCCGTTTTGACAGCGACGGGTTTATCTCCATCCTGGGACGTACCAACAACATGATCGTCGGTCCGAGCGGCGAGAATATCTACCCCGAAGAGATCGAGGGGGTCATCAACAGCCACCTGTGGGTGGCCGACTCGATCGTGCGGCAGGAGAAGGGGGCTCTGGTGGCGCTGGTCAATTTCAACCGGGAGGAGATCGAGAAGAAATATCAACACTACAAGGGAGAGCTGTCGCGCTACAAGGAGGAGATCAAAGCCGACCTGCTGAAGTATGTCAACGGCCAGGTGGGCAAATTCGCGCGCATCAGCAAGGTCGAGGAGACGGACGAATTTGTCCGCACGCCCACCCACAAGATCAAACGCTTTATCTACACCCGCAAAAAGGGGCAGTCGTAAAAGTCTGTCTAAAAATGAAAGTCATATATGAAAAGGTTAGTTCAGACTATTGTCGTAGCGGTATTTTTAATGTTGCCGTCAATCAGTTATGCTCAGGATGTTTTAGTTGACTCTTTACAAATGAATGAGACGACAAAGCAGCAAAAAGATGATGAGCCGGAAATTTCATTTGAAAAGAAAGTCGACCAGATTCTGATGTTTATTGCAGAACATACACGATCAGAGGAATATTACAAATTATATCCAACCACTAATATATGGACATCTATAAAATTAGATACACGTACCGGCAAATTATGGCAAGTCCAATTTTCTATAGGCGACGATAACCGTTTCCAAACATCTATTAATTCAACCGATCTAACCTCTGGTTTGGATACAAAAGCAGGCCGATTTGAACTGTATCCTACTCAAAATATTCATAACTTTCTACTTCTCGATAGAGCTACCGGACGCCTTTGGCAGGCACAATGGTCTACGCAAGCTAAAAATAGATTTATCCTTCCGATTTACTAAATAAACCCGTTGTGCATTTAGAAAAGAATGGTTTAAAAGCATCCTATCTGAGGGAGAGGTTTTATCGGCGGCCCGCAGACGGCGGTGGGCTGTCCGAGCCGAAGGTGAGGGTTTTGCAGCCCGCCGCAGGGGGCGGCTGCGGGCTGCCGACTTTGCTCTCGCAAAGCCGAAAAATATGCAACAACTTGCCACTGTTTTTAAGTTTTGTTTATCTTCAAGTATTCATTTAAACTCTGCCGCGCACATATGCCATTAGCGGTATTGGTTTGAAAAACATTTATTTAAAACACATTGGATTAACTCGTCCCAAAATGCGCAACGGGTTAAATAAGGAAATCGACAACCGCCCCTAAGTTTCGATATTAGTTTTATCTTCCCTGTATCAATAATAATTTGTGCTAATCTACTCTTCCTGCCGAGCGACGAGGAGAACCGAGCAGCGTTGCGAGGGCCGCAGACCGCTTGCGGGCTACGGCCGAGGTAGCGCGAGGAAGCCGAAGGCAACCATCTCCGGCCCATGTCATGCTGAGCGAAGTCGAAGCATCTCAGAAAGACTGATTTAATTGCCGGGACCCTTCGACTCCACTTCGTTCCGCTCAGGGTGACATGAATTCATAGAGACATAACATAAAAATTGATGGCGCGATAAGGTGCTGATAATCAAATATGATTTTCAAATATTAATTCGCATACATAAGAAAAATCAACATTTTCTCAATGCTCAACGGCTACCACCAATTATAATTATATTTAACAGCCCAAAACATGACCGGCAAAAAGGCTGAAACCGACCTTTCTCCCTTCTCGAAGATCAAGGCTTCGAGGGTCGTATGGCCCATCCTGATCGGCCTTGCGGTGGTGGGTTGGCTCTTCTGGCGCGATTTCGATCCGGGGGTGCTCGACGACATACATTTCACGTGGGTGTCGCTATTCTGGGTGGTCGTGGCTTTTCTGTGCATGTTCGGCCGCGATCTGGGCTACATGATCCGCATCCGGGTGCTCAGCCGCGGTGCGCTCACATGGCGTCAGGCTTTTCGGATCATTATGCTGTGGGAGGCCACCTCGGCCATCACCCCTTCGGCCATCGGCGGCACCAGCGTGGCCATCCTCTACGTCCACAAGGAGGGCATCGGCCTGGGCCGCAGCTCGGCCATTGTCATGCTCACCTCGTTTCTTGACGAGCTCTACTTTGCTGTGATGTTCCCGCTGGTGCTGCTGGCGGTGGGCGCGGGCAACCTGTTCGATCTGTCGCTCGCCTCCGATTCGCTGACACGGGGGCTGATGGCTTTCGCCCTGACGGGCTATTTTCTCAAACTGGCGTGGGTGCTGTTGCTGGCCTATGGGTTGTTTGTCAATCCGAAGGGGTTCAGGTGGTTGCTGCTGAAGGTCTTCTCGCTGCGATGGCTGCGTCGCTGGCGCAAAGGGGCGCGCAGGGTGGGCGGCGAGATGGTCCAAAGCGCCCGCGAGATACGGGGCAGCGATCTGCGTTTCTGGGCCGGGGCGCTCGGTTCGACGTTCCTGTCGTGGAGCTCTCGCTATCTGGTGGCCAATGCGTTGATAATGGCCTTCTTCTCGGTGAGCGATCAGATGATGCTCTTCGCGCGTCAGCTGGTGATGTGGATCATGATGCTGGTGATGCCCACCCCGGGCGGCAGCGGCTTTGCCGAGGCGATCTTCTCGGGCTATTGCCGCGACCTGATCACCGTGCCGCTCGCCATGCAGGCCAGCGCCGCCACCCTGATCGCACTGTTCTGGCGCCTGATAACCTACTATCCCTATCTGCTGGCCGGAGCTATCGTCTTCCCCACCTGGATCGGTCGCAACTTCGGCAAAAAGCGACGCGCGCGGGTTGCGCACGAAGACAAACTCTCCTGAGACGAGACAAAAGTTATTTATGCCCCGGGGCGGTGATCGGTATGTCGCTGCCGTCGGGAGTGGTCAGCATCACGCCGGTCGAGGCCGGGGTGATGTGGCCGACGATGTCGATAGCTCCAAGTTGCATCACCGCTTCCCGTGCAGCGAGCGGCACGGTGAAGAGCAGTTGGTGGTCGTCGCCGCCGTTGAGCGCCGCCACCACCGGGTCGATGTTCATCTCCTCGCAGAGCGAGTAGCTCTCCCGGGCGATGGGCAGCCGGTCGAGATAGATGCGCGCGCCGCACGACGAGCTCTTGCATATGTGCAACAGGTCGGAGGCCAGACCGTCCGACAGGTCGATCATCGACGTGGGCACGAGGGCGGCCTCACGCATCGCCTCGATGATGTCGGTGCGGGCATGGGGATGGAGCTGCCTCTCGAGCAGATAGTTGTACCCCTCGAAGTGAGGTTGCGGGTTGTCGCTTCCCTCCAGGGCGCGTTTCTCGCGCTCGAGCAGGTGGAGCCCCAGATAGGCCGAGCCCAGATCGCCCGTTATGCAGATCAGATCGTTCATGCGCGCGCCGCCGCGGTAGGCGATCCCCTTGCGCGCGACCTCGCCCACGGCCGTAACGCTTATCGCCAGCCCCGTCACCGAGGCCGACGTGTCGCCCCCCACCAGATCGACGCCATACTCCACACACGCCGCCCGCACCCCGTCGTAGAGCTCCTGCAGGCTCTCGACCGACTGTTTGGCCGACACGCCGATCGACACGGTGATCTGCCGCGGCGTGCCGTTCATGGCCAGAATGTCGCTTATGCCAACCACCACTGCCTTGTAGCCCAAGTGCTTGAGCGGGAAGTAGACCAGATCGAAATGTATGCCCTCCATCAACAGATCGGTCGAGAGCAGCAGGCAACGGTCGCCCTCGAGGCCGATGACCGCCGCATCGTCGCCCACGCCTTTGACGGAGGAGGGGTTGACCAGGGGCAAATCTTTTGTCAGCTCGGCGATCAGCCCGAACTCGCCCAGTTGGGCAATCTCTCTGCGTTTTGTCATAACTGCCAAGTTTGGTTCAAGATAATATGAATATCCGCATACGTGCCTGAAAAACGCACTAATAACATTAAGAAACTGTTTAAATTTTATTCGCGAAAAAGATTATGTTCTC
>BNXD01000042.1 GCA_025999315.1 Bacteroidia bacterium | reverse complement strand
CCATCTCCGCCCATGTCATGCTGAGCGAAGTCGAAGCATCTCATGCAGCATTGCCGAGACCCTTCGACTGCGCTTATGCTCCGCTCAGGGTGACATGGAGCGCAGTTCTTTCTTTGTCATGCTGAGCGAAGTCTACCCGACGCTGCGAGCGAGGGCAGAGTCGAACTTGTTCGAGCCATGCCGGGCCGCGAGGAGTAAGCCGAAGGCACCATCTCCGCCCATGTCATGCTGAGCGAAGTCGAAGCATCTCATGCAGCATTGCCGAGACCCTTCGACTGCGCTTATGCTCCGCTCAGGGTGACATGGAGCGCAGTTCTTTCTTTGTCATGCTGAGCAAAGTCTTCCCGACGCTGCGAGCGAGGGCAGAAGCGAGGGCAGAGTCGGACTTGTTCGAGCTATGCCGAGCTGTGAGGAGTAGGCCGAAGGCAACCATCTCCGCGCATGTCATGCTGAGCGAAGTCGAAGCATCTCATGCAGCATTGCCGAGACCCTTCGACTGCGTTCAGGGTAACATGAAAAGAGTTTTGTTCAGGGCGCATGACATAAAAATTGATTAAGCAATAAAATATTGATAATCAAATATGAGTTTCAACTGTTAATTCGCATAAATATATATGGAATGTCTTTAACCGCCCGACGCAACCGACTGTTTTTCATTGTCATCCCCATTCTGATCGTGGTGTTGGCCCTCTGCGACATCATGCTGGGATCGGTGCGGCTCGCCCCGCGTGAGGTCGTGGCTGCGTTGATGGGCGCGGGCGACGAGACGGTCCGTCATATCGTCGTTAACTTCCGTTTGCCCAAGATGTTGGTGGCCATCATGGTGGGGGCGGCGCTGTCGGCGGGCGGGCTGCAGATGCAGACGCTGTTCCGCAATCCGCTGGCCGATCCTTATGTGCTGGGAGTCAGCTCGGGAGCGAGCCTCGGGGTGTCGCTCTTCCTGCTGGGGGCGCCGTTGGTGGGGCTGAGCGCAGGGGCAGAACTGATGCGCAACCTCGGCATGGCCGGAGCGGCATGGATCGGTACGGCGCTGATACTGATGGCGACGCTGGCCGTTTCGATGCGCATCAAAGACATTATGGCCATCCTGATCCTGGGTCTGATGTTCGGCAGCGCCACCTCGGCCATCGTGCAACTGCTTCAGTACATGAGCCCCGAGGGGGCTCTCAAGTCGTACGTCATCTGGACGATGGGCAGCCTGGGGGCCATCTCGCTCGTGCAGTTGGCCATCATGGGTATAGCCATCGCGGCAGGGCTGCTGCTCTCTGTGGCGCTTGTCAAGCCGCTCAACATGCTGCTGCTGGGCGAGAATTACGCACGCACGATGGGGCTCGACATTGGCCGTACGCGCCGCATGATATTCCTGAGCACCACGCTGTTGGCCGGTACGGCAACCGCCTACTGCGGCCCCATCGGCTTCATCGGCATCGCCGTGCCCCACGTGGCGCGGATGCTCGTGCGCAATGCCGACCACCGTGTGCTGATGCCCGCGTCGATGACGCTCGGGGCGGCCGTCATGCTGCTGTGCGACATCATTTCGCAACTTCCGGGCCGCGAGACCACGCTGCCCATCAACATCGTTACCGCCCTGCTGGGCATTCCGGTCGTAGTAACGATCATAATCCGCAACCGCAATGTGTTCTGATCCGTCTGTCATGATCCGCCTGCACAAGCTGTCGCTGGGCTACGGCGGCAGGATGCTCCTGCAGGGGGCCGACGTCGGATTCGGCAGGGGCGAATTTAGCGCCCTGATCGGTCGCAACGGCACGGGCAAGAGCACCCTGCTGCGCGCCATCGCCGCGCTCCAGCGTCCGACGGAGGGCCATATCACGCTCGGCGGCAAGCCACTCTCGCAGATGAACGCAAGACGGATCGCATCGTTGATCAGTTTCGTGTCGACCGACGAGGTGCGCGTGCCAAACCTGCGCGTGGCCGATGTGGTGGCGCTGGGCCGTGCGCCCTACACCGACTGGGCCGGACGCCTGGGGGAGGAGGATCGCCTCATAGTGCTCCGTTCGTTGAAACTGGTTGGCATGGAGAGTTTTGCCGCCAAACATATCGACCGTCTGAGCGACGGCGAGCGTCAGCGGGCCATGATCGCCCGGGCGCTGGCCCAGGACACCCCGGTCATACTGCTCGACGAACCGACGGCCTTCCTCGATCTGCCCAACAAGTACGAGATCGGGCTGTTGCTGCGCGAGTTGGCCCACCGGGAGGGTAAATGTATACTCTTTTCGACCCACGATCTGGGCGTCGCGCTCGAGTTGTGCGACACGATCGCCATGATCCACGACTGCCGTCTGATTCACGCAGCGGCGCAGGACCTTATCGATCAGGGGCTTCTGGGGCGGCTTTTCGAGGATACGCCGCTCTGGTTCGACACCGCTACGCGGCAGGTGCGCCTCAAAAAACAGAGCTGCGAGCCGCAAAATATTTGCAAATATTGAGTTTTTGTTTACCTTTGCACCGCTAAAGTCGCACCATATACGACCTATGGCCCATTCGTCTATCGGTTAGGACGCAAGATTTTCATTCTTGAAAGAGGAGTTCGACTCTCCTATGGGCTACAAATTTCAATATATCAAACCATTATGGCAAACCACAAGTCATCGGAGAAACGCATCCGCCAGAGCTTGACCCGCAGGACCGAGAATCGTTACTATCACAGAACCACGCGCAACGCTGTCAAGGCCCTGCGCGGCACCACCGACAAACAGGCCGCCGAGGCGCTGCTGCCCAAGGTGTCGGCCATGCTCGACAAGTTGGCCGGCAAAGGCGTGATCCACAAGAACAAATCGGGCAACCTCAAGAGCAGCCTCCAGTTGCACGTCAACAAACTGTAGCTCTCCAGACTGCCAGAATCCTGTCCGGGCCGGTTCCTGCACCATGATGCGGGCCGGCTTTTTGTGTTGGCGGTGGTGGGACGGGAGGATAACCAGGTTTAAGTGATCTGAAAATTGAAATGTATCAATAATGGTTGAAGATTACTTATTTCCGCAAAAATAAGATAACTTTGCAGCAAATTCTTTTCTGCAAAAACGACCATGCCTAAAATTTCAGAGCGTGGCATACACCTGCCACCGTCGCCCATACGCAAACTCGTCCCCTATGCCGAACAGGCCAAACGCCGCGGGATCGAAGTGTTGCACCTCAACATCGGCCAGCCCGACATCCGCACCCCCGACGAGGCCATCTATGCGATACGATCGATCAAGGAGCCCATTTTTGCCTACCAGCACTCGGCCGGCAACGAGTCCTATCGCCGCAAGCTGGCCGCCTACTACGACAGCATCGGCCTGGGGGTCGCACCGGACGACATACTGATCACCACCGGAGGGTCGGAGGCGATCTTCATGGCCATGTGCGTGTGTATGAACCCCGGCGACGAACTGCTGGTCCCCGAGCCGTTCTATGCCAACTACAACGGTTTTGCCATGGAGGCCGGGGTCAACATCAAACCCATCTTCTCGACCATCGACAACGACTTTGCCCTGCCTCCGATCTCGGAGTTTGAACGTCATATAACCCCCTACACCAAAGCCATTTTCATCTGCAATCCCAATAACCCCACCGGTTATCTCTACTCACAAAACGAGCTCGACCAGCTCAAGGACATCGCCCTCAAATATGACCTCTATCTGATCTGCGACGAGGTCTACCGCGAATTCTGCTACGACGGCAACCGCCACATCTCGGTGATGGACCTGCGCGGTGTCGATCGCAACGTGATAATGATCGACTCGGTCTCCAAACGTTTCAGTATGTGTGGTGTAAGGCTCGGGGCGCTGGTTACGCGCAACAGCGACGTGATCGCCTCGGCCCTCAAGATGGGCCAGGCCAGGCTCTGTCCGCCCTATCTGGCCCAGGTGGCCGCCGAGGCCGCGCTGGACACACCGCGCAGCTATTTCGACACGGTGCACGACGAATACGAACGTCGCCGCAACTGCATCGTCGAGCAGCTCAACAAGATAGAAGGGGTCTACTGCCCCATGCCCAAAGGGGCGTTCTATTCGATGGTGCGCCTGCCGGTTGACGACGCCGACCGCTTTGCACAGTGGATGCTCGAGGAGTTCTCTTACCAGGGGCAGACGGTGATGGTAGCGCCCGGATCGGGCTTCTACGCCTCGCGCGGCTTGGGCCACGACCAGGTGCGGGTGGCCTATGTGCTCAAATGCGAAGACCTTCGCGCCGCCGCCGCGTGCATCCGCGAAGCCCTCGCGCTCTACCCCGGCCGCACGAAGTAACCGCTGCCGAAGATCGAGTTTGTTTGAAATTTATACGAGCTCTAATATTTTTACATCAAATCACAACAATCCAGATGGCGAGCATTAGAGGACGGAGGTTGTAACATATTAATTTTCTACATCAAATCACAACCCTTATGGTGCCATCCACATTTTCCCAAAGTTGTAACATATTAATTTTCTACATCAAATCACAACAAACGGTCAGGATCACTGCCCGGAACCCCGGTTGTAACATATTAATTTTCTACATCAAATCACAACCGAGAGTGGGATATAGTGAACTCTTTGGAGTTGTAACATATTAATTTTCTACATCAAATCACAACGAAAAGTACAAAAAGGGCATCGAGGCGCAAGTTGTAACATATTAATTTTCTACATCAAATCACAA
This sequence comes from Bacteroidia bacterium, assembly GCA_025999315.1. Lineage (GTDB taxonomy): Bacteria > Bacteroidota > Bacteroidia > Bacteroidales > Rikenellaceae > JAIRQC01. The sequence goes on along the minus strand of BNXD01000042.1, from coordinate 8,253 downwards.
CTCAAAGCCGTCGAGCCTTACGCCTTAGCCCGTTGTAACATATTAATTTTCTACATCAAATCACAACTGACAACCATCAACAAGGAGATCATTCGCGGTTGTAACATATTAATTTTCTACATCAAATCACAACTGTTTTCTATTCCCTCCGTCGAGGTCAATAGTTGTAACATATTAATTTTCTACATCAAATCACAACTGTCCTCATACGCCTTCGCCTGTATCCCAGTTGTAACATATTAATTTTCTACATCAAATCACAACCTTCGTCCGCTTTCATATTTGATTCATTTGGTTGTAACATATTAATTTTCTACATCAAATCACAACTATTTGAGTTCACCTCCACTGGGTACGACAGTTGTAACATATTAATTTTCTACATCAAATCACAACTTCGGAATATCCGTCCCTTTTTCCTACCAGTTGTAACATATTAATTTTCTACATCAAATCACAACTACCTTCCTTGTAGTACTTAATCTCATCTGGTTGTAACATATTAATTTTCTACATCAAATCACAACTTCGACCTCTGCCATTCCACTGTCTTCCAGTTGTAACATATTAATTTTCTACATCAAATCACAACGCCGCCCAGATGGGTGTCGCCGTTGGTCGGTTGTAACATATTAATTTTCTACATCAAATCACAACTGTTGCCCAGCCCGACCACCGACCCGCCTAGTTGTAACATATTAATTTTCTACATCAAATCACAACTTTCATCAACTACTTGTATCAGACCTTCTCGTTGTAACATATTAATTTTCTACATCAAATCACAACTCGCCTCGCCGACTACTCCGCCGACTACCTGTTGTAACATATTAATTTTCTACATCAAATCACAACAACCATGAGTGACGGGGTCACTATATGGGGTTGTAACATATTAATTTTCTACATCAAATCACAACCTTTGGTCTGACTATTATTATCAAATAATGTTGTAACATATTAATTTTCTACATCAAATCACAACTAAGATTTTCATAGTATTATCGTTTTAAAGTTGTAACATATTAATTTTCTACATCAAATCACAACAATTTGGATTGTGATGTCTGATATAAAGAAGTTGTAACATATTAATTTTCTACATCAAATCACAACTTACACGCTCACTATGATTTCTATCTCCGGTTGTAACATATTAATTTTCTACATCAAATCACAACGCAAAGTCATCTACGGCCTTTGCGATGCCGTTGTAACATATTAATTTTCTACATCAAATCACAACGTAGTAATGCAATCTTCATGTTCTATACCGTTGTAACATATTAATTTTCTACATCAAATCACAACATCACCGACTTGTCCTTGTTGTGGGTCAGCGTTGTAACATATTAATTTTCTACATCAAATCACAACCCCAGCGCTCGTTCATTTGCGTCTCGCAGGTTGTAACATATTAATTTTCTACATCAAATCACAACATTGTTTCGACTGTCCTTTTTCCCGTCTGCGTTGTAACATATTAATTTTCTACATCAAATCACAACCCTTGCTCTCGCCTTCTTACATTCCAGGCAGTTGTAACATATTAATTTTCTACATCAAATCACAACTAGTAATTCTTGTATATGTCGTAGTACGCGTTGTAACATATTAATTTTCTACATCAAATCACAACCTGCGAACATCTGGGCATCATCCCCGCCCAGTTGTAACATATTAATTTTCTACATCAAATCACAACTTGTAGAGGTTCCCGACAAAGCACCGCCGGGTTGTAACATATTAATTTTCTACATCAAATCACAACTATTATTGGTTCTATTATTAATTGGCCATTGTTGTAACATATTAATTTTCTACATCAAATCACAACATTACCATTTGAATTATATGGATAAGTTAAGTTGTAACATATTAATTTTCTACATCAAATCACAACAGTAGCTACTTTGTTCTGTAGGAAGACTTCGTTGTAACATATTAATTTTCTACATCAAATCACAACTTGCATGGATATGCCGACAGAAGAGATGGTGTTGTAACATATTAATTTTCTACATCAAATCACAACGATCGAAGGTATGCCGTAAAAACTGGCCTCGTTGTAACATATTAATTTTCTACATCAAATCACAACAAAGGAGCGGAAACAAAAAAGACGCCAGAGGTTGTAACATATTAATTTTCTACATCAAATCACAACCATAGTCGATTTATTCCTTGAAAATCAGCGCATAACGTGCGGTTGTGCGACTGAAAATCAGGTTCGGTTTTCTCTGTGGAAGTGAATTCGATGCAAAATTTTCGTTTCAGTGAATCACAATAGATATGATGATCTCAAAGCGAGTTGAGGCATTCACTCCTTAAATATCAATAATTTAGGGAGGGGAGCGTCGACACGCCCGTCGATCCTGGTCGATTTCAATATTTCAAATAAACCTGCCTGTCGTGGTGAACACGACCTCGACGTCGATAAAACGTGTGTCGTGCCAATCCGATGTAAATTTAATCATTTTCCATTAAAAACGCAGACAGTCTCTTCTAAAAAAGCTCCAACTGTTGAGGCATTTGCGGGCGCGCCCGCTCGACCTTGCCCCAGTAGTTGATCATATCGCCATACTGTTTGTCGGTGATTGCCAGCAGGCTGACCTGCCCTTTGGCCGGAATGAGCCCGCGCACGCGCTTCACATGCACGTCGAGGCTCTCACGTGAGGCGCAATAGCGGTTGTAGACCGAGTATTGCATCATCGTAAAGCCGTCTTTCTCAAGCGCCTTGCGAAACAGAGCGGCTGCGCGGCGTTCGGTCTTTGTTCCTGTCGGCAGATCGAAAAATACGAACAGCCACATGATATGATAGGCATTTAATCGTGTCAGGCTCATCGATATACTCAAAAAAATACGGAGCAGATTCTTCCACTGCCGGAAGAGAGGGCACAGCCAGGTCAAAGCGAGGGATTTTAAACAAAACCCTCACTCCAGCAACGGGTAGGATATTCGTTTACACTTGCCGGCGAAACATCTGGCGAGCGACGAAGTGGTCATCGACAGCCCCACCTCCAGCGGGCGTGTTACTTTGTCGAACACCGTGTCGATGAACAGTATCTGCAACAGCGCCGCCTTGACCTCTTTGGTGAGTTCCGTCTGTCCGTTGAGGCTGAGCCCGTGGACGATGCGGTCAACCATCGGGCGAAAGGGCTCCATGATGTCGTCGGCCAGCGGGAAGGCGTTGTAGCGGTTGCGGTGGAAGATGCCCAGCGCGGGCAGCAGGCCCGAGCCCATCAACGATCGCGCTACGGCCGCCCGCAGGATCGAGTAGCCATAGTTGAACAGGCTGTTGGGCGGCGGGCCTTCGCGCTCGCGGACAAACTCGCGCCCCATCAGCATGTTCCAGTAGAGTTTGGCCGCCACGCCCTCGCGGTTGTCGCTATCGCCGCTGCGCACGTTGTCGTGCAGGGGTTTGAGCGCCCGCCCGTCGAGACCCAGCGAGTCGAGCAGCCGGGCCTGGTTGGCGATCTTGGCCTCGACGGTCTGCTTCCAGAGGTTCTTTTTCAGAGGCTCGCTCGCCTCGATCTGGGCCCGAAAACTCTCTCCCTGAGTGGAGTTTGAGTCGAGATTCATGAGCATCGAGCAGGGCATGCCGCGCTCGTTGCAGACGATCACTGCCACATTTTTCTCGGACAGTGCCGTCAGCAGGGGCATGGTGATGCTGATCATGCGGTTTTCGAGCACCACAAAACCGATGTCCTCGATGGGCACGGTGCGTTTCTCGTCCGGGGCCTCCTTGAGCCAAAAGACAAGTTGCGCGTCGCGCATCGACAGGTTGACCGGCGTCGAGAAGAAAAGGGCGCGTTTGAGCATCGCTGTTGGTTTTTAGGCTGTTGGCCGTTATTGGTCGTTTTTGAATTTCACCTCGCCCGTAACCGTCAAAAAGAAGTCGTAGCCTTCGACCAGGGCTTTGATCTGGGTGTGATACATTCCGATTATAGGTCTGTACTCTTCGCCGCATTTGTAATCACCATTTTTCGCTTTCAAGTCGCCTGATGGCCTTGCTTCCTGATGGTGCTTGAGGGTAAAAGAACCGTAATGGTATTTGCCGGATATGACAGTTTCACTCATCCCAATGACTTTATAAAGTCTTTTGCGGAGTTCGGCGGCGGTTGCGTCGTACAGTTCCGCGGGCGAATTTTCGTAGAGCAACACCATTGTTCCCTGTTTGAATGTCCATTTGAGGGGATAGCCCTCGCTACTGACATCAGGTATAATATCGGGGAAAGCCTCCCTGTCGCCACTCGCTTTGAAATGGGTGGCAGCTTCGAGATTGTTGACAATCTCGAAGCTGCGTTTGGTGCGCCCCTTGGCGTCGGGGCCTTCATAGATGGCCATCAGATAGTTGCCGTCGTTCACCACACGCAGGTGGCGTTTGTGGTCGTGGCGCGAGTGGTCGCGGTGCTCCTTTAGCAGGATCGGCGCTGAGACTAAAACGAAATATCTCACCTTCTTGATCTCGACGCCCTTCTCCTCATTCATCCATATCTTGTTTGCCATCGCCTGCTTGAATCCCCGCTCGTCGATCGCCTGCTGCACCCGTTCGCGTACGGCAGGGTCGACTATTTTGGCTATATCGGTCTCCTTGAGGTCGCGCAGCGATTTGCGTACCACGTGTTTCAGCTCGCCCTCGTGCATGATGGCCCCGTAGAAGGTGTCCTGGTGGAGCGAGCCGCGCGCCGAGTCGCCCTGAACATAGACGGGCATCGGCCGGCCGTTGGCGTCATGCAGCAACTCTCCCTCCGGCGTACGTCGATACTGCACCTTGCCCCTCACCCGCAGCTTCTTGCGGGTCTGGCGCGACATGACCTCGGGCGTGTGGTGCGAGACGAGCAGCTCTTGCTCGACGGCCAGCACGTCCTCGGTGAACGTGGGCCACGGCTTGGGAAATTGGGGCTTGTCGCGGTTGCCGTACCACCTGTACTCCTCCTCGTGGTGGAAATATTCGGACATGCGGCTCATCTCGTTCGGGCCAATGCAGGCGATAGTGATCGCATCCACACAGTGGTGGACGTGGTTGACGCGCTCCTTTTTCTGATAGCCCTCCTGCAGCCCCCACATCTTGCGAAACTCGGAGGTAGTGATCCCCTTGACCACATAAGTGCGATCGAAGACGCTTTTCAGATAGAGCCGGGCATACCTTGAGATGATGCCGATGTCGACCCCCTGGCGGTTGGCGAAGCCATCGGGCACCGTTTCCATCGTGAAACGCTCGTACTTGCCACGCCAGTAGTCATGCTTTATCTGCAACTCGTGGCGTTTTTGGATATTCTTGTCTTTGTCCTCTTTGGTCGAGGCGAATTTTCTTTTTGTATCCTGAATCTGGCTGCGCAGTTCCTCCGCCCTGTCATGCCACTTCTCTATGCGGGCGAGTATATCGTTGTGGTTGGCCAGTTCGGAGGGCAGTTTGTCCTTCTTGTCCTCGCGGTTAAACCGGCTCTGGCACAGTGTTTTGTTCATCTGCGAATTGTCGCCTCCTTTACTTCGCGGCACGGTGTGCTCGATGTCGAACTTGGGGTTGGGGCCGATGAACTGGTTCAGAGCGATTTCGCGACCGGTGTAGGGGCATTTGTGATCCTGCTCCTCCCACAACTGAAACTTCAGCAGATCGGTTTCGGTGGGTTCGATCTGTTGGCCGGTCTGCTCGAGGTAGAGTTCGCGGATGCGTTGGGCATTCCCGATGCGTGCTTTCTCCCTCTCTCGCTGGTCGGCCTCGATGGCTTTGCGGCGGTTGGCGTCGTTGAGCCCGCGCGCGAACTCGATACGGATTTTGGTATGGCCGTCGATCTTGCCCTCGTCCAGCAGGGTGTTGACCAGACGACGCAGCCTGAACAACGCCCTCATGGCCATCGGATTGCGCACCGACGAGGTGCGCGGCGAGCCGAGCCTGACGCGCCCCTGATCGTCGGGCTTGACCTCGGGATAGAGGTCGATCATCGAGGGGTGGTAGATTTTCTTCTTGATATACTCCTCCTCTACATTGAACTCCCTTTTAAGAAAGCCAACTATCTGATCCTCGATGGTCTGCCCGGCCCGCTTGTCGTCCTGCGTAAAATTCTCCACGATGCGCACCACCTCACTGATGATGTTATGGCGGCTGGCGGCATCGTTCCACACCACCGCCGGCAGCGCCTTGCCTATGCCGGCCAGAAAGACGGCGTGCGAATAGAGCATCCCCTCGCGCAGGAATGGCAACATGCGATCTATCGCGCAGAGACTCAGCGAGGCATACTCCTGCTGAATGGGGATGGCGCAGAACTTTTTGGCCTCCTCTTCGGTGCACTGCAGCCTCCTTTGGGCAAACTCCCCGAGCCTGTCGTCGTTGTCCATCGAGAAGAGAGCGTGCCAGATGTCATCCACGATGCGCTCGACGCTCTTGGGGCCCGCCTGGGTCTCTTTGGCGGTGTAGCGTTCGGCCACCGCCTGCTGCCAGTCGTCGCCAAAGATGTCTATCAGGTGGGCCGTCACCGGCGACCCGGCCACCGAGGTGTCTTTCCGGTAGTTGAACCGGTAGGGCTTCTCGTCCCGGTCGCGATAAAAAGCGTAGTCGTCCTTGCCAGCCAGTTTTTTGGCTATATCCTCGAAGTTGAATTGACGCTTGCTCTTGCGCACGAACAGTGGCATCACCTTCTCTCTTTCTTCCGCGTTCAGCGGGCGCAAGGCTTCGTCCCGTGGTGTCTGTATCTTGATGTTGTTCAGAAAACAAAGCATCCGGTACTCCTCGAAGCGGGGATGCGACGCCGGACAGCGGCTTTTGTTCTTCTCGAAGGTGCACCGCCCCACCAGCCCCTTCTGCGAGCGAAGCTTACGCTGGAAAAAGATCGCCTTTTCAAGCGCCTTGCGCCACTCCTCGGGCAACTGCTGCGTGTCGCAGATGTGGTCGAACTCGGCCTGGTAGTGCTCCTTGCGCGAGGTGTAACGGGTGCGTATCTTCGTGCCGTTCTGATAGCAACGAAAGAAATACTCGCCCAGAAAACGACACCCCGCCTCCTGTATATCCTTGTCGAGCTGCGTGATGCCCTCCTTGACCTTGCCCTCGCTCTCCTTGGTCTTCTCCAGACGGTTGCTCAAAAAGCCCCGCCGCTGGGCGAGGTGATACAACGCCCGCCCCAGCGCATAACGGTCGGCCTCGACCCTAAGGTCAAACCGGCGATTGATCGCCTCGTTGCGATAAAAGTAGGGGTTGTTGTTGCCCGCGGTGCGCTGCCAGGCGAGAAACTTATCGTCCAAAGGGTATTTGTCGTGCTGCCTCCAATCGTGCAGCTGCTCCACGGAGAGGGTGGGGCAGAGGCCGTACTCCGACAACACCTTGAGCGTCTCGATCTTGCGAAGCTTGCGCCGCGCCAGCCGCCGCCGGGCCGAACGGTAGAGGGTCCGCTCGCCGGCTCTCGATTCCTCGTTGTAACTTCTACCCCTCTCGATCTTGACACCCTCCTGGAATATGTCTACTCCCCGATCTATCAGCGAATAGCTATATTCCCCCTGCTCGACGATCGCCCAGCCGAGGCTGTTGGTTCCAAGGTCGAGGCCCAGCGCCCTGCGCTCGAGCGGTTTGTTGCATTTTTCGTGCGTTTTGTCATATCGGTCCATATCCACAACTATTTGTGGATAAATATAATGAAAAATTTGGCTCAATGATCAAACGTGGTGATAAAATATTTGACTGTACTGTTATTTATGTGAATTAAAAGTTGAAACTTATGTTTGATCATCAATACCTTATTGCGGCATCAATTTTTATGTCATGTCACCCTGAGCTTGTCGAAGAGTCTTGGCGATGCAGCCATGTCAGTCTTTTTTAGATGCATCGACTTCGCTCAGCATGACATGGGCGGAGATGGCTGCCTTTGGCTTCCTCCTCGCGGCTCGGCATAGCTCGAACAAGTTCGGCTCTGCCCTCGCTCGCAGCGTCGGGAAGACTTTGCTCAGCATGACATATTATGAGTTCGGCTTTTATGCCATGTCACCCTGAGCGAAGTCGAAGGGTCTCGGCGATGCTGCATGAGATGCTTCGACTTCGCTCAGCATGACATGGTAAGTTTCAACTGTTAATTCACATTATTTATTATCCTCGCGGTGTGAATGGCGTGTGGATTAGCTTGCAAAGTGAATGTTTTCAGCGAAATAACAGGTAAAATGTTTGGCAGAACGGAAAATTCTGTTAAACACACACATACACACATTACTTTGCGCACGCGGCCCGTGTCCTGTATCAGGACACGGGCCGCGTGCGCTTTTTTTAAT
>BNXD01000041.1 GCA_025999315.1 Bacteroidia bacterium | reverse complement strand
GAAATGGAGCGAAGTCGAAGTATCTCAAAAATGATCGATTTAACAACATTGCCGAGACCCTTCACTTCGTTCAGGGTGACATGAAAAGGGCTTCGCTCAGGGTGACATGACATAAAAGCCGAACTCAAGTAATATGTCATGCTGAGCAAAGTCTTCCCGGGCAGCGTTGCCTTTCTCCTGCTGTTGGCGGGCAGAAAGACGCCCGCGAAGGAAAGCAAGCAGAGGGACGCTTGCCTTCCTCGCGCTACCTCGGCCGTAGTCCGCAAGCGGTCTCTGCTCTCGCTTCGAGCGTCGAGAAGCACCTCGGCAGAGAGGTCGAGCGCCGTCAGGCTCGCCCGCTCCGGTCCCGAAGAGCGCAGCATGTCAACCGCCGGTCAGAAACTTTTCCGCCTGGCCCAACGCCTCAAAAAATTCCTCGCCGAAGCACCGGATCAGTGGTTCGCGCAACGCACGGTAGAGCGGAACACCCTCCTGCCCGCCACATTGCAGAGCGCTGTGGCATATCTCCCAGCGGTGGTAGTTGAGCCCCGTGCGGCCGTCGCCGAAGCGGATCAGGCGGACGGGGTACAGGTGGCACGAGAGGGGCTTGCGAAAAGAGGTGGCTCCATTGTTGAAGGCCGCTTCGATGGCGCACAGCGTAACATCGCCTTCGCGACGCGAGTAGGCGCACTCGCACCCGTCGACCAGAGGCGTCAGCAGCTCGCCCGTCCCGTCCACGACAAAAAATCCCTCGCGCTCGATGGCGGCGATCCCTTCCGGGGTCATAAACGGCTTGAATGCAGGGTATTGCTCCTCGAGAATGTCGATCTCGTCCTCCTCGAGCGGGGCCCCGCCATCGCCCTCCACACAACACATACCCTTGCAGCGGGCCAGGTCGCACCGAAAACGGACGGTGAGCACATCCTCGCTTATCAGCTTGTCGTCCAGCTCGATCATCGCTCGGCAGAAGGATCGACAGAGGCGAGGGTGTCGCCGATGATCAGGTCGTAAAGCCCGCCGACGGTCATCCCCGCGGCGGAGAGCTGTTTGGGGATGATGCTGCCGCCGCTCATGCCGGGGATCGAATTGACCTCTATCAGAAACGGCTGACCCTCAGGGGTAACGATAAAGTCGATCCTGACCACCCCGCGGCAGCGGCACGCCCGGTAGGCCGTCAGGGCCATGCGCTGGAGCGTCTCGGTCAGCCGGGGGTCGATCATGGCCGGGGTGATCTCTTCGGAGAGGCCATCGGTGTATTTAGCCTGATAATCAAAGAATTCGCGCCGCGAGACGATCTCCGTTACCGGCAACAGATACTCCCTGCCTCCAGCCACCAGCACTCCGCAGCCGAACTCGCGCCCCACGACCTGCGCCTCGGCCAACACTTCAGGACTCTCCTCGCGCGCCGCGGCAATGGCCGGGGCTATCTGCTCGATGCTCTTGACCTTGGCCACGCCACAGCTGCTGCCGCTGGCGTTGGGTTTGACAAACATCGGCAGCCCCAGCCCGGAGGCCAGTGCAGCAGGGTCGACCGTCTCGCCCGCAGCGATCAGGCGTCCGCGAGCCACGGCTATGCCCGCCGCAGCCACAGCCAGCTTGGTGCACTGTTTGTCGAAGGTGATCGCCGAGCTCAACTGCGAGCACGACGAATAGGGCACCCCCATCATGTCGAGATAGCCCTGCATGCGCCCGTCCTCGCCCGGCGTGCCGTGGATCATCACAAGCGCATAGCGCAGAGGGATATGCCGGCCGTCGACGGTGAGCGAAAAGTCGTTGCGGTCGACAGGGTAACATCTGCCGTCGGGGGCTGTATAATGCCAGTCGCGGCCCCGGACATCGATCGTCCATACGTTGTAGCGCGAACTGTCGAGCCCTGCGGCAACGGTGGCCGCGCTGCCCAGCGACACCTCGCGTTCGGAGGAGTCGCCCCCGGCCAAAAGTGCAATATCGAGTTTCATGGGTTGTAAATATCCTTGTAGTGAAATTCAAAAATCTCGCTGATCATATCGACATATTCGCCCGCTTCGACGTTGTCGGGGGCTATCTCGCGCACACGCACAAAGTCGTTGAGCGAACGGTCCATCTTCCCGAGTTTGTAGTGAAGTTTGCCACGCTCCAGATAGAGCGTCGCATCGTCCGGGGTCTCGGCCAAGGCGCGGTCGAGCTCGATTATGCGATATTCTATTTGCTTTCTGTCCACAGTTTATGCGTTTTTATATAATTCTTCACTTCGGGTTGGAGCATCTGCTCTGCCCCACCCCTCGCCCGGGTCGACGAGCACTCCGACTGCGGCGCGTCCTCCAGCACAACCACCCGGTCGGCAAACTTCACGACAGGATAGCCCGGCCGCGGATAGATCAGGATCGTGTAGCGGTCCAGCAGCTTGCGATAGTCCTTCCACTGCTCCAGCTGCCCTGTGATGTCCGAGCCCGCCAGCAGCATAAACTCCCTGTCGGGGTGGTCGCGCTCCAGACGCTCGAGCGTGTCGATGGTGTAGGAAGGGCGCGGCATTGCAAACTCGACATCCGACACCCGAACCTTCCCGCCCAGACCCGCCGCATCGACCGCCAGGCGCGTCATCTCGAGCCTTCGGTCGGCATCGACCAGCACGGAGGGCTCCTTGAGCGGATTGCCCGGCGAGACCACCAGCCACAACTCGTCGCACAGCCCGCTCTCGAGCAGATGGCGCACGATGGCGATGTGCCCCAGGTGGATGGGATTGAACGATCCGAAAAACAGAGCTGTGCGTGTCATAAATTTTGCCGGGATGGTTTGTCGGAGCTGATACTTTAAGCTTGACCTTGTGTTGAAGGTCTATTGAGTCCCGCTGCGAGCGTCGGTTCCCTTTTAGCCCCAAAGGGTCTAACGGTCGGCGAACAGGTGCGTCGCTATCCGCTCGGACCTGCGGCAATTTTTGAACCACCCGTCGCGTCTCGCGTTTAGAAAGCGCGGAGCTACGCGCGCAGCGGATACTAATCCCTTTCGATAAACTCACTTACCACCTTTTCGGCGGCGGAGAGGGCATCGGCGAGAGAGTCGTTGCACAGCACACAGTCGAACTGCGGCGCGACAGCGATCTCTGCGCACGCCTTGGCCACACGCTCGTCGATGTCCCCGAGGCTGTCCTCGCCGCGCCTTACGAGCCTCTCGCGCAGCGTCTCCACCGAGGGAGGCATGATAAATATGGAGAGGGCCTGCTCGCCGAAGAGCCGTTTGAGCCTCACGCCACCCTTGACGTCGATGTCGAAGACGATGATGTGTCCGCAGCGATGGATGCGCTCGAGTTCGGAGTGCAGCGTGCCATAGAAAGCGCCGTTGTAGACCTCCTCCCACTCGACAAAATCGCCCCTCTCGACCCCCTGGCGAAACTGCTCGGGCGAGAGGAAGTGATAGTTCACCCCGTCGCGCTCCTCGCCGCGCGGCGGACGCGAGGTGGCCGAAACCGAGAGCTCCAACCGTGGAAACACCCCGAGCAGATGACGTATGATGGTGCTCTTGCCCGCCCCCGAGGGAGCCGAAAAGATGATGATACGGCCCTGATTGTCGTCTGAAGACATATGTGTTTTACAATATATTGAGTACCTGCTCTTTGATGCGTTCCAGCTGATCCTTCATCTCGACCACCGTCTTCTGGATGTCGACCTGATTGGCTTTCGAGCCGAGGGTGTTGATCTCGCGCCCCATCTCCTGGGCTATGAAACCCAGCTTGCGTCCGGCATCCTGTTCGCCGGCGGCCACCGTGCGAAAGTAGTCGCAATGGTTGGCCAGTCGGACCTTCTCCTCGGTGATGTCGATCTTCTCGATATAGTAGATCATCTCCTGCTCGAGGCGGTTATGGTCCACCTTCAGGCCCATCGACTCGATCTGCTCGCGTATGCGGCTGCGTATGGCGTCGGCGCGCGCAGCCTCGAAGGGGGCGATGCCGCCCAGCAGCTCCATGATCAGGTCGACGCGCCCCAGCAGGTCGGCTATCAGCGCCGCCCCTTCGGCCAGACGAAAACGATCGAGGGCCTCCACCGCCCCACCGACGGCTTCGATAGCCGCCAGACGCTCCTGGTCGGGCACGCGCGCAACCTCGGCGCTCACCACTTCGGGCATGCGCAAAAGGGCGGGGATCAGGGCCGCCGTAACATTTATGTTGTTCATGTCGAGGCCCATGGCGCCTCCCATGTCGATCAGCTGGCCATAGTAGTCCTCGAAACACGCGCGGTCGACGGCGGCCGCCGGGCTTCGCGCCGAGGAGTCGACCGACAGGACGAGCTCGACCTTGCCGCGCCCCACACTGCGCGAGAGCATGTTGCGCAACTCATACTCCCACTGCCGGTATTGCTGGGGCATGCGCAACGAAAGGTCGAACTGTTTGCTGTTCAAAGAGCGCAACTCGGCGGTGATCTTCTTGCCGGCAACGGAGACCTCCCCCTTGCCGTATCCTGTCATCGATTTGATCATGCTGTCGTAAATTTTTTTATCTGCAAATGTAGGAAAAATCGGCAAACACTTGGCTCGATTGGCGAAAAAACAATAAATTTGCAGTTTGTTACCTCACCTGCAATCAAACCTACATAATACCTATATGAAAAAACACAATTTCAACGCGGGACCGTCCGTACTGCCCCGGGTAGCCATCGAGAATGCCGCCAAAGCGGTGCTGGATTTCGAGGGGTCAGGCCTTTCGATCCTCGAAATATCGCACCGCACCAAAGATTTCGAGGCGGTCAACGACCAGGCCAACGATCTGCTGCGCGAGTTGCTCGAGGTGCCCGACACCCACAAGATACTCTTTCTGGGCGGCGGCGCCAGCACCCAGTTCTTCCACATCCCCTACAACTTTCTCAACCGCAAGGCGGGCTACGTCAGCACCGGCGTATGGGCCAAAAAGGCGATCAAGGAGGCCAAGCTGTTCGGCGAAACGGTGACCCTCGCCTCGTCCGAGGACAAGAACTTCACCTATATCCCCAAGGGGTTTGACATCCCGACCGATCTGGACTACCTGCACATCACCACCAACAACACCATCTACGGCACCGAATATCACACCGACATCGACAGCCCGGTGCCCCTGGTGGCCGACATGAGCTCGGATATTCTGAGCCGTCCGGTCGACGTGTCGAAGTATGCCCTCATCTATGGCGGCGCTCAGAAGAACATGGGCCCTGCCGGGGTTACCTTTGTGATCGTGCGCGAGGATTTTCTCGACAAACGCACCCGCACGCTCCCCTCGATGGTCGACTACAAAAACCATATCGACAACGATTCGATGTACAACACCCCTCCGGTCTTCCCGATCTTCGTGCTGAAGGAGACCCTCAAGTGGCTCAAGGAGATAGGCGGGGTAAAGGCTATCCAGAAGCTCAACCGCCAGAAAGCCGACCTGCTCTACGGCGAGATCGACAGCAATCCGCTGTTCGTCGGCACGACCGCCAAAGAAGACCGTTCGCTGATGAACATCTGCTTTGTGATGGCTCCGGGCTATGAGGCGCTCAACGACGCCTTTATGGACTATGCCAAGAGCTGCGGCATGGTGGGCATCAAGGGACACCGTTCGGTGGGCGGTTTTCGCGCCTCGTGCTACAACGCCCTCCCGCTCGAGAGCGTCGAGGCACTGGTGGCCTGCATGAAGGAGTTCGCGACCCAACACGCAAAGTAAAAGTAATGGGCATTGTACAGACCCTGACCGACAAGAAAAAACAGGAAAGAACAGTAGAGTTTACCTCATTGATCATGGGAAAGAAAATATTGATAGCAACCGAAAAGCCATTTGCCAAGGTCGCCCTCGACGGGATCGTCAATATCCTCGAGAGCGCCGGTTTCGAGGCCGTCGCTCTGGAGAAGTACACCGACAAGGCGCAACTGCTCGGCGCGGTGGCCGACGTGGAGGGCATCATCATCCGCAGCGACAAGATCACCGCCGAGGTGGTCGATGCGGCCCCCAACCTGAAGATCGTCGTACGCGCCGGGGCGGGCTACGACAATGTCGACCTGGAGGCGTGCACCCGGCGCGGCATCGTGGTGATGAACACCCCGGGGCAGAACTCCAACGCCGTGGCCGAGCTGGCCATAGGCATGATGATCTACATGGCGCGAGGCAGGTTCACCCCCGGCACGGGCAGCGAGATCAGCGGCAAAACGCTCGGCATCCACGCCTACGGCAACGTGGGCAGTCTGGTGGGCAAGTATGGCAAAGCCATGGGTATGACCGTTCTGGCTTTCGATCCGTTCGTTGCCGACAAGCAGATCTTCGCGCACGACGGAGTAACCGAGGTCGACAGCGTCGAGGAGCTCTATCGCCGAAGCGACTATGTCTCGCTGCACATCCCCGCCACCGACAAAACCCGCAAGTCGATCGGCCAGAGCCTGCTCTCGCTGATGCCCAAGGGGGGAACACTGGTCAACACCGCCCGCAAGGAGGTGATCGACGAGGAGGGGCTGGTCAAGGCGCTCACCGAGCGTCCCGACTTGAAGTACGCCACCGACATCGCCGCCGACCTGCAGGCCATTCTCAACGAGAAGTTCGGCACACGGGTCTTCGCCACCCAGAAAAAGATGGGCGCCGAGACCGCCGAGGCCAACATCAATGCCGGTCTGGCCGCCGCCCGTCAAACGGTGGGATTTCTTGTCGACGGAGAGCGTAAGTTTCAGGTGAACAAATAGAAGAGATCATTATGGTAAAAGTCAAGCCATTCAAGGGTATACGGCCGCCGGGAAAGTATGCGGCCGAGGTTTCGGCGCCGCCTTACGACGTGCTCAACTCGGCGGAAGCCAAGGCGGAGGCCACCGAGCGGTCGCTGTTGCATATCACCAAGCCGGAGATCGATTTCGATCCCATTGCCGACGAACATTCGCAAATGGTTTACGACAAGGCGGTTGAGAATTTCGCCTTGTGGCGTCAGCGCGGATGGCTCAATCAGGACGGAGAGGAAAACTACTATGTCTATGCCCAGACCATGGAGGGCCGGACGCAGTATGGGCTAGCGGTGTGCTGTCATTTTCAGGACTATCTGGACGGCAAGATCAAAAAACACGAGCTGACCCGCCCCGACAAGGAGGAGGACCGCATGGTGCATATCGACCTGCAGAAGGCCAACATCGAGCCGGTGTTTTTTGCCCATCCGGCCGACGAACGCATCGATCGCATTGTCGCTCAGGTGATCAAGGCGGCGCCGGAGTATGATTTCGTGGCGGCGAGGGATGGTTTCGGCCACAAGATGTGGGTGGTCTCCGATCGCAAACTCATAGATGAAATAACCGGGATATTTGCCTCGATGCCTGCGTTTTATATCGCCGACGGACACCACCGTACCGCTGCGGCGGCCCGTGTGGGCGAGAAACTCATGAAGGCCGACCCGGGCTACAGGGGCGACGAGGAATATTGCTACTTCCTGGCGGTGGTCTTCCCCGACAACCAGCTGAAAATCATCGACTATAACCGTGTGGTGAAGGACCTGAACGGCCTGAGCGAGGCGCAACTCGTCGAGGCTCTGAAGGAGGATTTCGAGGTGCGGGAGATGGGCGCGGAGATTTACAGGCCCGAGCGTCTCCACAACTTCGCCATGTATCTGGGCGGCAAGTGGTACAGCCTCACGGCCAGGGCCGGACGCTACGACGACAACGACCCGATCGGGGTGCTCGACGTTACGATCCTCTCCGATCTGGCACTCGACAAGCTGCTGGGCATCAAGGACCTGCGCCGCGACAAGAGGATCGACTTCGTGGGCGGCATACGCGGTCTGGGCGAGTTGCAGCGGCGGGTCGACAGCGGAGAGATGAAGGTCGCCTTCGCCCTCTACCCCGTCTCGATGAAGCAGTTGACCGACATTGCCGACACGGGCAACATCATGCCTCCGAAGACCACGTGGTTCGAGCCCAAGCTCCGTTCGGGCATCGTAATACACTCATTTGAAGAGGAATAAATCTTCGTGGAGCGCAATCTTCACAGTCTTGACCTCTCGCGACGCCAAGGCTCTTAACGATGAGACTCGCGAGATGACGACACACTTCAAATAATACTGCCAATATGCTCTTTATCAAAAAGATCGTGATAGGAATATTCAAGACTGCGGCCGTCGTCCTGCTGCTAATAGCGGGGTACATTGTCGCGGGGTTCCTCGTCGCGCCCATCTACCGGTTTGCCGCACCGCAACCTTTTGAGGGTGAGCATATTTACAATCCCTATGAGGAGGTCGGCGAGGACGCTCACTGGTATCGCGCCAACTTCCACGCTCACAGCTACCTGCGATTCGGGCTGACCTACGGCGCCAAGACCCCGGCGGAGGTGGTGGAGGACTATCGCAGCTACGACTACGAGATCATCGGCATCTCCAACTACCAGACAATCACCCGCTACGAGCCCGACGACCGCGATGAGTTCAACATGCCGGTCTACGAACACGGCTACAACCCGCTGCTGTTTCACCAGCTGGTGTTCGGCGAACTGAGCCGCACCGGCTTCGACATCCCTCTGCCACTGAGCACGTTCCAAAAGCAATATGTGCTCGGTCGCGTAGGCCGGCGGGCCGACATCGTGTGCGTCAACCACCCCAATTTCTCGCGCATGTTCGCTCCTGACGAAATGCGCAAGTTGCAGGGTTACAGACTGATCGAGGCCGAGACGGGTATGGCAAGTTCGGCCCGTTTCTGGGACGAGGGGCTGTCGGCAGGCCGCGCGTCGTTCTGCCTGTCGGGCGACGATTCGCACGACACCTCGCGCCCTCACGACATAGCCACCGACTGCAGTTTTATCGCCTCACGATCAACCAAATACGCCGACATACTTGAAGCCTTGCGCACGGGACGCCACTATGCCATGAAGATACCCAACTTCGGCAGCGGCGACACCACCGTCAAACACGCCATGAACCGCCTCCTGCCCCAAATCGAACGCATCGGCATGAGCGGCGACACCATCCGCGTGATTTTCTCCGAGGCGGCTGACAGTGTGAGGTTTATCGGCCAGGGCGGCCGCGAAGTGTTCGCATCGGCCCAGAGCTCGACGGCAGAGTATCGCTTTGCCCCGGAGGATACGTACATCAGGGTAGAAGCCTCATTTTCAAGCGGGGTGCACATATTTTCCAACCCGTTTTTCCGCTATCGTGAGGGCGATCCGTTTGCCATCGAGCAGCTGCAGGTGAAAGTCTGGGCCACGATCGGCAAGGATGTGGCCATGGGTGCAGTGTTGATTGCGATAGTGTGGGCTATTTATCTGTTAATCAAACCAAAGAGAAAGCATGGCAAAGATAAAAGGCCGTCTTGAGATCGACAAAGAGCGGTGCAAGGGATGCGCGGTGTGCCTCACGGCGTGCCCGTTCTCGATCCTCGAGTTGGGGCGGGAGGTCAACAGCAAGGGCTACAACTATCCGCGGGTGGTGGACCTCGAGCGGTGCACAGGCTGCGCGAGTTGTGCGACGGTGTGCCCGGACAGCTGCATTACAGTCTACAGAACCAAACAGTTATGAGTGATATACGTCTGATGAAGGGCAACGAGGCCGTGGCCCACGCCGCTGTCAGGTGCGGGTGCGACGGCTATTTCGGCTACCCGATCACCCCGCAGTCGGAGGTGCTCGAGACGCTGATGGAGCTACGCCCGTGGGAGAGCACCGGCATGGTGGTGTTGCAGGCCGAGAGCGAGATCGGCGCCATAAACATGATCTACGGCGCCGCCTGCACCGGCAAGATGGTGATGACCTCCTCCTCAAGTCCGGGCATCAGCCTTATGGGCGAGGGTTTCAGCTACATAGCTGGGGCCGAGCTACCCTGCGTGGTGGTCAACGTGGCGCGCGGAGGCCCCGGCCTGGGGACCATTCAGCCCGGCCAGAGCGACTATTTTCTGGCCACGAAAGCGGGCGGGCACGGCGATTTCAACATGATCGTTCTGGCGCCTAACTCGGTGCAGGAGATGTACAACTTTGTTTTCGACGCCTTTGAGCTGGCGTTCAAATATCGCAACCCGGTGATGATCCTCTCCGACGGGGTGATCGGCCAGATGATGGAGCGGGTGGAGCTATCCGAGCCGCTACCGCGTCGCACCGACGGGCAGATCGTCGAACAGATGCGTTCGTGGGCCGTAACAGGCAAACCGGTTGGCGCCCAGCGCAATATCGTTACCTCGGTGCAGCTCGATCCCATCGTTCAGGAGAACGTCAACCACCGCCTGCAGGCCAAATACAAGGTAATCCGCGAGAAGGAGGTGCGCTATGAGGCGATCGGCTGCGAGGATGCTGACCATATATTAGTGGCCTACGGCTGCTCGGCGCGTATCTCACACAAGGCGATGGAGTTGGCTCGCGATGCGGGGCACAAGGTGGGGCTGTTCAGGCCCGTAACTCTCTTCCCGTTCCCATACGAGCAGCTCGACAGCGTGTGCAAACGCGCCAAAGGCTTTCTGAGCGTCGAGCTCAGCGCCGGTCAGATGATCGAGGATGTGCGTCTGGCGGTGGGTTGTCGCGCACGTGTCGAGCACTTCGGACGTATGGGCGGAGTGATCCACTCGCCCAACGAGGTCTGGCAAGCCCTGCAGGAGAAGCTGTTGAACAGGTAGTTTCATTGGGAAAGTCGCAAAACTTTTTTGGCTCCACCTTAACCCGGGGCCCATTCACAAAAAAGAAATCATGGCGGAAGAACTGGTATATAAAAAGCCTCGATTGCTGACGGACAAGGATTTCCACTTTTGTCCGGGATGCAGCCACGGCACGATCCACAAGGTGATCGCCGAGGTGATCGACCAGATGGGGATGGAGAACTCGTCTATCGGCATCACGCCGGTGGGGTGTTCGGTGCTGGCATACAACTATATAGACATCGACTGGGTGCAGGCGGCCCACGGGCGTGCCTGCGCTGTGGCCACGGGCATCAAACGGCTCAATCCCTCGAAGCTGGTCTTTACCTATCAGGGCGACGGCGACCTGGCCGCCATCGGCACCGGCGAGACGATCCACGCCGCCAACCGGGGCGACAACATTGTGGTGATCTACGTCAACAACGCGGTCTACGGCATGACCGGCGGGCAGATGGCCCCCACTACCCTGTTGGGTATGAAGACCGTAACCACTCCCAACGGACGCGACGCCAAGCTGCACGGCTATCCGTTCAAGGTCGGCGAGATGATCAGCCAGCTCGAGGGGGTGTGCTATTTCACCCGCCAGAGCGTCCATACCGCCGCCGGGGTTCGCCGGGCCAGAAAGGCGCTGCGCCGGGCGTTCGAGCTGTCGATGGAGGGACGGGGGCTGTCGTTCGTCGAATTTGTGGGAACGTGCAGCAGCGGATGGAAAATGTCAGCCGTTGAAGCCAACAAGTGGCTGGATGAAAATATGTTACCTTTCTACCCCTTATCGGCCGAATAGCGTATGAAGACCATGCAGGAAGAGATGATAATAGCCGGATTCGGGGGACAGGGCGTCCTCTCGATGGGCAAAATTCTGGCATATTCGGGCATGATGCAGGGCTACAACGTGAGTTGGATGCCCGCCTACGGCCCCGAGCAGCGCGGCGGCACAGCCAACGTTACGGTGGTGGTCAGCGAGCGGCCGGTCAGCTCGCCCATAGTTCAGGAGTACGACACCGCCATTATACTCAACCAGCAGAGTATGGACAAGTTCGAGCCGATGGTCAAACCCGGCGGCATCCTGATCTACGACACCAACGGCATCACACGCCACCCCTCGCGGAGCGACATTGCGATCTACACCATCGACGCCACGGCCGAGGCTGCCACGCGGGGCCTGTCGAGGATGTTCAACATGATGATTCTCGGCGGCTATCTGGCAGTCAAACCGATCGTTACGCTCGACAGCGCAATCAAAGGTCTGGCCAAGTCGCTCCCCGAACGCCTCCACCGCACACTGCCCGACAACGAAAAAGCGATGCGCCTGGGCGGCGAGCTGATCAGAAAGGCATGAGAGCCTCCGCGGGTCAAAATCCCGGAGAATGTGAGCGGACGGATTGACGTCGGATGATGTTCTGTTTGAGTGTTTTGCGCTCAAAAATCGGGTCGCCGACAGCGAACGCGACATGGTGCGGCAGCAGTTTTTCACCAAAGGTCAACCACGTCTGCGTACCTCGCCACTGATCAGGGCGCTATGGCTGGGGGATACACTTCGAGGGCGAGGGGCGCATCGCACTCTGCGGATGCGAAAGCGATGAGTACGATAAACTCGTCAACGACAAGACACTTAGAGTGTTGAAAACGATGAAATGCGGCAGGTAAATTCTCCGCAATTTCGGAAACCGAATAAATTTCGGACAGTTTCTCAGACAATCACACATCCGTCAAACCATACCGAATATGTCCAAGGTCTATTTCACCAATTTGCGGACGAGCCCAGCGTTGGGCAATCTGCCGGACAAGATGGAGAGGCTTGTCCGTCGCGCCGGGATCGAGCAGATAGATTTCAGAGAGCAGCTCACCGCCATCAAGATACACTTCGGCGAGCCTGGCAACCTGGCCTACATCCGCCCCAACTATGCCGCCCGCATGGCGACCCTGCTCAGTTCGCTGGGGGCCAAACCCTTTCTGACAGACAGCAATACGCTCTACAAGGGGGGGCGCTCGAACGCCGTCGACCACCTGCAGAGCGCCATGGAGAACGGCTTCAACCCCATCAGTGCCAAGTGCAACGTGGTGATCGCCGACGGGCTGAAGGGCACCGAGTATCGCCAGGTGGAGATCGGTGGCGAATACTGCAGCGCCCCGAAGATCGGTTCGGCCGTGGTCGACGCCGACATCATCGTCAGTATGACCCACTTCAAAGGGCACGAGCAGAGCGGTTTCGGCGGTGTGCTCAAAAATCTCGGCATGGGATGCGCCAGTCGCGGGGGCAAGCTCGAGCTCCACTCCAGCTCTCAGCCCCGGATCGACCGCAGCAACTGCACCGGATGCCGCATCTGCGTACGCAACTGCGCCCACGGCGCGATCGGGATCGACCCGGAGCGCAGGGCGGTGATCGATTATGCGCGTTGTGTGGGGTGTGGGCAGTGCGTGGCGTTGTGTCAATACAGCGCGGCCGTTCTGGACAAATGGGACACCTCGGAGGTGCTCAACTGCAAGATCGCCGAGTACACCAAAGCCGTTCTGCTGAACAAGCCCCACTTTCACATCAGCTTCATTATGAACGTCTCGCCCGAGTGCGACTGCTGGGGGCACAACGACGCCGCGATAGTCCCCGACCTGGGGATCGCCGCCTCGTTCGACCCTGTGGCCCTCGACCAGGCGTGCGCCGACATCGTAACCGCCGCCCCGATCCTCGCGGGTAACGCCCTTGCAGACAAGGTAATGCCCGGCACTACCGCAAGCGGCGCTTC
>BNXD01000040.1 GCA_025999315.1 Bacteroidia bacterium | reverse complement strand
TCAAAGTAGCCCCGCAGCACAGGCGGCGATTGTTGGCTCGCAAAAAGACGCTCGCCTTACTCCTTCGCGCCTCGGCCATTTCGGGCGAGCCCGATGGCTCTCGGCTTGGCGTCGTTTGGCTCTTTTTTTAAAAAAGAGCCGCCCCGCGCGTAGCGGTCTCAGTAGACCTCCGACAAAGGCCAAACCTGCGGTCTGTGCGCAGACAAAATACGGAGGCCAAGTCAATAGACCGCATGTTTGGTTCAACTTCAAGGTCTTCCCAGCCGCTGCGCTGGGCGTTATGTTACTTGTTGGCTCGCAAAGAGACGCCCGCCTTTCTCCTCGTCGCTCGGCATAGTTGCGAGTAAACTCGCCTCTGCCTCACTCCTTCGTCGAGAAGTTGGCGGGCAAAGGAACGCCCGCCCTTCTCCTCCTTGCAGGGCATAGTCCGCGAGCGGCCTCTGCTCCTGCTTCGAGCGTCGTGATGTTGGCGGGCAAAGGAACGCCCGCCCTTCTCCTCCTTGCAGGGCATAGTCCGCGAGCGGCCTCTGCTCCTGCTTCGAGCGTCGATTCGCGCCTCGGCCATTGCCGAGCGAGCTCGATGGCACTCGGCTTGTCGTCGTTTGCCGCCAAAAAGAACGAAAAACCGCCGGCTGTGAGCTCCGGGCTAAAATTGCCTTGCGTTTCGCTGCGACGCCGAACCTCCGACTTTTAGTCCCCTTTCGGGGCCTGACGTCGTCGAACAGGCGGCGTCGCCGGGCGCTCACTCCTGCGGCAATTTTTTCACGCCCTCCGCTCAATGCCGGGAAAGAAGCGGAAGTGTTGTGGCCGCGGGGCGCGGCAATGCAAATATATCTTTAGATATAATGCGAATTAACAGTTGAGGCTTACATTTGACTATCAACGCCTTATCGTTCAATCAATTTTTATGTTATGTCTCCCTGACAGAACTCTTTTTCATGTCACCCTGAGCGAAGTGAAGGGTCTCGGCAATACTGCCATGTCAGTCTTTTTTAGATGCTTCGACTTCGCTCAGCATGACATGCTTGGTAGAGATGGTTGCCTTCGGCTTCCTCCTCGCGGCTCGGCATAGCTCGAACAAGTTCGCCTCTGCCCTCGATACGCTGCTCGGGAAGACTTCGCTCAGCATGACATGATAAATTTCAACTGTTAATTCGCATAAATTAAAGAAAAACAACTGTTATTTGCTCGCCCGCAGTTTTGAAAGAGCATGATCATGGCCCGCCCTCTCCCGGCGCCGAGTGGCGGCCGGGAGGGGAGAGTCGTTGAGTTTCAGAATATCATTCGGGCAGACCCTGGAGTTTGGGATAGCCCGAGGCGCCCATCTCCCACACCGAGGTGAAGTCCCAGTTCGCGTAGGTCGCCTCGAGTTGCATCGTTGCGGCCGGGAGGTTGGTGAAGGTGGCTGTCGAGCCGGTGATGGGGGTCGTGTTCCAGTCGGTGGCGGCGACGCTGTTCTGCGGCGAGGTGTCGATCGAGTAGCAATCGCCGAACTGCATGGCCGCTCCGTCGGCGCGACGGTGGAACAGCCCCGAACGCCCGCTGTCGCCCGCGCCGCTCTCGAGCGTGCCGCGGTTGTAGACGTGGAGCATGGTCGCCGAGGTGCAGCCCGCGTTGCTGAGTATCACGAGGAAGCCCGCCACGCCGTTGTTGTTGACGTTGTTGCCCAGCGTGTTGAGCCTGCCGCTGTTGTAGCAGTCGGCGAACGCCAGAGTAACGTACGTAAGAGAGGAGCCGCTGGCGTAACGTCCGACGAAACCGCTGACGCTGCCAGTGGCGGTGGCTGCTTTGTTGCCGCCGTAGGAGGTTATCTGACCGCCGTTGAAGCAACGCTCGAACTCTAACGTTACGTCGGAGGCGCGTCCTACAAAGCCGCCGACCATGCTGTTGGAGCTGTTGCACTCGGCATCGCCCTTGTTGTAGGTCATGTAGAAAGAGACTTTATAAGCGGTCGAAGGCCTGACGATGTCGCCCGCGATGCCGCCCACTTGGTTGGAGCCGGCTACGGAGCCCGTGTTGTAGCAATGATCGATCAGAATGTCGCCGCCTGATGGATCGATCTGCCCGGCCAGACCGCCCACGGAGGCCTGATAGGCGGAGGTGTTGCCCACGGCGATGCCATTGCCCGAGTGGGAGAGCCCGCCCTGCAGGTTGCCCACCAGACCGCCGATCTTGGTCGAACTGGTGTTGTTGCCCCTCACGCGGCCGGTCGCGCCGGTGGTGTTGCACCCGACGATCGTGCCCTTGTTGATGGCCGCGATGGCGCCGGCGGTGTTGTTGGCCAGAATATCGGGGTTGTCGAGGGTCAGGTTGCGCACCACGCCGGTGGCGCCGATCTCGGCGAACAGAGCGATATTGTTTATGGTGCCGTACTGCAGCGACAGACGGGTGATCCTGTAGCGGTTCTCGGTGCGGCCCGTCGCGAGATCGACCACATCGCCGTAGCCTGCGTCGTAGGTGCCGGCGAACTCGCCGTTGTAGGCCGTTCCGCCCGAGAGGCTGATGGGGGTCATCAGATAGCCCTGAAAGTCGATGTCGGCCGTCTGGCGGAAGCTCGAGGAGAGGAACTTGCGTACGTTGTCGACGTGGCGGCGTTTGGTGAGGATGAACTCGTTGCCCGGGGTGCCGTCGCCGCTCGCAAGGTCAAAATAGTTGTGGTCGCCCACAATGTTGCTCACCTCCTCAAACTGGTCGTTGCCTGTGTTGAGGTAGGCCTCCAGCTGGCAGTAGACAGGGCCGATGTAGCCGTAGGTCGACACCCAGTTGACCCCAGCAAGGTTGTAAGAGCCTGTGGCGGTGGTCAGCGGCGGAAGCGCGATCATGTCGATCAACTGATCGTTCTCATCCGGGCCTTGGCGCAGGTAGAGCCGGTAGCCCTGGGCGCCTACGATGTTGTCCCAGGTTATCTTCAGCTCGTCGTCGTTGACAAGCGTGAGCACCGGGGTGTCCATATTGAGCCGCTGCTCGATGGGGAGCGAAAAGACCGCCCCGCTGCTCGAGATGAACCGGAAGGTGGCGTTGCGCAACGCACCCGAGGTGTTGGTCTGGGCCTTGACATAGAAGAGCTGTGTGCCGGGTTTGCCGGGGATAGCCAGCGGGTTGGGGCTGTAGGCCGGGTCCAGATCGATCCATGTGGCCGCGAGGCCCGTCTGATCGTCGATGATCTCGGCCTGCCAGTTGAAGACGTTGGTGATGACGGGAACCTCGAGCGTGGCCTCGCCCAGACCGTAAATTACCTGCTCGGAGCTGAACTTGACCAGCGGCTCGGCAGCTTGCTGGGTGATCGTTACGTCGGAGTAGACGGTCGAATCGGCGCTGAAGTAGAACCGCAGATCGCCCGTACGCGGAATGTCGTAGGGGTTGGCCGTAACGCGAACGGTGAGCAGCGTGTATTTGCTCCCCTCGGTGGGGGTGGCCACGATCCACTGATCGAGCAGCGGGACGCCCGGCTGGGCTTCCAGATGCCAGGTCGAATGGTCGATCATGCGCACTTCGATCTCCGCATCGCCCGAGGGGGCCACCACGCCATCGGCGATCAGCTCGTCGATGGTCTTGTAGAGCTTGATAACATCGGGGTCCCCCGTGGGATAGACCACTTCGTTATGGTTGCAGCCTCCCAACAACAGAAGCGGGCCGCCGACAGAGACCAGCAGTCTGAACAGTTTCGTCTTCATAAACTCTGTGTTTTTTTCATGATACAAAAGTCGAAAAGACTTCGCCGAAAATCCTCCTGTCGCATCACGTAACACAAAAATATATCAAAGAGGGCAGATAAACCAGCAATTATGTTCACCGAACGGGTAAAATCATCCACACTCGCGCGGCGGGCGCAGGGGGCGCTTCCGGTCGTGGCGACGGGGGTGGAGATATTGCTATCTTTTTGAACATATCTACGGATCAAAGCCGGGCGCGGCAGCTAAATTTGCTATACCTAAATAAAGGATGACTTCGCCGTCAATTCCGACCTGCTCTGACATCGAAAACAGAGTGATCCACCAAATCTCAGACACAAAACTTCTATGAGACGCAAATTTACAAGCAAAATGACCCGCAAGATCATTGTGCTGTCGCTGCTGGCGGCGTTGTGGGCTCCGTCCGCCACGGCTCAGAGCGGACAGCAGGCGGGCCCACGTCAGATCACCGGCGCGGTCGTCGACAATGAGGGCAATCCAGTGCTCGGGGCTACGGTCGCCGTGCCCGGCACGCAGTACGGCACCTCGACCAATGCCAACGGGCGGTTCGAGTTGCGCGTGCCGCGAAACGCCACACATATCAATATAACGTTTGTGGGATACGTCCCCCAGCGCGTCCCGCTGGGCGCCGCCACCGATCTGCTGGTTACCCTCGAGGAGGATATGGCCTCCATCGAGGATGTGGTGGTGATCGGCTACGGATCGGTGCGCAAGGACGACCTGACCGGATCGGTCGGCGTGCTCGAGGTGGGCAATGCCGCGGAGACCCTGCCTGTTACGTCTATCGACCAGTTCATGCAGGGGCGCATGGCCGGTGTGAACATCACCGCCAACAGCGGCGCTCCGGGCGATGCGATGAACATCCAGATACGCGGTGTGAGCACCCTCTCGGGCGACACCCAGCCGCTGTATGTGATCGACGGGTTTCCCATCGACGGCGTAACGGCGCGCAGCAGCGGCTCGATCAGCGACTTCAGCTCGCAGCCCACCATGGACCCCCTCATGTCGATCAATCCCAACGACATACAGTCGATACAGGTGTTGAAGGACGCCTCGGCCACGGCCATCTACGGTTCGCGCGGGGCCAACGGCGTGGTGCTGATCTCCACCAAGCAGGGCGATGCCGGGACGGTGAAGATCAACTACAACTTCCGCTCGGACGTCTCGTCGTCGGCCAAAACGTACGATCTGCTGGACGGCTATACGTGGAGCATATTCAAGAACGAGCTGTCGGCCACCAAAAATGGCCTGAACATGGATGGAACCCCCGCCCCGACCAACTCTAAACCCGAATACAGCGAGGATCAGCTCGACTACAACGCCACTCACTGGACCGACTGGCAGAAGCTGATGTACCGCACGGCGTGGTCGCAGGATCACAACCTGTCGATCATGGGCGGCAACCGAACCTCGACCTTCAACCTCTCGGGCGGATATGTCAACCAGAAGGGCATCATCATCAACACAGGGCTGGAGCGCTACACCTTCAAGCTCAACTACAAATATAACATAAGCCAGAAGTTCAACTTCAACGTGATGGCCAACTATGCGCAGTCGACCCAGGATCAGACTTCGCACTCGCAGACCAACAGCTCGAACCAGATGATCCGCCGCATCCTGGCCATCAACCCCCTGAAGATGCCCTATGACCGCGAGGGCGAGGAGGACGAGACGGGTACGGGCGAGAAGCAGAACAACCCCTACATCATGGCCACCGAGATGAAGGACCGTCTGATAGAGCAGAACGTGCGCCTGAACGGCAACATCAACTACCAGATCACGGACGCTCTGACGGCCAAGGTGGGAGGCAGCCTCATGTCGGCCACAGGCCAGCGCAAGTGCTACTATCCCCACAACACCGAGGTGGGCGACCGTTACGGCGGGGTCTCTCTGAGGGGCGACACCAAGAGGGTCAACAAGAACTTCGACGCCCAGCTCAACTACGGCAAACTGCTGCAGAAGACCCATCGCATCAACGCCATGGCCGCCTGGGAGTACAACCACAGGCTGGTGGACGCCATGGAGGTTCAGAATGGCGACTATGCCGACGACGTGTTGATGTACAACGCCATCGGTCAGGGTGCGACCACCACCGACAAGTCGAGCTCTTATGTGATCACCAAGCTTTCGTCGTTCATCGGCAGGGCCAACTACAGCTACAAGGACAAGTATGTGGCGACGGTGACGGGCCGGTATGACGGCTCGTCGATCCTGGCCGAGGGCAACAGGTGGAAATTCTTTCCCTCGGCGGCCCTGGCGTGGAACATGAACCGCGAAGAGTTCATGAGATCGATCGACAACGTGATCTCCAAGGTCAAGTGGAGGCTCAGCTATGGCCAGACCGGCAACCAGAACATCAGCTACGGCGCGCCCTACTGCATAATGAACTCCGTGCGCATCCTCAACAACGGCGAATCGATAGGCCACGGATATGTGCCCGGCTCGCTGGCCAACCCCGAGCTGGGATGGGAGCATACGACGGCCTACAACGCCGGTCTCGAGCTGGGATTTGTCAAGAACCGCTATCGCCTGACCGTTGAGGCTTACGACAAGGTTACCGACAACCTGCTGTTCAACTTCCCGCTGCCCGCTTCGGCCGGGACGGGCAACATCCCGGTCAACATGGGCAAGATCTCCAACAGGGGGATCGAGGTCGAGCTGGGGGCTGACATCATCACCCACCGCCACTTCAAGTGGAGCGTGAGCGCCAACTGGTATCTGAACCGCAACAAGGTGCTCAACATGGACGGCAACTTCATCTCGGGGGCCACCTACATGACCGGCAGCAGCGACTTCGGCAGCCAGTTGCACCGCACAGCGGAGGGCTACCCCATAGGCAGTTTCTTCGGCTATGTGGTGCGGGGCGTCTACCAGACCGAGCAGGAGGCTGCCGCCGCTCCGCGCGACACACCCGTTGCGACGGCCGGCACGCTGCGCTATCTGGACCTCAGCGGCCCCGACGGGTTGCCCGACGGACAGATCGACGCCTACGACATGACCATTCTCGGCTCGTATCAGCCCGATTTCAACTATGGCCTCTCGTCCGACTTTTCGTGGAAGGGGCTCAAGTTCTCGTTCATGATCACCGGACGTCAGGGCGGCAAGATCGCCAACATGAACCGCTATATCCTCGACGCCTATCATAACACGGGCAACCTGACCCGCGAGGCGTGGAACAAGCGCTGGACAGGCCCGGGCACCAGCAACTTCTATCCGGCGGTCAACGGCGGCGACGGTTACGGCAACGCCTATTTCCAGCGTCGTTTCTCGACGTTCCATGTCGAGGATGGCTCGTATGTCAGGCTGCAGAACGTAACGCTCAGCTATGCCTTCGGTCTGAACAAAGTGCAGTGGGTCAAATCGATCAACGTCTTTGTTACGGGCACCAACCTCGTATGCCTGACCAAGTACAAGGGCTATGACCCCGAGGTGAGCATATCGCGCAGCGCCCTGAGCCCCAATGTCGACTACTCGGCCTTCCCGCAATGCCGGACCATCTCCTTCGGCGTCAACCTGGGATTTTAACCTTAAGAGTTTGTTTAAAAATATTTCGGAGAAATTTCTGTTCTGGTTTTTGATGATTTTGTTCTGCCGCTCTCCCGCGCATAGCGGGCCATGCAAGCGGGGGGCGGCAGGACAAAAGCGCGGAAAACAGATCGGAAAGTTCCCGAAATATAAAAACTCAAACAACTCGGATATAATATATTAAACTTAATATTTTTAAACAAGCTCCAAGTTTCTTAAATTTGCACAGCGATGAAAACAAACATAAAATACATTGCGGTCATTGCGACCACGGGCGTCGTGCTCGCCTCGTGTCTGAAGACCGAGATGGTGGATCGCAAGAACAAGGACGACTTCTTCAAGACCGAGACCGATGCGCAGACCGGCCTGAACGGCATCTACTCATATTTCTATCCCAACAGCTACCTGAAGTGGAACTTCCACGTGATCGAGGCCGGGTCGACCGACTGCCTCTACACCACCGGCGGCGAGGGACAGTACGTTACGGGCAACACCCATGACTCGCGCACGGCGATGGCGACCAACGCATGGGCCAACTACTACAACGCCATCAACGTCGCCAACAATGTGATCAAATACGTTCCGCAGATCGATTTCAGCCCGGCCACCCGGACGGTGCAGGAGCGTATCCTGGCCGAGGCGCACTTCCTGCGCGGGCTGTTCTACTATGAGCTGGTGAGGGCGTACGGAGGCATCGACGGCGTGCCGTTGCATCTGGAGCCGGTGGAGACGCTCGAGGAGGCCTATCTGGGCGACTCGCCCGTCGAGGAGGTCTATCAGGCGATCATCGACGACCTTAAGTATGCCGCCCTGCACCGGGACGGCGATCCCGACCACACCAAGCTGCCCCTGGCCAAGGAGTTGGTGGCCGAGGCGGGGCGTGTTACCAACGGCGCGGCCCACGCCTATCTGGCCGACGTCTACAATACGCTCGGGCAGTGGGAGCTGGCCATCAAACATGCCGATACGGTGATCAACTCGATGCAGTATTCGCTGATGGCCAACTATGCCGATCTGTGGGACATCAAAAAGAAGGCCGACGCTGCCGCCGAGAAGATATTCTACGTTACGGCCTTCGCCGACAAGGAGGCTGCCGTGGCCGACGGGCTGGGCAACGCCATGGCGTGGCTGTTCAACGTGAACGGGTTCGATGCGAACGGCGGCCATATAAGCGGCGACGCTACAGGCACAGGCAACGGGGTGATCAAGGTGCAGAAGTGGTTCATACGCTTCTTCTGCAAGGATATTGACCAGTTGGGCTACAGCGACGGCGCCAGGAACGAGGACGACGCCAACCTCCCCTCGAAGGACTATCGCATCGAGACCACCTTCTGGCGCGACTACTCCACCCAAAACAACACTACCGGCGTTTTCACATCGCGAAAGGCCTATCCGGCAGGCACGCAGAATGCCCACATACGCAAGTATATCGACCCGACAGGGGCCAACACGCGCACCAACGCCAACGATGTGGTCAAGATGCGTCTGGCCGACATGTACCTGATCAAGGCCGAGGCGTGGAACGAGCTGGGCGAATATGAGAAGGCGTGCGAGGCTCTCGACGTGATCCGCGCCCGCGCCCGCAAGGCCAACGGCACCGGCAGGATATGGCCCAAATTCGTCAACCTCGCGCAGAGCGACAACATCGGCCGCACGCTGACCAAAGAGCAGTTTCGCTGGCTGGTATTCATGGAGCGCGGGCTGGAGTTTGCGGGCGAGCACAAACGCTGGTTCGACCTCAAACGCATGATGTGGGACAACAACACCCTGATGTACGACTACATGATGAACACCTACATCCCCGCCCGCATCGCCGAGGGGAGCGACTGGTTCGCAACCAACTCGGTGATGGCCTCGCGCAAAAAGTTCTGGCCCAAACCCGAAAACGAAATTGAGCGCAACAAGGGATACGTGCACCAGAATCCGGGATTTTAGGGGAGGGGGATGACCAATTGTCATTACGGATGCGGCCTTGAGCGAGAGATTTCCTTTTTATGTTGTGCTACCCTAAAGCGAAACTCTTTTCATGACACTCTGAACGAAGTTATTATGTCACCCTGAACGAAGTGAAGGGTATCGGCAATATTGTTGAATCATGCGAATTAACGGTTGAAACTCATGCTTGCTTATCAACGCTTTATCGCGCCATCAATTTTTATGTCATGCGCCCTGAAGCGAAACTCTTTTCATGTCACCCTGAACGAAGTGAAGGGTCTCGGCAATGCTGCCATGTCAGTTTTTTTTAGATGCTTCGACTTCGCTCCATTTCATTCCGCTACGCTCAGCATGACATGGGCGGAGATGGTTGCCTTCGGCTTACTCCTCGCGGCCCGGCATGGCTCGAACAAGTTCGACTCTGCCCTCGCTCGCAGCGTCGGGTAGACTTCGCTCAGCATGACATGGGCGGAGATGGTTGCTTTCGGCTTCCTCCTCGCGGCTCGGCATAGCTCGAACAAGTTCGACTCTGCCCTCGCTCGCAGCGTCGGGAAGACTTCGCTCAGCATGACATTTTGAGTTTTAACTACTGATTCGCATGAAAAACCGACATTCTAAATCACACAACGGCTACGAAACTAATCTATAATAAACTCTTATGAAAAAAATCCTTTTGTTTTTTGCCCTTGCGGCCGTGTGTTCCGGGTGCGGGGAGAGCCGGCCGGGCGTTGTGTTGATGAAGGCGGCCGATTTCGAGGCAGTGATCGATGGCCGGCAGGTGGGGCTCTACACCCTCGAGGCGGGCAAGCTGACCATGCAGGTGACCAATTACGGTGCGCGCGTGGTGTCGCTCTGGACGCCCGACAAACAGGGCCGGTATGAAGATGTGGTGCTGGGCCACCAGAACCTCGACCGCTATGTCAACTACACCGGCGAGCGGTTTCTCGGGGCGGTGGTGGGGCCTTATGCCAACCGCATCGCCGCGGGGCGTTTCACCCTCGACGGGGTGGAGTATAGCCTGCCGACGAACAACAACGGCCAGACCCTCCACGGAGGTATCAACGGTCTGGATCGCGTGGTCTGGGAGGTCAAGTCGGTAACAGGTAACAAGCTCGTGCTCACCTATACGTCCGGCGACGGCGAGGAGGGTTTTCCCGGCAACCGTGCCATCGAGATGACCTACGAGTTGACCCCCGGCAACGAATTTGTGATCACCTACCGGGCTACGACCGACGCGCCGACGGTGCTGAACCTCTCGCACCACTCGTTTTTCAACCTCAAAGGCGAGGGCAACGGCACGATCCTTGACAATGTGCTGACCATCAACGCCAGCCGCACCACGCCGGTGGACAGTGTGCTGATCCCCACCGGCGAACTGGCCCCGGTGGAGGGCACTCCGTTCGACTTTCGCACACCGCACACCATCGGCGAGCGTATCGACCTGAGCGACGAGCAGTTGCGTATGGGGGCGGGCTACGACCACAACTGGGTGATCGACCGCGCTGGCGATGGCGTGGAGGTGGTGGCGACGCTCTGGGAGCCCGCCAGCGGCCGCTTCATGGAGGTGCTGAGCGATCAGCCCGGGTTGCAGTTCTACAGCGGTAACTTCTTCAACGAGAGCTCGGGCGAGGGCAAGTACGGCCGTCAGTTGCGCTATCGCGAGTCGCTGGCCCTCGAGACCCAGAAGTTCCCCGACTCGCCCAACTACCCCGACTTCCCGTCGACGGTGTTGCTGCCGGGCGAGGTATATACCCAAACCTGCATCTATAGATTCTCGGTCAAATGAACAAACGAACGGTTTTGACAGGAGCGCTCACGGTCGGGGCTTTGGCGGCGCACGCCAAAGCCCCGGCTGTGCAGCCCAACATACTGATCATCTACACCGACGACATGGGTGTGGGCGACGTCTCGTTCCTCAATTCGGGATGGGTCGCCACGCCCAATATCGATCGCCTGGCCCGCGAGGGGCTGGTGGTGCGCAACTACTACTCGGCGGCCCCGGTCAGTTCGCCCTCGCGGGCGGGGCTCACCACGGGCATGTGTCCGTTGCAGGTGGGCATAACGTGCTACCTGCAGACGCGAGCGGGCAATGCGCGCATCGGACAGGCAGACTGGCTCGATCCGTCGTTCCCGTCGATGGCCCGGGCGATGAAGGAGGCGGGCTATGCCACCGGTCACTTCGGCAAGTGGCACATGGGCGGCGGACGCGACGTGAAGAACGCCCCGTCGATCACCTCCTACGGCTTCGACGAGTATGTCTCCACGTGGGAGAGCCCCGACCCCGATCCGCTGATCACGGGCGACCCGAAATGGATATGGAGCCCGCGCGACTCGATCAAACGGTGGGATCGCACGGCCTATTTCGTTGAGAAAACGCTCGATTTTATGGCTCGTAACACCGACCGACCTTGTTTTGTCAACCTTTGGCCCGACGACATGCACACCCCGTGGGTCCCCTCCGGGCCCTTTGTCGACAACGAGAAGAGCTGGACCACCGAGCCCAATTTTCGCCAGACGCTCGCCGAGTATGACCGTCAGATAGGGCTTCTGATCGAGGGGCTCGAGAGGCTGGGCATCGCCGAGCGCACCGTGGTGATCTTCTCGAGCGACAACGGGCCCAACCCGTCGTTCGAGCGTCAGCGTACCAACGGTCTGCGGGGGATGAAGTGCAGCCTCTACGAGGGAGGCATACGCATGCCTCTGGTGGTGCGCTGGAAGGGCCATGTCAAGGCCGGGGCGGTCGATCGCACCACCGTTTTGGGGGCGGTCGATCTGTTGCCGAGCCTGTGTGCGATCGCCGGAGCACGGCTGCCCGAGGGGTTCGACTATGGCGGCGAGGATATGAGCCGCGCGTTGCTGGGCACACCCTGCAAACGCTCGACCGACCTGAAGTGGGACTTTGGGCACAACCGTTTCTACAACTTTCCTCCGACAGACCGCAGTCCGGGCCTTGCCATTCGCCGTGGCGAATGGAAGCTGATCATGAACGAAGACGGTTCGGGGGCCGAGCTCTACAACCTGCGTCTGGACGAAAAGGAGAGCCGCGACGTGGCCTCGCGCAACCCCAGGATAGTCGCCGAACTGCGTTCCGAACTGCTCGCCTTCTGGGGCAAACGCCTTGTGCCGCCAGCGCAGGCGCGCAAGTAGGCCGTGCGGGGGGGGGGAGCCGAAGGGCGGGGGAGGATCGATATTGACAGCAAAAATTTGTGGCCCGCAGACGGCGGGGCTGCATTGTAACCGCGAATCCCGAAGCCGTCAGGCGAGGGCGCACAAAACAAAGGGGATTGTTGGCGGGCAAAGAGACGCCTGCGAAGGAAAGCAAGCAGAGGGACGCCCGCCTCCATCTTGCAGTTTTGCCTGTCAAAACTGCCGACTCCCTCGTCCGGCAGCGGCCTTAGCCGCTGGGGGGCGGGCGGGGAGTCGAAAAACAGGTAGCGTTCTTGCTTTGACCTTAAGTCTGCCGTATGCCGAAACGGTTGGGATAGCGGCCGGTCAGCAGGCCCGCGCGAGTGGGCGAACTGACCGGGGCGGTGTAGTAACGGTCCAGTTCGATGCCCTGCCGCACCAGACGGTCGATGTTGGGCGTTCTGATCGCACTGCCGTGATAGCTCACATCGCCCCAGCCAAGGTCGTCGGCCACGATGATCACCACGTCAGGTTTCTGGCCGAGGGCTCCGGCGGCGCGGGCGGTTTTGGCAGTAGAGGTCGCCGCTTCCGCAACGGCAGGCGCAACGGCCACCCCTGCGACACCCACAGCAGCCAACGCACGGCAAAAATATCTGTTAGTCATATGATGTTTTGAATAATTAATGTGAATTAACAGTTGAAAATTAGTTTTGCAAAAAGGCACTTTGAAAGGCGGGTCGCTATAAGATATTTATTTTCGGCTGTCTGCTTCGGCCTCGCAGAGGCCGACACAACTGCGGCCACACTCTGCGCTTTTTGGGCTGCGGGCCGCAAAAGGCAACCATATACGTTCGTCTGTTCAGAAAGTGCAACAACACTTTCCAAATCGCCTCGAAGAGGCGAGGCAACCCCGGCATTGAGCGACGGGTGTTGTTGGCTCGCACAAAGACGCCCGACAACTTAGGCAGCCATACACGTTGTCTGTTCAGAAAGCGCAACAACACTTTCCAAATCGCCTCGAAGAGGCGAAGTAACCCCGGCATTGAGCGACGGGCGGTTCAAAAATTGCCGCAGGGCTGAGTGAAAAGCGACGCCACTTGTTTGACGACGTTAGGCCCCGCAAGGGGACTAAAAGTCGGAGGTTTGGCGTCGCAGCGAGGACCAAGGCAATTT
>BNXD01000039.1 GCA_025999315.1 Bacteroidia bacterium | reverse complement strand
AGGCAACGCTCTGACGGATGTTCTGGTTTCGATCCCGACCGACGCCATTATCGAGAAGCTCGGCCTGCCGCGCGGCGGCATGAGCCTGGTGGACGCCCCTTCGCAGAAAGCGATCTCCAAAGCCATGGCGGGGTTGCCCCACACCCTCTCGCTGGGCGGCAGCGCGGGCAACACCATCCGCGCCATGGCCAGTCTGGGCGGTGGAGTGGGGTTCATAGGCAAGGTGGGGGGCGACACGACCGGCGATTTTTATATCCAGGCGTTGCGCAACCTGCACATCGAGCCGGTGATATTCCGCGGCAGCGAGAGTTCGGGGCGTTGCATCTCGCTGGTCTCGCCCGACGGCGAGCGCACCATGGCCACTCACCTGGGAGCTGCCCTGCAGCTCGACCATTCGGAGGTGAGGATGAACTACATGGAGGATTACGACTACCTCTACGTCGAGGGTTATCTGGTGCAGAATCATGATCTTATACGCAACGTGGTGATACTGGCCAAAAAGATGGGCCTTAAGGTGGCCATCGATCTGGCGAGTTTCAACGTCGTGCACGAAAACCTCGATTTTCTGCACGCACTGGTTCGCGACTACGTCGACATCGTCTTCGCCAACCAGCAGGAGGCCGAGGCATTCACCGGGGAGAGCGATCCGCGTCGGGCGGTGGAGATCATCGCGCGCGACTGTTACATCTCGGTGGTGAAGATCGGCACCCGGGGGGCCTACATACAGCGTGGCGACCAGAGGGTGATCCACGTGGGGATCATGGCCGCGGCGCGACGTGTCGACACCACCGGAGCGGGCGATTTCTATGCCGCCGGATTCCTGCATGGCCTGTGCAACGGCATGGGGCTGCGCCAGTGCGGCACCATCGGAGCCATACTTGCCGGCAAGGTGATCGAAGTTGTGGGCACCACCTTCGGCGAAGAGGTATGGGGAGACATCGAATCCCTGATCGACGAGGTGCGCGGCGACAGGTGCCTGTTCTAAAGAGAGCCGCCCCCCGAATGCACCCTTAATCTCTCTTCAACATGACCGTACACCTTGAAAATATGGAGTTTTACGCCCATCACGGATGCTTCTCTCTGGAGCGTAAGGTGGGCATGCGTTTCAGCGTCGACGTGTGGCTGGAGGCGCCCGAGGGCGAGGGCGTCCGAAGCGACCGTCTGGACGAGGGGATCATCGACTATCAGGCTGTCTATCATATCGTCAAAGAGCAGATGGAGACTCCCTCGAAGATCATCGAGCATGTTGCCCACCGCATCGTCGAGGCGTTGTACGGCCGTTTTCCACAGTTGCAGAAGGCGACGGTCCGGGTCTCCAAGATCGCCCCTTCGCTGGGCGGCAAAGTAGGGCGCGCGTCGGTCGTCCTCTCCAGATAGTCCCGCCGCGCTGCACACCCGCGCATCCCCTTGCACTGCGCAGCCATGCGCCCTGCCCTGCGACAGGAAGACTGTCGCCGCAACACTCTGCTGCGCACCCCTTCTTGTGCAGATTCCGCTCCCAACATCTCTTTCTGTTGATAAAATAGTGATAACTATCCCGCCCGATGCTGGCTATTTTGACGATAGAGCAGTAAACTTGCAGTAAATTCGAGTGGATAATCCCCCTCGAGGAAAAGATCATCGTCATGTCGGAATCAAAAGGGAAAAAGGAGGCCGGAGCGTCGGCCTCCAGAGAGTATCAGTATGCCGAGGCCGTGCAGGGAGCCAAAGACTATTTCAAGGGCGACGAGCTGGCCGCTACGGTGTGGGTGAGCAAATATGCGCTGAAAGATTCGTTCGGCCACATCTACGAAAATTCGCCCGAGCAGATGCACTGGCGCATCGCCAATGAGATAGCCCGCATAGAGGCCACCTATCCCAACCCGATGAGCGCCAAGGAGGTTCATCAGCTGCTCAAGGATTTCAAATACGCCATTCCGCAGGGGGGGCCGATGACCGGCATCGGCAACAACATGCAGGTGGCCTCGCTGTCCAACTGTTTTGTGATCGGGCACAGCAACCCGGCCGACTCCTACGGCGGCATCATTCGCATCGACGAGGAGCAGGTGCAGCTCATGAAGCGGCGCGGCGGGGTGGGCCACGACCTTTCGCACATCCGCCCCACGGGCAGCCCGGTGCTCAACAGCGCCCTCACCTCGACGGGCATCGTGCCGTTCATGGAGCGCTACTCCAACTCCACGCGCGAGGTGGCGCAGGATGGCCGACGTGGTGCGCTGATGCTGTCGCTGTCGATCCGTCACCCCGACGCCGAGAACTTCATCGACGCCAAGGTCGAGACAGGCAAGGTTACCGGGGCGAACGTATCGATCAAGATCGACGACGAGTTCATGAACGCGGTCATCGAGGGAAAACCCTACCGCCAGCAATTCCCCATCTCGTCCAAAAAACCGGCCTACGAGAAGACGATCGACGCCCGCGCGCTGTGGAACAAGATCATCCACAATGCCTGGCGATCTGCCGAGCCGGGGGTGCTCTTCTGGGACACCATCCTGCGCGAATCGGTGCCCGACTGCTATGCCGGCGAGGGCTTCCGCACCGTGTCGACCAACCCATGCGGCGAGATACCGCTCTGTCCCTATGACAGTTGCCGCCTTCTGGCCATCAACCTCTACAGCTATGTCGATCGGCCCTTCACCGAGGGAGCATCGTTCAACTTCGCCCGCTTCAAAGAGCACATTGCCAAGGCTATGCGCATGATGGACGACATCATCGACCTGGAGTTGGAGAAGATCGAGGCAATAATCAAAAAAATAGACAACGACCCCGAGGAGCAGGAGATACGCACAGTGGAGCATCGTCTGTGGGAGAAGATCCGCGAGAAGGCGCTCCAGGGGCGTCGTACGGGGCTGGGTATCACCGCCGAAGGCGACATGCTGGCCGCGCTGGGGCTGCGTTACGGCACCGACCAGGCCATCGACTTTGCAGTGGAGGTGCAGAAGACGCTGGCCCTGGAGGCCTACCGCGCTTCGGTGCGGATGGCCTCCGAACGAGGGTCGTTCCCCATCTACGACGCCGAGAAAGAGGCCGCCAACCCCATGATCGACCGCATCAGAGAGGCCGATCCCGAGCTCTACCTGGAGATGACCCGTGTGGGACGTCGCAACATAGCCATGCTCACCATCGCCCCCACGGGCACCACCAGCCTCATGTCGCAGACCACCTCGGGCATCGAGCCGGTCTTCCGCCCCGTCTACAAACGCCGCCGCAAGGTGAATCCCAGCGACATGGACGTGCGCATCACATTCGTCGACGAGGTGGGCGACTCGTGGGAGGAGTACAACGTCTATCATCACCACTTCGTTACCTGGCTCGAGGCCAACGGTCATTCGGCCGCGAACCTCAAACGTATTTCTGACGCCGAGCTCGACCGTCTGATCGAGAAATCGCCCTATTACAAAGCTACGGCAGACGACATCGACTGGGTTGCGAAGGTCCAGATGCAGGGGGCGATCCAGAAGTGGGTCGACCACTCTATCTCGGTAACGGTCAACCTGCCGAACGACGCCACCGAGGAGCTGGTGGCGCAGGTCTACCGCACGGCGTGGGAGTGCGGCTGCAAGGGGGTAACGGTCTACCGCGACGGTTCGCGCGCCGGGGTGCTCGTCGAAAAGGACAGGAGCGACGGCAAACCGGGAGCGGAGGCCGGCGGCTACAAACCGCCCATGCACCGTCCGACGGAGCTCGATGCCGACATCGTACGTTTCAAAAATGGCGACCAGGACTGGATCGCTTTCGTGGGCATCTACAACGACCGCCCCTATGAGATATTCACCGGCAAGATCGAGGAGGACGCCATGTTCATCCCCCGCAAGGTGGTCAAGGGGCTGATCATCAAAGTGGCGGAAGAGGACGGCAACCGGCGTTACGACTTCCAGTACACCGACAAGTATGGCTACAAAAACACCGTCGGAGGCATCTCGCGTCTGTTCGATGAGGAGTTCTGGAACTATGCCAAGCTCATCTCGGGGGTGTTGCGCGTGGGTATGCCCATCGTGGATGTTGTAACGCTCATCGAATCGCTGCATCTGAACAGCGAGAGCATCAACACATGGAAAAACGGCGTCGCTCGCGCCCTGAAACAATACATCGAGGACGGCACCGAGGTGAAACAGACGTGCCCCGAGTGCGGCGAGGCGGCCCTGATCTACCAGAACGGTTGCCCCACCTGCCAGGCCTGCGGACACAGCAAGTGCGGTTGATAGCGTGATGACCGCGCAGCTCGCAGCCTGCACCGACAGCCGTCGGCCGCCCCACGCTTCCCGACGAAGGGACGAGGGCAGAGTCGAGCTTGCTCGAACTCTCTGCCGAGCGAGGAGAGTGAGCGTCTCTCTGCTCGCCAATTTCGCGGGCGTCTTTTTGAACGGTTAGCTTCGCAGGAGCTTGAGGCTGCTTGCAGACTACGGCCCGCGATCGACACCTGTTTTTCGACTCCCTCGCCCCCCAGCGGCTTTTAGCCGCTGGGGGGCGAGGGAGTCGGCAGTTTTGACAGGCAAAACTGCAAGGTGGATCTAATATGAGAAGTATTCTCGTTGCGGGCTCCGCGTACCGCGCAGCCTGCAGCCGACGGCAGGTTGTCCGGGATACGGACGAAGAAGACGAGCGCATCTTTGCGAGCCAAATAGCCCTCGGCTGAAAATCCACAGACTCTTAACATGAGGCCGCTGTTGTCGCCTCGGTATCTACAAATCGGAATATCCGCAAACGCGCAACGCTCCGTGGCATGACGACCGTCATGCCACGGAGCGTTGCGCGCAGAGTTACTTCTCGAATTGGCCGTTAGACTGGCGGAAACCGCCATCGCCGACAATCTTTCCCAGCAGCGAGGCGAGCTGATCGACCTTTGCGGGCATCGTCGCCGCCAGATTGTTCGTCTCGCCCGGGTCGGCTTTGGTGTTGTAGAGTTGAGGGTTGGGGTTGTTGCCCATCTCGATGTTGGAATTTTTGTTCAACGCCGGGCCTTTGCTTGGCTCGATGTATTTGTAGCCGTCGGCCGCCAGCAGCGACAGGGTAGTGGACACGTTCTGCTCGACGACCCATTCGCGCCCCAGTTTATCCTTGCCTTCGAGCGCAGCCAGGGCGTTGCGACTGTCGGGCGCAGCGCCCGCGGGCAACGTTACGCCCTCCACCTGCGCCAGGGTGGCCATCATGTCGATATGGCTCACCAGCGCATCCGACACCTGCCCGGCTTTCACGCCCCGAGCCTTGTTCCACTTGATTATCAGCGGTGTACGGGTGCCGGCCTCGAAAGCACTGTACTTGCCCCCGCGATAGATCCACCACGGCCGGTGAGCCCCCAGCAGTTCCACCGCCCGGTCCCGATAACCGTCGTCGAGCACCGGTCCGTTGTCGCTGCTCAGGACGATTATGGTGTTGTCCATTATGCCCAGTTTGCCGAGCGTCTCCATCAACCGCCCCACCGTAAAGTCGAACGAGAGGATGGCGTCGCCCCTTGCGCCCATGCCGCTTTTGCCCACGAAACGCTCGTGCGGCACCCTCGGCACGTGTATGTCGTTGGTGCCCAGGTAGAGGAAGAACGGCCTCGTGGCGTTGGCCTCAATGAATTCCACAGCCTTGCCGGTGATCACGTCGGCGATGTCCTCATCCCGCCACAGCGCCTTGCCGCCGCCCTTCATGTAACCGATGCGCGAGATGCCGTTCACGATGCTCTGGTCGTGTCCGTGGCTGGGGCGCAACTTGGTCAGCAGCTCGGGATTGCTTTTGCCGGTGGGTTCACCGGGAAAGTTCTGCTTGTAACTCACGTATATGGGCGCCGACGGGTCGTAGTTGTAGACACGCTGGTTCTCGATATATACGCAAGGCACACGGTCGCCCGTGGCGGCCATGATGAACGAGTGATCGAAGCCTGTCTCCTTCAATCCGGGGGTGATCTCCCCGTTCCAGTCCTGCCGGGCCGTCTCGCCCAGCCCCAGGTGCCACTTGCCCACGGCAGCGGTCTTGTAACCGGCCTGCTGCATCAGCGAAGCTATGGTGCAGGTGCCCGGCGCAATGATCATCCCCGCATCGCCCGTAGCGATGTCGGTGCCCTTGACCCGCCACGGATAGCGCCCCGTCAGCAGCCCGAAACGCGCCGGGGTCGAGGTCGAAGAGGTCGTATGAGCGTTGGTGAACCGGATCCCCGCCTTGGCCAGCCGATCGACATTGGGTGTGGAGATGGTCTTCGATCCGTTGCACGACAGATCGCCGAACCCCACATCGTCGGCATAGATAATGATCACGTTCGGTTTCTGCCCCCCGGCCCCGGCCGTTTTGGCCGTCGCGGTCAGGGGGTGTATGCCACACGCCGCCAGAGCGGTCAGCGCAATATAGATCCTGTCGTTTTGCATGGGTTATGTTTTTTCTGTATTTTTCATGTTCGGGGCTGTCCGGGCGTTGGTGGCTGACGCTCGGAGGGGATGTCGGTTCAATTAGGGTGTGTTAACACTAATGGAGGTATTTTCATTGCGGCTCTGCGAGCCGCGCAGCCCGCAGCCGCCCCACGCGGAGGGCTGCACTCCTCGCCTGCGGCTTCGTCCCACATCCCCCCGCCGTCCGCGAGCCGCAATGCCAAACCGAGGGCAGAGTCGAACTTGCTCGAACTCTCTGCCGAGGTGCAAGGAGGAAGGCAGGTCTCTTTTTGCCTGCCAACTTTGGCTGCCACCCTTTATTGTTTTGTGTGCCCTCGCCTTACGGCATCGGGTTTGACGTTCAAAAGAGAGCCCCCGCCGTCTGCGGGCCACACCCTAACCAGGCTTAAAGCAACCGTGCGTCTTTTTGTGATCTACCTTGACTGCCTTTGGTGGCGGGTCATCTAAAAAACCTATTGCCAGCGTATTACGATGCTCTCTTCGGGGGCGATGGTCACCTGGCTTCCGTCGATGCTGCCGCCCTTGCCTGCGAAGATCACCCTGCCGCGCAGCGATCCGGGGGTGAGGATGGGGACGGTGCGTTGCTGCGAGCTTTTGTTGACGATCAGGCTGACATACTCTTTGCCCGAGGATGCCGTGAGCATCTGCACGCCGCGCTCGAAGGCGGCAAAACGGAACGCCTTGTCGAGCATCGGCCCCGGAAGCTGCCCTGTGAGCCACTGGTCGAGGGTCTGGTAGCCGTCCTTGCCCTCGCGTGCGGTGAGCCCCACCAGCGACGGTATCCATATGACCTCGCCTTTGCCCAGCCGGTAGCTCGTGGCCACCGTCCGGGAGTCGATCTGCGCCAGCGATGTTGCCCCGGCGGTCTCGACCACGCCCATCCACATCCGGGCCGGCAGGGTGATCTGCCCAAGCGTGATCCCGAAACCCTCCTCCATCAGGCCATACTCCACCGGCGAGGCGCCCAGCAGCTTCGCCATCTGGAAATTGCCCGAGGCGGCAGTGCAGTGGGCGTTGTAGTCGTAGTATCCGCTCATGCCGTCGACTATGAGCTTGCCACCGGCGGCGACAAATTTCTCCAGATTGGCGACCAGCGTCTGATCCACAGCCCATTGGTTCGAGAGGATCATGACCTTGCCGCTGTAGTCGCTCTCGGAGAAGTCCACCTCGCGTATCTCTTTCAGGTTGGCCTGAATGCCCAGCGCGGCGAGGGCCTCGAAGTAGGCCAGCGGCGAGTTGATGGACGAACCCTCCATTTTGGTGTTGCGTCCGCGGCCCTGACGGGTCTCGGTCCACGCCGATTCGCGGTTGTAGAGGATCGTTATCCCGCTCTCGACCACCTTCAGGGGCGAGAGCAGGGCGGCGTTCTCTCTGATAGTCCGGGCTACGGAGGCCGCCGCGACCATACGGCCCGATGGCTTGTCCTTGAAGTTGAGCAGGGCCCACTCGCCCGCCTCGGCTCCCGAAGCGCGGGGGTTGAGACACCAGAAGATGCCCGCCTTACCCTCGGTGAGCATCACGGTCCACAGCCACTGCGTCGTCTCTTCGGGCGTAGGGCACATCATGGCCGAGCTCATGCCGCTGAAGATGTTATTGCCGCCCTGCAGCTCGGTCATCAGCCACGGCAGAGGGCCCGCCCCCGAACGCAGCATCTCCGAGTTGGCCGCCATGGCTATGTTGTAGGCGTTGCGTTTGAACATCGAAAAGTGCCAGCTGGCATGGGCCGACCCTCCGAGCGTGGTGAGAAAATTGCGCCAGGCGGGAAAGTCGTACGAACCGTACAGCCGCAACACGTTGTGAGGATTGACGTGAAGTTCGCTCTTGGCGTCGTACTTGCGCACCTCTTTGGCCAGACGGTCCAGATACCAGGTGTGATACCACAGGTTGAAGCGTTCGCGGTCGAAATCCGGCACCGGATAACCCGCCTGGTTGTAATCCCTGTCGGCTCTGCGCACCAGCCAGTCGCGGTACATTCGGGCGGTGAAACGTTCGTTCAGTGGGGGCGAGCTGAGCCCTGGCTCGTTGATCAACACCCACGCCTTGAGCGATTTGAAGCTCTTGAAGTGGGAGACCGTCCGGTTGATGTACTCCATCACCGCGTCGGAGTGCGGATCATCGCGCGGAAACTTGAACCCGCCCACATCCGTAAACTCGGTATAGGGGAAGAGCGTCGCATAGAGCTCTATGTCATACTTTTCGGCCGCCCTGAACGCTTTGTCGAATAGCGCGAAGTCCCACCCGCCGTCCTTGTCGCGCATATAACGCTCGAACATGCGGATGCGTGCAACGGTCATGTCGCTCTCTTTCAGCGTGCGAAACCAGAGGTCGATCTGTGCGTCGCTCTGACCGGGCTCGATGAACACCTGCGCCCCGATCTGCGGCGTAGATGTTTTGGTGGTGGCAGCGCCGACGGCGCCTGTGGCGACCGCCGCCATCAGCAACGCCGTGAATATAGCTTTTCTCATCGTGTTGTATTTTACCGGTTGTTCAATTAAAGGTTGGTTAAAAAGAGCCATTTAATAGTGAAGTGCAGGCAATTAGGGCGGCCCGCAGTCGGCGGTGGGCTGCTCGAAGTCGCAGACGAGTGCAGCCCTCC
Organism: Bacteroidia bacterium; assembly: GCA_025999315.1. Lineage (GTDB taxonomy): Bacteria > Bacteroidota > Bacteroidia > Bacteroidales > Rikenellaceae > JAIRQC01. The sequence goes on along the minus strand of BNXD01000039.1, from coordinate 4,584 downwards.
GCTGGGGGCGGCTGCGGGCTTTTCGACTTTGCTCAGCAAAGTCGAAAAGCAGTCGGCGTCTTGCCATGAACTTTAAGTTTGACTGTTGTCTGCCGTCTGCCGAAGACCGCTATGCGCGGGGTGTTAAGTTGGCTTGCAAAGAGACGTTCGCGATCTATTTACCGTTCACCTCTTTGCCTCTCTCATGACGGGTCATGGGGAAGATCGGGTTCTGGATATGCGAGGCGGCCATGTAGAGCAGGCCCCGTTTGACCAGCTCGGGGTATTTGGCCGCCAGGTCGTTCTGCTCGACGACCCATTCGCGCCCCAGTTTATCCTTGCCTTCGAGCGCAGCCAGGGCGTAGAGCTCGACTCTTTGGGCGTCGAGGTAGTTGATAACCTTCCACTTGTCGAAGACCACGGCCTGTTTGTATTCGGCGCCCGGCCGTTTGCGGTCCGAACGTTCGTTGAACTCCCAGTAGAGAAACTCGTGCCTCTCCGTCTGAGGTTTGCCCAACAGCGTGGGGGCCATCGACAGCCCGTCGGTGCTCTCGGGTATCGGCGCGCCGGCCAGATCGCACACCGTCGGCATCACATCCCAGAACGCCGACAGCAGATCGGAGTGCGAGCCGGGCTTGATGGTGCCCGTCCAGCGGCAGAAGAGCGGGGTGTGCATCCCCCCGTCGTAAACGTCGCGTTTGAAGCCGCGAAACTCGCCCGTCGAGTTGAAGAACGTGTGGTCGTGGCCCCCCTCGTTGTGGGCGCCGTTGTCGGACGAGAAGACCACCAGCGTCTTCTGTCCCAGCCCGAGGCGGTCGACCAGATCGAGTATCTCGCCCACATACTTGTCGAGGCTCATGAGCATCGAGGCGAAGGCGCGTTCGGCCTCGGGCCAGTCGTTGGCTTCGACGGGCGTAGCATCGTGATACTCCATGGGAGAGTGCACCAGCGAATAGGCCACATAAAGAAAGAACGGCCGGCTCTTCTCTCTGTCGATGAAGGCCTTGGCCTTGTCGGTCACCAGACGGTCCATGTTGATCGGACGCCGGGCCTGCTCCTCGGGGGTGAGGTTGTAGAGCTTGCCGTTCTCGAACATGGCCTCCGAATTTTTGGCCGCATATTCGCTGTAAGTGAGATGTTTGCCGTTGACGTCCCAGTTCAGGTCGATCATCACGCCCTGTTTGTTGGGAAAGTCGGCGCTCAGCTTGCCGAAATGATAGTCGAAACCGCGGTGATAGGGGGTCTGGTTGGTCAACTCGCCGCCCAGATGCCACCGTCCGCTCATGCCCGTAACATAATCGGTGTTCTTCCTGACAGCCTCGGCCAGAGTGATGTCCGACGCCCAGAGGGGGGCTACACCCACCTGTGTGATCGATTTGTTGCCGCGGATCGACGAGTGTCCGGTGTGTTTGCCCGTCATCAGCACACAGCGCGAGGGGCCGCTGACGGGCGCCCCGCGTAGTGGTTGGTGAAGATCATCCCCTCGCGGGCCATACGGTCGAGGTTGGGGGTAGAGATCGTCTTTTGGCCGAGTATGCCGATGTCGCCGTAACCGAGGTCGTCGGCCAGGATATATATGATGTTGGGTTTGACGGCATTGCCGTTTTGGCCGTCTGACCCGCGCCCTTGGCGGCAGCCCCTGCCGCCGTCGGATGAACTGTCGCAAACGCCGCCGAAGCCGCGAGCAGCGATCGTCCGATGATGAGACTATTCATAATGTTTGGTTATTTTTGCGGTCCACGGCCATAATTTTACAAAGATATTTATTTTTATTAAAAATGCGAATTAACAGTTGAAATTCACCATGTCATGCTGAGCGAAGTCTGCCCGACGCTGCGAGTGAGGGCAGAGTCGAACTTGTTCGAGCCATGCCGAGCTGCGAGGAGTAGCCCGAAGGCAACCATCTCTACATCTCCTGTCATGCTGAGCGAAGTCGAAGCATCTCAAAATGACTGATTCACCAGTCTTACCGAGACCCTTCGACTTCGCTCAGGGTGACATGAAAAGAGTTTCGCTTGAGGGTAACATGACATAAAAATTGATTAAGCAATAAAATATTGATAATCAAATATAAGTTTTAACTGTTAATTCGCATTAAAAACAGACTGAAATTATATATAACCTCTTAAAGTTTTCGGACACATTTCTCCGCTCGCTCAAAAATAGTAATTTTGCACTGCGATCATGAAACCATCGAATGACCTCATAGAGCACCACCCCCTTCCACCCTTTCTGCCCGAAGGGGCGAGGGTATTGATGCTCGGCAGTTTTCCGCCGCCGCGGGCGCGCTGGTCGATGGAGTTTTTCTATCCCAACCTCCAGAACGACATGTGGCGCATCATGGGATTGCTCTTTTTCGGTCGGCGCGATCACTTTGTCGACGGGCGGCGTTTCGACCGGGCGCAGATCGAACAGTTCTGCCGCAGTCGCACCATCGCGCTGAGCGACACGGCCGAGGCTGTGATACGCCACGGCGGCAATGCCTCGGACAACCTGCTGGAGGTGGTCCGGCCCCTCGATCTGGCCACGCTGCTGGAGCAGATACCGCTGTGTCGCACGATCATCACCACCGGACAGAAAGCGACCGACACCCTGACTGCGATCATCGATGCGGCGCAGGGGGCCCCGGCCTCTGTCGGGCGGACAGGCGGCAGCGCAGTCCCGGCGGAAAAGGCGACACGGCAGACGGACTCTGCCACTGTCGACCTGCAACCCCTCGGGCGCTTCTTGCCTCCGCCGGTGGGAGGCAGCGCGACGTTCGATTTTGCCGGTCGCCGCATGACACTGTGGCGCATGCCCTCCTCCTCGCGCGCCTACCCCTTGCCGCTCGAACGCAAAGCCGAGGCCTACAGACAGATGTTCGTCTCGGTGGGAGTGTTATGATAAAAAACTCAATATAGATTCATGATGGACTACAAAAACCTGCGACCGGCAACCGGTTCCGGCCGGAAACTCTATATCGAAACCTATGGTTGTCAGATGAATGTCGGCGACAGCGAGATCGTCGTGGCCATCCTGCAGAAAGAAGGCTACCTCTACACCCGCCGCCCCGAAGAGGCCGATGTGATTCTGGTCAACACCTGCTCGGTGCGCGACAACGCCGAGCAGCGCATCTGGGGGCGTCTTTCCGAGTTGGGACGCTACAAAAAGGCGCGTCCGGGGCTTCGTCTCGGGGTTATAGGGTGCATGGCCGAACGCCTTCGCGAGGAGCTTTTCGAGCGTCGGGCGGTGGACATTGTGGTGGGCCCCGACGCCTATCGCGACCTGCCGCGCCTGCTGCGCGACGCAGGCGATCAGGCGGGTCGCAGCATCAACGTCGAACTGTCGCGCGAGGAGACCTATGCCGAGATTTCGCCCGTGAGGCTCGATCAGGGCGGGGTCAGCGCCTTTATCGCCATCATGCGCGGGTGCAACAACATGTGCTCCTACTGCGTGGTGCCCTACACGCGCGGGGGCGAGCGCAGCCGCGACCCGCAGACCATCCTGCGCGAGGCCCGCGAGCTGTTCGACGCCGGTTACCGCGAGGTTACCCTGCTGGGGCAAAACGTCAACTCGTACAGTTTTGGGGATGTGGATTTTGCGCGGTTGCTGGCCGACGTGGCCGGTGTGTCGCCACAGTTGAGGGTGCGCTTTGCCACCTCTCACCCCAAGGATCTGAGCGATGAGGTGCTCGATGTCATTGCCGCCACACCCAACATCTGCCGGGCGATCCACCTTCCGGCCCAGAGCGGCAGCTCGGAGATGCTCGAGCGCATGAACCGCAAATATAGCCGCGAGTGGTACCTCGGCCGCATCCGGGCCATACGCGAGCGGATGGCCGACTGCGCCGTCTCGACCGACCTGATCGCAGGCTTTTGCGGTGAGACTCAGGACGATCACCGACAGACCCTCTCGCTGATGAGAGAGGCAGGGTTCGATTTTGCCTACATGTTCAAATACTCCGAGCGTCCGGGCACACGGGCCTCGCGCGAGATGCCCGACGACGTGCCCGAGGCGGAGAAGACACGCCGCCTCGGCGAGGTGATCGCCCTGCAGAACACCCTTTCGCTCGAGAGCAACCGCCGCGACGTGGGCCGCCGTTTTGAGGTTCTGGTGGAAGGGCGCTCCAAACGCAGCGAGGATCAGCTCTTCGGCCGCACGTCGCAGAACAAGGTGGTGGTCTTTCCGCGCGGCGACCTCCACCCCGGCGACTATGTCAGGGTGGAGATCACCGACTGCACCTCGGCCACCCTTGTCGGGCGTGTGGTGGAGTGAAAAACTATTTTGCGAGCCGTGTTGTGGCTTGTGAAGGCGCGGGCAGATTTCGTCGGCCGCGGACGGCAAAACGCTATAACTCCCTGACGGAGATATTCTTCCAGCGACATTTGGCGCCCACCTCCCAGCGGTCGCGCCCCAGGGGGTTGCTCATCACCACGTCGTGGATCTCCAGAGCGATATGGCCCTCTCGCCCCAGCCGCTGCGCCACCGTCTCGGGATCGTAGTTGGGTACGCCGGTGATGGTCGCCGTGTCGAGACGGCACATCTGTACGTCGTTTATCCACGTGGTTATCACTGGTATACGCCCAACGCAACGTACCCTGATACGGTTCCATTCACCCTGTTGCC
>BNXD01000038.1 GCA_025999315.1 Bacteroidia bacterium | reverse complement strand
TTCGATCTGTTTTTCGGTCTTGAGCAGGCGACGACGACACTCTCCGATGAGTTCTGTGGCCTGTCGCACGTCGGCGGCCAGGGTGTCGATGTCTGTCTGGTCGGACTGCAGTTTCTTGAGGATCGCCAGGCAGCGAGCCCAGATCGATTCGATAGCCAACAGCGAGGCCGAGCCGACGTTCGACAACACGGTGGTGGCGCTCGATCTGGCGGGGGAGCTGCTCACGTGCGTGAGCAACATATTTTTCAACCTCAACGAGTGTGAGACCTCCGAGCCGATGCAGGAGCTGGCGCAGGAGATACAGCCCGCCCTGACCGAGCTGTCGAACGACATAACGCTGAACGAGAAGCTCTTTGCGCGGGTGAAGCAACTATACGACCGCCGCGGCGAGCTCTCTCTGGCCACGGACCAGGCGACGCTGCTGGAGAAGTATTACAAAATGTTCACCCGCAACGGGGCCAACCTCTCGCCCGCCGACAAGGAGAGCTACCGGGCGCTGACCACCGAGCTGGCGGACCTGAAGCTCAGCTTCAGCAAGAATGCCCTGGACGCCACCAACGGCTGGTCGCTGCTCATCCCCGAGGAGGACTCCTCCCGGGTGGAGGGCATGCCCGGCTATGTGGTCGAAGCGATGGCCGAGGAGGCGCGCGCAAGCGGGCAGAAAGGTTGGAAGGTAACCCTGCAGGCCCCCTCCTTCCGGCCGTTTATGACCTACTGCCGGGATCGGGAGCTCAAACACCAGGTGTGGGAACATTACAATTCGCGCGCTTTCGGCGGCGAATACGACAACAGCATGGCGGTCAAACGCATCGCCGAGTTGCGTATGCTGATCGCCAACCTGCTGGGCTACAAGACCTATGCCGACTATGTTCTCGAGGAGCGCATGGCCGGCAACGTGGAGGCGGTCAAGGGGTTGCTGGGTCAGTTGCTTGCCGACACCCGGGCTCAGGCGCAGAAGGACTTCGATACGATAAAGGCCTGCGCCGCGTCCGATCTTCATGCGGGCAACCCGTTCGTCTCGTCCGAATTTGCACCGTGGGACTGGGCCTATTACGAAGAGCGTTACCGCATGGAGCGTTATAACCTCAGCGAGGAGCTCACCAAGCCCTACCTAAGGCTCGAGAATGTGCAGAATGGGGTCTTTCTGCTGGCGGAGAAGCTCTACGGACTGACATTCGCCGAGAACAGACACATCCCTGTCTATCACAAAGATGTGAAGACCTACGAGGTGCATGACCAGAGCGGCAAACTGATGGCCATCCTCTATCTCGACTTCTTCCCGCGTCAGGGCAAACGGTCGGGGGCGTGGATGACCTCCTTCCGCGAGACGTATGTCGACCGCCAGGGACGAGAAGTGCGCCCCCTGGTGTCGCTGTGCTGCAACTTCACCAAACCCACCGCCTCGAGCCCATCGCTGCTCACCTTCGACGAGTACACCACCCTGCTGCACGAGTTCGGCCACGCCCTGCATGGCATGCTCGCCGAGGGACGTTACCCCTCGCTGACAGGCACCAGCGTCTACCGCGACTTTGTCGAGCTCCCCTCGCAGGTCATGGAGAACTGGGCCACCGAGAAGGAGTTCCTCGACCTGTGGGCCGTCCACTACCAGACCGGCGAGAAGATGCCCGCCGAGCTCATCGACCGCATCGTTGCCGCACGCAACTATATGGCTCCCTATCAGAATGTTCGTCAGGTGTCATTAGGGCTTAACGACATGGCCTGGCACACCATCGTCGCCCCGGTCGCCGCTGCTGTCGAGCAGTTCGAGTGGCAGGCCATGGCCCCCGCCACTTTCTTCCCCCAGAACCCGCACACCTGCATGTCCACCGCCTTCTCTCACATATTCTCGGGAGGATACGCCGCGGGATACTATGGCTACAAATGGGCCGAGGTGCTCGATGCCGACGCCTTCTCGCTTTTCAGGGAGAAGGGTATCTTCAATCGCGAAACGTCCGGGTCTTTCCGCCGCAACGTCCTCGCCCCCGGCGGCTCCGAGAACCCCATGACCCTCTACATCCGCTTCCGCGGCCATAAACCCGACATCCGCCCCCTGCTCGAACGCATGGGGATCGATGCGAAGTGAAGTGTTTTTTGTTCTCTTTTGGAAAAGAGAACCGGAATTATCTTAGGAGTGAGGGCAGAGTCATGCTTGCATGAACTTTGCCGAGCTTTCGACAGATAATCAGCGAAGCTAAACTTTTCCGAAGATGCTTCGCATCTCCGGATTTTGGTTAGTGCTGAGATCAACAAGTGGCGGGCCGCATGAAATGCGGCGCTTTTCACTCGAGAGATTTGGCTTGAAAGCAAACTTTCAGAAGCCCAAATCCCTCGAGTGAAAAGGCAGCCGGGCTTCGCCCGCCGCCCGCTTGTCAATCCATAAACTGTCATTTCGCCACCCGGCGCACCTGAATAGTTAAAAATTCTTTGTCCAACTTTCTTATAACCGACGCTCGCAGCGGGAGCAGAGGCTGCTCGCAGACTATGCCCCGCAAGGAGGAGGAAGGCGAGCATCTCTTTGCGAGCCAACAAAGTTGGCGCCCCGCGCGCAGCGGGAAAAGCAAACTCAATAAAGCAAAATTTGGAACAGCTCATAATACATAAAAGGTTGTCGGAGTTGGGCACATCCGAAGAGGGTGTGATAACCAAGGTCTACGGGCACGGGTCGTTCCGCAAGAGGATCACCGAGATGGGTTTTGTGCGGGGCAAGACGGTGAAGGTGATCCGCAACGCTCCGCTGCGCGATCCGGTCGAATACCAGATCATGGGCTATCATATCGCTCTGCGGCGCAGTGAGGCGCATCTGATCGAGGTTGCTCCGCTGCCGGGCCGCCCCTCCGGCCGGGAGAGGGGAGACGGCACGCTGGAGTGTCGCGGCGAGGAACGCACCAGCGTCCCCCACCGCCTGAGGTACGAGGGCGCGGAGGGGGGTGCGGGGGTGATCGATGTGGCTCTGGTGGGCAATCCCAACTCGGGCAAGACCTCGCTGTTCAATGTGGCGTCGGGGTCGCACGAGAAGGTGGGCAACTACGCCGGGGTAACGGTGGGGTCCAAGAACGTTATGGTGAGGCATAAAGGCAATATGATCAACCTGTTCGACCTGCCCGGCACCTACTCCGTAACCGAATATACCCCCGAAGAGCTCTATGTGCGCACCCACCTGCTGGAGCAGATGCCCGACGTGGTGGTGAATGTGATCGATGCGTCAAACCTCGAGCGTAACCTCTTCCTCACCACGCAGTTGATCGATATGGACCTCAAGGTGGTCATCGCTCTGAACATGTACGACGAGCTGGAGGAGGCGGGGGCCCGCCTCGATTATGACATGCTGGGCGCCATGATCGGCATCCCTATGGTGCCCACGGTGGCCTCGCGGGGGCGCGGTATCGACAGCCTGTTCGACAAGATCGTCGAGGTGTTTGAAGATAAAGACCCGACGGTCAGGCATGTACACATCAACTACGGAGTGGATGTCGAGCGTTCGATCAAGGTGTTGCAGGACCTGATTTGGCGCAACTCGGAGATCGTGGCCCGCTACTCGTCGCGCTACCTGTCCATCAAGCTGTTGGAGGGCGACCGCTCCACACTCGAGGCCATCTCTGCCGCGCCCAACATCGAGCAGATCGAGCAGGCGGCGGCCGACGAGCAGGCGCAGATCGAGAAACTCTACGGCGAGCGGACCGAGACGGTCATCGCCGACGCCAGATACGGCTTCATCGCCGGCGCGCTGGCCGAGACATACGGCGAAGGCACGGTGGGCGAGAAGGGCCAACGCTCTTCGCGGATCGACAGGGTGCTGACACACAAGTTCTTCGGCATCCCGATCTTTCTTGGCATCCTGTGGTTGATGTTCCAGGCGACCTTCTCGCTGGGCAACATCCCGGCCGGATGGATCGAGCAGGGGGTCGGCTGGTTGGGAGGGGTCATCGCAGGGGCGATGGCTGAGGGGCCTCTGCGCGATCTGTTGTGCGACGGGGTGATCAACGGTGTGGGCGGCGTGCTGATGTTCCTGCCTAACATTCTGTTGCTCTTCCTGTTCATCTCGATCATGGAGGATACGGGCTACATGGCGCGCGCGGCCTTCATCATGGACAAGGCGATGCACCGCATCGGGCTGCACGGCAAGTCGTTCATCCCCCTGCTGATGGGTTTCGGCTGCAACGTGCCGGCCATCATGGCCACGCGCACCCTCGAGAGCCGCAAAGACCGCATCCTGACCATACTGATCATCCCCTTCATGTCGTGCAGCGCACGTATGCCGGTCTATGTGCTGCTCGTCTCGGCCTTCTTCGTGCACTGGCAAGGGGCGGTGCTGCTGTCGATCTACCTGGCGGGCGTTTTGGTGGCGATAGTCAGCTCGCTGGCGCTCAGGAAGATATTCTTCAGCAAGAAGGATGCGCCATTTGTCATGGAGCTGCCGCCCTACCGCATTCCCACCACGCGCAGCGTCATCCGGCACATGTGGGGCAACGGGGTGCAGTACCTGCGCAAGATGGGCAGCGTGATCCTCGTCGCCGCGGTGCTTATCTGGGCTTTGGGCTACTTTCCCCGCAAGGTCGACTACTCGAAAGATTACGCCGCGTTGCATTCGCAGGTTGAGGCCTCGCTCCTCACGCCCGAGGAGCGGCAGCAACAGTTGCACCAACTCGATGTCGAACAGGCCTCCGAACGTCAGGCGGCCTCATATATCGGCCGGCTGGGGCGTGCCATCGAGCCGGCGATCCGCCCTCTGGGTTTCGATTGGCATATCGGGATCAGCCTGCTCAGCGGCATGGCCGCCAAAGAGATCATTGTCAGCTCGATGGCCGTGCTGAGCAACACGGGCGACGATGCCGGTTCGCTTGCCCGGCAACTTCGCAACCAGAAGTACATCTCCGGCCCCCGCGCCGGAGAGAGCGTCTACTCGCCGCTGGTGGCCTATGCGCTGATGATATTCATTCTGCTCTACTTCCCATGTTTCGCCGCCATCGCCGCCGTCCGCAAGGAGATCGGCGGGCGATGGGCTCTGTTCACAGTGCTCTATACCACTGCAATAGCCTGGATCGCCGCTTTCGCAGTCTATCAGACAGGGATGCTGTTGTAGGTGTAACCACAAGTATTTTTGTATCTTTCGCTACATTTTTGTGTAACAAAAAATGAGACTGCCATGCAGGAAATTCTCGTGTGGATCATCATCGGGCTGTGTCTGATTGCGGCGGCGCTTTTCGTGTGGCGGCGCATGAGCATAAGGCGCGGAGACAGTGCATGTTGCGATGGAGTGTCCGAGGGAGCGTGCGCATGTGGGAACATCCCTGCCGGAGGATGCGAAGGGTGTCCCCTGCAGGAGAACTGCAGGGAAGCGGAACGCAAAGGATCTAACCTCCCGGAATCCGGCAAATGAGCAACTTTCTGCTCAGGTAAGCGCTATATATACATGCGTTTGAACAGATCGATCGATTGCGCGGCGGGCAGGGTGTCGTGAACGCGGAGTATCGACGCGCCTTCTCTGAGCGCCTCCCAACCGAGGGCAATTGTTCCGGCGAGGGCCTCTTCGGGGGTGATATTGAGCGCCTTATATATCATGCTCTTGCGCGACACCCCCGCCAGAATCGGATAGCCAAACCGTTGCAATGCACTCATATCTTTGAGCAGCTGATAGTTCTGCTCTACGGTTTTGGCAAATCCGAACCCGGGATCGAGTATGATCCTCTCCACGCCCCGACTGCGCAAATGGGCGATCTTCGCCTCGAAAAAAGCCACGACCTCAGCGGTAATATCCTTATAATCGGTCAGTTGTTGCATGGTGCCTGGAGTGCCGCGCATGTGCATGGCAATGTATGGCAAATCGTAACGCGCTGCAACGCCGACAATTGGCGGATCGAGCTCTCCGGCCGAAATATCATTGATGATGCAAGGCCCGAATCGTGCCACGATCGCCTCGGCCACCTCGGCCCTGAATGTATCAATTGATACAAAAACGCCGTCAAAATTCTCCTTTACAACCTCCATTGCCATCGAGATGCGGGCGATCTCCTCGCGGGGAGATACATCGTCGGCTCCGGGGCGCGACGAGTATCCCCCAATGTCGAGTATGGTCGCTCCCTCGCTGACAGCCAAGGCAATACGCCGACGGATAGAATCCCGCTCCATCGTGCGACTCTCGCCATAGAACGAATCGGGCGTAACATTTATGATCGTCATGACCACCGGCGAAGCCAGCGTCAACTGTGAGGGATTTTTCATGTTTTCAGCTATAATTTTAACAGACCCTATGCTATCCGTCTTGTTGTTGCATCGGGGCGTAAGGACATGTGAGTGAAGTCGATACCTTCAAGCAAGGTGATACGGGCGGGGCGACCCACATCTATCAGGCCATACTCGTCCTGCAGCCCCATTGCCTCGGCCCCCGAGAGGGTAGCCCAGCGAAGCAATTCGGTCAGAGACACTTGCGGAAACAGTTTGAGCTCATCGACCAGCGACAGCTCCCTGTTGGAGGCCAGAGAGTCGGTCCCCACAGCAATCCTGACCCCGCTTCGCATGATCATCTCCACCGGAGGCAACGTTCCGGTTATGTGGAGGTTGGAACACGGGCAGAGCGTCATAGTGAGATTCTCTCCATAATGGGACGCGAGGGCGGCCAGCTCGTCTTCCTCGATGAACGTATTGTGTATGAGCATGATCCTGCGCTCTTTGGGCGCCAGATGGAGCACCCTCTCCGCAGGTGAAGCGTAACGACCGGCAAAATCGAGATCGAAACCCGCACGCCGATACCACTCCCACAATTCTCCCTTGTTTTCAAACAGTTGCCTCTCCTGCTCGCTCTCCATGAAGTGGATCGACAACGGCGACCGACGGCAACCGCTATCGGTGCGACCGTCGACAGCAGTTGCCTCACACCCGGTTTTCCGATCGCTAAAATCCTCCACCGCACATTTGAACCGGCTGTCATTGAGCGAATAAGCGCTGTGAGGTGTGGTCGATGCCGCGAGAGTGTTCCCCCGCGCTTCGGCCATCAGCGCCGCCGCCCGCTCTTCCCCTCCCGGCGCAAAACCGAACAGTTCTACAAAAGAGTGGTAGCGAATAGCACTGCCAAGTTTTGTGGCAAATGTTACATTATTGTTGCACGTATCGGCCACCAGCCCGACGCCGTCGCTGTACATTTTGGCGTTCCAATAGTCGATCGAGGATGAAATGCTGCGCATGCTATCGGCTGAATGACAGAGCTTTTGGCGTTCCGCAGCAATGCCTTGGGCAAAAGCGGCCAGACCGCCTCCGGGCGCAAGACGGCCCTTCATCCATGAAAGTTCGAGGTGGCAGTGTGCGTTGATCATTGCGGGGATGAGTATGCCGTTGTAATACTCCACTCCGCACAGCCGATCCGGGCGGGGGCAGAAGCTCAAGTCGCTGATAATTCCGCCATTATCGATGGTTACCACCATGTTGCGCTCTATCCCACGGGGGCCCAGCAACAGCGGGGAGGCTATCCGGCGCAAGGCGGTCGTACTCTTTTCCATCTATAAGCAATTTGTAGTCTGTCAGCAACTTGACGATGCTGTCCAGCGCAACTTCTCGAGGCAGATAATAGACCACCGTGAGCGAATCGATGGTCAGATCGAGTGGCGTCTGCGCGTTTGGCGGATAACTGCCCAGGTCGATGATCAGTTTGCGCGTCGTGCGGGGCACGGAAATGCTAACATCCTTGCGTTGACGTTGATAGCGAGCCATCCACTGTGTGTTGGCCACCGTGCGATGGCCCGCGCTGTCAACCAGATAGACGATCGCCCGCTGGCCGGTGTTCTGATCGAGCGAATCGACCAGGCAATAGAACGTGATTTTGTAGCTGCCCTCCTGCGCCCTGATCGTGCGGATCAGTCGGGTGGTGTCGCCGATGCGTCGGGCTCGGATCAGCGAGTCGTACAGCACCTGCCGCTTGAGCCTCTCGCCGGCCAGGATGTCGATCGTGTCGAGGATGGCAAGTTTGCGTTGATACTGAGCATATTGTTTGTCGAGATCGGTGTGGGCGTCCTTGACAATATCGCCCAGGCGCGAGCTCTTGCGGCGCGCGAATTCGCCCAGCGTATGGCGGAAATCCTCCACCGTATAGCCATACTTGCCAAAGATCGGGGTGTAGATGTCCACACTGTCCCTATTCAGCTGATAGCTGCCAAGATAGGCGTTGCTCAGAAAGATCTCCTTGGTGATCTCCCTGAGTTTGTCGTCCGGAATGGTCCTGTGTCCCCGGCATCCGGCCCAGAACAGGACCATCGCCGCCAGCGATAATATTTTGAAAGGCACACGCATATTTTAGTTATTTATCGCACCTTTGTCTTTTGATCATAAGTGAGGCTGTAAATCTGATGATAATATAATCTACCACGGCGACGGTAGCGGCGACCACCGCGATGTCGACTATGTGGACCTCGACCGGATAGCTGTCGGTGAGGAACGTCTGCGCCGGCATGGCTATCAGCCCCAACCAACTCTGCAACAGGCAAAACAACAGCCCCAGCGCAAGCCCTGCTCCGGCGCCGGCCATGGCCGTCATCATGGCGTGGTCGATGAATATGCGACGTATGAACGTGCGGTTGGCCCCGAAGACCGACAGGGTGAAAATATCGTCCTGTTTGTCGAGGATCAGCATCGCCAGCGCCCCCACCACCGCACAGGACGAGATGACGAGCACCAGCAGGACTATGAAAAAGATTCCCCACTTCTCATAGACCATCACGCGATACAACGAGGCCTTCTGCTCGAGGCGGTCGCGCACTACATAGTTGGCGCCCAGCTCCTTGCGCAGACTCTCCTTGACTTTGGCCGCGTCGCTGTCCCGCTCGGTTTTGATCATCAGGCCGCTTGCCCGACCCTCGTAGCCGCTCACCTGTTGCCAGAACTCCAGCGGCACGATGATCCACTGGCTGTCGGTCTCCACGTCGAGCGCAAATATGCCTGCGGGGAAAACACCCCCCGAGCGGAAGCTCTCCAGGGGCAGCAGCGACGAGAAAATCGCTCCCCGCCGCGGCACGAACAGGCTGATGGGCTGCGGCATATGGCAACTCACCCCCAGGTTCCACGCCACGCCGCGTCCCACGATAGCCTGCGGCATGTCGCCGAACCACTGCCGGTAGTCGCCCTGTTCGATGCACTCCTCGATGGGCACCACCCGCCCCAGCAGGCTGTCGGCGCCGCGCACCGAGACGATGAACTGCCTGTCGCCATAGCGCGCCAGGGCGTTCTCGTCCAGAAACATCGACACCGCCTCCACCCCCGGCCATGCGGCCACGTTGCAACCCAGCGTGTCGGGGTCGAAAACCTTGCCCCGTGCCGCCGTCACCATAATGTCGGGGTCAAAACGGGTGAACATCCCCCGCACCATCCCCTCGAAACCGTTGAAGATCGACAGCAGTATGATCATCGCCGCCACCGGCACCGCCACCGCCACCATGCTCACCCGCGAGATGAGGTTGATGACCGACAGCGAACGCTTTGAACGCATGTAACGGCGGGCTATGAACAACGGCAATGACATCTGTGGCAGCTTGTTGGTTTTTCTGAAGCGGCGATTTCCTGTCAGCGGTTTTGACGGGCAAACATTTCGTCAATTGAAATTCATGCCTGATCATCAAGATCTTATCGCACCATCAATTTTTATGTTACTCTCAAGCGAAACTCTTTTCATGTCACCCTGAACGAAGTGAAGGGTCTCGGAAAGACTATGTGCGAGATGCTTCGACTTCGCTCAGCATGACATTCGGGGTAGAGATGGTTGCCTTCGGCTTCCTCCTCGCGACTCGGCATAGCTCGAACAAGTTCGACTCTGCCCTCGCTCGCAGCGTCGGGAAGACTTCGCTCAGCATGACATGGTAAATTTCAACTACTAATTCGTATTAACAATGATTTTCTCTCTTTGCGCGCCCGCCCGAGAGCGTAAAATCACCGTCCCTTGTCCTCGTTCAGCAAACTGTCGATCTTTTCGATGTATTCGAGGGAGTCGTCGAGCGAGAATGCGATCTCGGGCACCTGTTTGAGCTGGTTGCGCAGGCGGGCTCCGAGGGCCTTGCGGATGAACCAGGCGTTGTCCGAGAGGCTTTTCATCACCTGGGCATGTTCATTGAAAGGGAAGATGCTGACCAGAATACGGGCGAAACTCAGATCGGGACTCATTCTGACCCCCGTCACCGAGACCATCGTCCCGCGCGCCAGATGAGCCGCTTCGCGCGAGAGTATCTCGCCGAGGTCTTTTTGTATCTGTCGGGCCACTTTTTGCCCTCGTGTGGACTCTGCCATCAGTTCTTTTTTTGGAATTGGGTTGTGTTCGTCTTGCCTCGGCGTTTGTCTATCTCCGCCTGGGTCGGGGAGAGGATACCCCCGCTGCCCAAACGGTAAAAAACGCCGAAACTCAAATTCAGATTGTCCAGCGGCGAACGCAGGGGGTTGGTGGGGTAGACGTTGCGGTTTTTCAGTATGTCGCTGTAGCCGAAATAGTAACGCCCCTCGACAAAATACTCCAACCTTCCAGTGAGCACCCCCAGGCCCAGCCCGCCGCTCAGCCCGTAACCCAGACGGTTGTCGCGGTTGGTGAGCATGGGCCATTTCTCGCTCATCAGGGGCCCCTCGCGCGCCGAGACCAGCTGCACCGACGAGCTGAAGTTGTAGGAGATGTTGATACCGGCATTGAGGAAGACCCTCAGGTGGCGATTGAAAAAGTAGATGTGAGGCTGCCACGAGAAGGGGATGATCACCGAGCTCAGATGGCGAAAGTAGGACGAGTCGAGGTTATTCCCGTAGTTGTTGATCCGGTAGCCGCGCTCGGTAAACTCCAGATCGACCTGAACCGCCCCCACCACCCGCTCGGGGCTGTAATATTTCCACGACAGCCCGCCGCTTTTGTACCCCCATGCGTATGCCATCTCCTGTTCGGGATACAAACGCGCCGTACCCCCGCCATAGCCCACCTTCGCGCCCACATAGTACTGCGCCACAACCCCCTGTACACACAGGCAGATCAGCAGTGCGGATAATATGATCATCCGCACCCCGGCCCTGGCAGGCCCTGTCGCTACATGGTTTTTATTTTGCAATTTTTCCTTTTTTTGGAACGCGAGCATGTTCGACGCTATCGGTTCATTCCCGGGATACTGGTGGGTATTGTCGCTCCGCCCATCAACCCTCCCGATCCCGATCCCGAAGAGGAGGGCTGGCGGCCGGGACGCAGTTTGTGTTCCTGCAACGCCTTGAGCATGCGCGTTATGCGCAGCTGCTCGCGAGCCTGCAACTGCAGGACGATCTCCTCGATGGTGATCGGAGCGAAGAGCGTGTTCATATCTATGCTGTACTCGACCTCCCAGTTGGCCTTGGTCGGGATCTCCTCTTTGCCCACCTCGGGGGCGTAGATCTCGACCCGCTCGGGCTGGATGTGGTGGATCAGGTCGCCCTCGTCCCATTTACCGTTGGCGTTGATGTCCTCGACCACACGTATGCGCACCGTGCCCGGATCGAGATACATGAACGTGTGGCGGCCGGTGCGGGTGTGAGCGCGCTCCTGTATCAGGCGGTTGCCCTGGCCGAGAATCTGCAGCACATATTCGCTCTCGGGGGTTTTGCCCGTGATGTCGAGCACGATGGTGGCGTATTTGTCGGGCGAGACGACCGTGAATTCCGACCGCAGGGTGTCGTTTTGTTCGCCGCGGATGTTCTCCAGCGCGCCTGCCGGTATCTCGAGACGATACTTTTGGTCGGCCGCCCACGGGGCCCGGACGGTCCATCGACGGATGTTGGATGTGTCCTGCAACAGGCTGAATTTCACCCTGAAACGCTTGTTGTCAGCCGTGCGGATCAGCGAGATGGCCGCACTGTCCATTCTCTCCAGCGGATACTCGAACACCATGGGGATGTTCTTCTCGGGGTTGAGCGAGCTGGAGGTCTCGACGGTCACTTTGAACGGATTGACGGGCGTCTCGTCCTTTTCTTTCTCTCTCTCTCTCTTTTTGCCTTCAAAGGCTTTCCAGAACAGGGCGAGCTTCTCGCTCACCGGCTGCAACACGTTGATCGAGTCGTGTTTGAGATATGTGATCGAACCGCGGATCGTGTCGGGCAGTTCGGCGGGCGGCGTTGCGAGCCAAAGCGTCAGCGTATCCCGCTGACGCGAATAGTCGCGGATGATCCGGGCGGGGTCGATCCCTTCGAGGCTCAGCGAATCGATCTGCGGTCCCGGCGCCCCGAAAATCAACTCGACCTTGCTCTGCAGGGGGCGGTTTTTTTTGGAGAGGAACTGCCGGGTGAATTTTTTGTCGGTGAACAGACGAAAATAGCTCTGAGGCTCGGCGACAAAATATTTGCGCGAAGTGTCGAAGCGGATGGTGAAGTCGCCCAGCGTCGCCGGATTGAATAGTGAGTCGGCAAAAGCCACACGATCGTCGCCCGGATCGTATATATGATTGTTGTTCTTGTCCTCCACGACGTATACGCGGTAGGGCACCGGCTTGAGGTTCTGCGCAATGAATATGCCGTTGTTCTTCGCTTTGGCCACCGCATCGGGGGTGCGCTTGAACAGCAGCGAGTCGTAACCCTCGGGCAGCGTGTCGCGCGCCGCCTCGTAAAAGTAGACAAAAGCGCCCGGGATGCTGTCCCGCGTATAGGCGTCGACGGCATAGCCCGACATCATCATCGAATCGATCTCGGGACCGGTGGAGAAGAGATAACGAAAGTCGCTCAGCGGGTTACCCTCATTGTTGTCCTGGATCGAGCCGCCGAAATCGAAGGCGTAAGTGGTGTTGGGAGTCAGCGTGTCCTTGATGTCGATCTGTATGCCGCGTCCCCGGATGGTCAGCACGGGCGGCTTGCCCATCATCGGCGAGGTGAAAAACTCCTTCTGCTGATCTTTGAGCTTGACATATTCGTCGAACTCGATATAGATGCGTTTGTCGTTGAAATTCACCATGCCCCATGACGGTTTCATTGCCAGGGGCTTGGGCGGCAGGGTATCTTTGGGGCCTCCCTGCAGGGTTACCGAGTTGGCGCAACGGCTCAGGATGCCCACGGCGAAGATCGCCGCAACCACCCCCCTGAGCAACAAAATATCTATGGTGCGAGAGTTGCAGGGCATCGACAACGGGTTTGTAGCTGCAAAGATAACAAATTGTTTCGGGTATTTATGCGAAATTATGCTACTCCCGGAAAGGGTGAGGTTTGGGCTGTAAAAGGGGTTAAGGCAGGTTATCCTTCAGGGGTGTATTTAAAAGGTTGGTTAAAAATAGTCTTATCGAATTTGAAATCCCTTTTGGTCGTGTTTGACGGCCCGCAGACGGCGGTGGGCTGCTCTGTGGAGGTCAGACCCGATGCCGTAAGGCGAGGGCGTACTGACAAATGGAGGCAGCCTTCCGCCCAAAAACACACCAGAAACACAGGAGTGTGGCTACGGCTGTGCGCAGTTGTGCGAGCCGTGATGACAATACTTATCATTTTTGCAGTTTTGCCTGTCAAAACTGCAAGATGGAGGCGGGCGTCTTTTTGCCCGCCAACTTCAGGAGAAAGGCGGGTGTCTTTTTGCCCGCCAACTTAGGCAGCCATACACGTTGTCTGTTCAGAAAGCGCAACAGCACTTCCCAAATCACCTCGAAGAGGCGAAGTAATCCCGGCATTGAGCCGAGGCGTTAAGCGAGCGGAGGAAATTGAGCGTCAAACGACGCCACTTGTTTGACGACGTTAGG
>BNXD01000037.1 GCA_025999315.1 Bacteroidia bacterium | reverse complement strand
GTCGGCATTTTTGTCTGAAAAATTTCCGCGTTAGTTCTTGTTAGTCCTTTGGCTTCGCTTTTTCTCTTTCGCCCGCTCTCTCACATCAACGAGATACAGTTGTCGGCGATGCTCTTGCGCAGGTTGATCAGCGCATAACGCATACGCCCCAGAGCGGTGTTGATGCTGACATTGGTCTCTTCGGCGATCTCGCTGAAGCTCATGCTGTTGTAGTATCGCATCCAAACCACCTGTCGCTGTTCCTCGGGCAGCGTCTCGATCAGCCTGCGCAGCATCTCTTCGGTCTGAGACGTCTCCATGAGTTGCTCGGCATTGGGGTCGGAAAATCGGACATTGCTCAGCACATCGCTCTTGTCGTCCGAAGCGGTATAGCGGTTCTCGATCTTGTTCTGGCGAAAATAGTCGATCACCTGATTGTGAGCTATGCGCAGCACCCACGGCAGAAACCGGCCGCTGTCGACATAACGCCCCTGGTCGAGCACCTTTTTGATCTTGAAGAATACATCCTGGCATATATCCTCGGCCAGTTCCCTGTCCTTGATCATCGTATGGATATAGTTGAGTACCCTTGCGCGATGACGCTCGACGAGGGACTCCAGCGCATCGCCATCGCCATGTGTGAGGTAGGCGTGCAAATACTGATCATCTATCTGAGCATTATATCGGTTCATGACTTTGAGCAGTTTAAAAGTTTGTCTGTTAACGTTTAGAGTTTGTCTGGTTTTTTCTGCCGGGGTGCGAAGGAGAAAAACGAGCGAAGCGGAGTTAACTTCCGAGAGCAGAAAAAACCATACAAACTCTTGATCTCTCAATTTTTGACGCACCGGATGGAGCTGCCGCATGTACGATCTGCCGGGGTCGCGTAAGAACTGCCGTTAAAGAAGATAATCATTATGCGGTATTGTTGTCTTGCGAGGAACTTGTCCAATAGGCCCACTGTATTGTCGACCTCAAAAGGCTTCCGTCGGAGCTTTTACGGTAGCCCGACGCCGGGAAAAACAACGATCGGTTGGTGTTTTTGTTGTAAAATAAATGTCCCGTGCAGGCCACATTGGCAGAGTCGTTTTGTCCCTCGGTCTTCCACGATGCCGCTATGTCGGATACTCCGTTGGTTCCCATGACGGGAGAGTTGTGGTCGCCGCCGTCGATCGATAGCAATTGTTCGACCAGCCTGATGTCATCCGAGTTGTCAGAATCGGAGAGGACCTTTAACGCCTGGCTGCACAGCGAGATGAAGCGAGGCTCTCCAAGTATCCGGCACACCATGGTGCGGTCTATCTGCTGTGTATGCAGGACGACCTTGCCGAGGTCTATCTCGGGGCAGGTCGTCGCGATATATGCCCTGACCACCCCGGCGCGCTCGCGGGCCTGTTGCATGTTCTGCTCAGGATCGCCCTCGGGCGACCCCCACGCCTCGACGAGGATCGAGTCGAGACGGGCGACAGCTCCGAACTCTTCGATCAGATCGTTTATGGAACTCAACACCCGCATGTTGCCGTGAGGGTTGTGCATCAGCACCGATTGCGACTGCCGTCTCTCGGAGAACCACAGGCTTGTCGGCTGCAACAGCCCTGCTCCCTGCGCCGAAGCGGCGACGGAGGTCAGCAAGGCGACGGCGAACAACATTTTTTTCAGGTGTGGCATGTCTATTGGTTGTCTTTCGGCGTTTCGGTCAGGTATACCAGCGCTATCGATTGGAGTATTATCGTCATTATCCGGCCAAGGTTATCGTCGACGAGTATGGCGTTGGGCACCGCGTCGGCAGCATCGCTCCCCCAGAGTGGCCCGATGGCCACATGGGTGTCGAGCCTCAGATCATGATCGACGGCCATCACCAGGTCGTAGAGCGTCTTGTCGTGCAGGTCGACCGTCAGCCGGTAGCGACCGTTGTCCCGATATACTACCCATCCTGCCTGAATCATTGCGAGCATGGTGCGGCGAATGCCGAAACTGTGCTGACGACCGATTCGAGTCTTCAACTCTGAAGTGGTAGTGCCACGACTATTGGCTCGATGCAACAGGGAGATACATTGCAAGGCGATTATGGTTTTGTATGAAAGCATGGTCTTATTTTTTGCGGCATCGTAACGCCTGGTTGATTTGTAGTGCAAAATTAGTGTGCTACAAAGCTGTTATCGTGGGCGATTGGTGCAGTAAAATAGTCCGTTTTTGAAATAATGGGGACAAAAGTGTCAAAAAAATAGTCCGTTTTGCAATTGGAGCAATTTTTGCTATTTTTGGGGTATAAATGATTATGAAATCTATGGAGACAGACAAAGAGCAGATGGGTTTTTGGATATTCTCGCTGGCCGACCCGGCCGGAAAGGACTTTTATGACAAAAATGCCGACGACAAGCAGATATATTATGCCGTATATATAGAAAAGGTAACACGCACCTTCCCCGACCAGACCCGTGAGGTGATGCATCTGTATGACGGAGCAATTCTGCTGCTGGACTCCTATCTGATGCCGATCTACTATCGGCTCGGATTCGATGGATATGTGATAGCGATCGCCGAGAAGTTTTGCGGTTCGGACGAGATCCGGGGACTGTTGAAGTTGGTCTTTTTCTACACCGGCCCCGAAGGGATCATAGACATGGGGCTCGCCAATGACTCGCAGAGGGAGTGTATGGAGCTTATTTACAGGGAATACGGCTTGCCGTATGACGATTTTCAGCCCACGGTGTTACGCAACCTGGCGATCAATATGGCATTCATTTCGTCGACAGTGAGCTATGATGCGCAGATCAAATCGGGCCATTTACTGAGCTACGCGCTGCAGTTCATGGAACTGGTTGACCAATATGTTTTCCAGGAGAGACGCAAGAGTTTTTATGCAAACAGGATGGGCATAACGGAGAAGATGCTCGCCGAGGCTCTGCAATTTGTCTATCACAAGACGTTTCGAGACATACTCGTCGACCGGACGCTGATCAGGGCTATGCAGATGCTCGTGTTCAGCGACAAAAGCATGGCTAACATCGCCCAGGAACTGAATTGCGACGCTTCGGATTTCATCCGCCTGTTTTTGCGACACAAGGGGATGACTCCGGGCGAACTGCGGCAGAGTTATCGAAAAATAGTAGAAAGCATATGATTGACAAGATTCCACGTCCCGGCTCGCCGGATGTACTCGACCAGTCGGGTGTAGAGATCAACGCCTTCGACGAACTGTATGTGCAAAAGGTTGCGCAGAAGATTCCACGCCACAACCCGCTGGATGTACTCGACCGGTCGGGTATAGAGGTCAATACCTTCGACGAACTGTATGCGCAGGAGGTTGCGCAGCAGACGATTTACAGCGATCACCGAGCCTCGTTTTTCCATGTTATCCGCTATCGCGGCACGGGCAACTCCCATTGGATCGAGGATCGGCGCATAGCTCTCGAAGGCGACTGTCTGCTGGTGCTCAATAAAGACATACTGCACAGATACTCCAAGTACAAATGTCATGGCGAATTGATCCTCTTTATGAGATCATTTTTTACGCAGTCGGAAGAGAAGTCCTGCTTTATAAACAACTGCTCTATCCTGCGCAACAATTACATGGTCATATCGCTGCACGACGAACTTTTTGCAGCGCAGGTCGACGCCTATATCTCTCTGATGCGTCGCGAGTCGAAAGGAGAGAATACGCATCAGGTCGTGATGTGCAACTTGCTTCACAACCTGCTGATCACCGTCGAGCGCGAGCATCTGCGTCAGGGTGGTCGGCTTGTCGAGACGGGCGAGAATTGTGGACAGATGCAGCTATTTCGCGCCCTGCTCGACGAGCATTACCGCACCCAAAAGCAGGTGGCCTTCTATGCCGGACAACTGTCGGTGGACGAGAGCAAGCTCTCCCGTATGGTCCGCACAGCACACGGCATCTCGGCCAAGGATTACATAAGCGAGAAAGTACTGCTGGAAGCCATCAGGTTGCTCGAAAACACTACGCTCAACCAGGGTGAGATAGCCGCCGAGCTGGGCTTCGATCTGACCTACTTTATCAAGTTCTTTCGCCACCGCACCGGAGTAACTCCGGCAAAATATCGAAAATCTGTTTAGAGGCTGTTTGCGCATTAAAAACTTTGGTTTTTATAATCAAAAGGCAAGTCCACCCCAATCGTCCCGCAGGGACGAAGCAACCCCGGCATTGAGCCGAGGCGTTAAGCGAGCGGAGGAAATTGAGCGCCCGGCGATGCCACTTGTTTGACGACGTTAGTCCCCGCATGGGGACTAAAAGGAGGAGGTTTGGCGTCGTAGCTCAATTTACTCCAGGCGAGTAGCCGAGGCGAACAGCCGGTCGGTTTTTCGTCCTTTTTGACGCCAAAAAGGACCGCCCCGCGCGTAGCGGTCTCAAAAGACTTTCGACAACGATTAAACTTAAGGTTTATGGCAAAGCGTTGACTGTTTTTCGGCTTTGCGAGAGCAAAGTCGGCACAGCCGCAGCCACACTCTGCGCTTCTTGGGCTACGGGCTGCAACCGACGACCGAAGCGGGAGCAGAGGCTGCTTGCAGACTATGCCCCGCAAGGAGGAGGAAGGCGGGCGTCTTTTTGCCCGCCAACACGGGCATCCCTCCGCTGGCTCCGAGCCGTAAAACGCAACCAAAATGAGTCTTGATATTCGTCTATTTTAACCCAACCTTATAAATGCACAACAGGTTGATCAGGGTTTGTCGGAATTTCAGACAAACTCTTAACCGCGCTTGGTCACTCTGTCGATCCGGTAAAGCAGCAGCGTGCAGGCGATGCTCACCGCGGCAACGACATATCCCACACGGTCGAAATGTTCGAGCGGGGTCGACTCTCCGTGTTGTACGATGATCAGTCCGGCCAGGATGGTTCCCACCCCGTTCGCCATCAGTTGCAGCGACTCGCCGAGGCTCATGTAGCTGCCCCGGTCGCCCGGCGAAGGTATGGCCGTTATGAGCGCCATGCCCGATACGCTGCCCGATGAGAGCCCCACTAACATCACTATGTTGATGATGATCACCGTCCAAAGCGGGACGGAGACCAGGTGCGTGAAAACGACGGTCATCACCACCGACAGCAGCGAACCGATCACAAACAGTCTATACTTGTCCACACGGTCGCACAGATGGCCGATCACCGGCATGGCGATTATGATGGCGGCGCCCGTAAAAATATAGACCAGCGGCAGCTGCTGTTGCGAAACGCCAGCGTTGTTGATCAGAAAAGTGGCGCTGAACGGCATTATCATCGCGCCGGCGAGAGCGACGAAGGTCAGCAAGACAAAGCCCGTAAGGTACGATCGGGTGGAGAGAACGCGCCACAGGCGGCGGAGGACATTTTCGGAGGTCTGCAGCTTCTTGTGCTCGACAATGGGGCGGAATCCGACCATGACGGCGATCCAGACGACGCCGGCAAGCGCTACGATGGAGAGGAACGTGGCGTTCCAGCCCCAGCGGTTGGCGATGAGGATGCCGGCGGGAAGTCCCAGCACCTGGCTGACAGAAAAAGCCATCTGAATATAGCTCATCGCCCGTCCGCGCCGGTTCATGGCGAACAGATCGCTCACGATCGCTATCGAGATGGAGGCGATCACCCCGCCGAACAGCCCCGTTATGCTTCGCGCCACCATCAACATGCGGTAGCTGTGCGAAAAGCCGCAGATCAGCGTGCCTAAAATGAAGCCGGTGTAGAAGAAGATCAGTAATTTCTTGCGGTCGAACCTGTCGGCGACGATCGAGGCCAGCGCCCCCATGATGCCCGCGCCGAAAGCGTAGCACGACACCAGAAGGCCAAACTGCGCCGTGTCGATGCTCAGCCCCCTGACCAGCATGTCGCCCAGGGGCATGATGATCTGAAAGTCCATTACGATCGTAAATTGCAGCAGCGCAAGCGCCGCTATGACAAAAGCCTGATAGCGGGTAAACCCCTTCGCCTTCGGCGTCTCGTTTTGCATGTTTTTCATTCGATTGAAATTTGACGATGCAAAGTTGCTGCGGATTTTAAGGATAAAATAACTATATTTGACCTGAAAACAGTCGTAAAAGACCTCGCACAGGGCAAACAAACAACTCCCATATGAAGGAGATGCGACAAACAGTCCCCGGCATATTGACAAGGCTTGCGCGGTTGTTGGGGACGGAGATACGGAACGGGAGGCTGGAAATCCCCGAACAGTTCGGAAATGGCTATTGTGCCGGGTTTGTTTTTGACGAACATATCCGAATGATGATCAGCAATTATGAACTGGCCGGGGAGTTGATCGTCGAAAATCCCGAGCAGGCAGACGCCTCAAAAAGAACGATATTCTTCAAGTTTCAGAACATTTTCCCGAAGAGGGAACCATTGCATGCCGGAATGCCTTCGACGACAGCGCCTTCGGTCCTGATCGCGACCAGCCGCGTAAATACCGACGAGGTCATTGCGATCCACACCAATACCGCGACGGTCAATATCGAAGTGGATGCCGCCTATCTGAACGGGCTGTTCGATACGGCTGAAAGATCGCCGGTCTTGCAAAGCCTTTTGCAGAATAGCCAACCCCTTCTGTTCGAGCAGCTGGTCTATCCCTCCCTGCAGAAAGTGGTGGATGAGATCGTGACCGGACCGCTCGATGCGACCTTTGAGCTGTTCTTTCTGAGAATAAAGGCCGAGGAGCTGATCTGCAGACTGTTGATGGAGCTGGAAAAACGGGACGAAAAACATCTCTATCCTTTGAACGCTCATGACATACAGGCTGTTTACAAAGTGAAAGCGCAAATGCTCGAGCATCTCCAAACGCCCCCGATCATCAAAGAGTTGGCCATCGACGCCAATATGAGCCCGTCCAAACTGAAGCGTCTGTTCAAACAGATCTTCGGCTGCAGCATTTTCGGTTATTATCAGCAGTTCAGGATCAAAGAGGCCGCCCGGTTGCTGAAAGAGGGCGGGCTGTCTGTCGCGGATGCGGGTTATGCCTTGGGCTTTACCAACCTGAGCCATTTCGCGCGAGTCTTCAGCGAGCATATCGGCATGAAGCCCAAACAGTATAGCCGGTCGTGAGACTCTCAATCCCGGGGCGCACGGCACGTCCGGGGCCCGCCAACATCAAATACTTATAAAACTAATCTCGAACCCATGAAAAAGTATCTGTTATCGTTCGTTTTGCTGCTGACGGCAGTTGTGGCCCTGGGGCAGAACAAGGAGATCGACCAAATCCTGCATGCCTATACCGATTCGGGCGATGTGGCGGGAATGGTTGCCGTCGTTGCGCACAAAGAGAAGGTGCTGACTGTGAATTCGGCAGGCTATCAGGATATTGCGAAGGGCAAGCGCATGGCTCCGGACGCGCTTTTCTGGATCGCCTCGCAGAGCAAACCCATAGCCGGTGCGGCGGTGATGATGCTTGTCGATGAGGGTAAGCTCGATCTGGACGCGCCGGTTGCCACCTACCTGCCCGAACTGGGAGAGATGATGGTCGCGCGCGTTGCCCGTGCCGGGTGGCGCGTCGAGGAGAAGACCGATAAACCGATCACCCTGCGTCAGTTGATGTCGCACACCAGCGGCATGAGCTGGGTGGCCTCGGCACAGGAGAAATCGGGCAAGATCGATATTATTCCCCTTGGCGTGAGCGTATATGTCTCGGCCGCCACACCACTTCTGGATGATCCGGGCAAGCGTTACAGCTATTCGAATCAGGGGGTTAATATCGCCGCTGCGATTATCGAACGGGTGAGTGGAGCGTCCTATCACGAATTTCTGCAAAAGCGCATTTTCGATCCGCTGACAATGGTTAGCGCAACTTTTTGGCCGACCGGCAAGCAGCTCGATAAACTTGCCGTACCCTATAAAATGAAGGACGGAAAACTTGTCGAATCGACGATCAATCAATTGCAGTATCCTCTCGACGACCGGTCAAAGCGCTTTGCCGAAGCTGCCGGAGGGCTTTTCTGTACACCTGTCGATCTTGTGAAGCTCTACCAGATGATAGCTTGCGGCGGGACTTTTGGCGGCAAGAGGTTGCTCAGCGAAAAAGCCGTGGCGGAGCTGGCAAAAAAACAGACCCCCGAGACGGTCAAAGAGTCGTACAGTCTTGGATGGAAGGTGGGCGATCGGTTTATCGGTCACGGGGGCTCCTACGGGACCGACACCCGCGTCTACATCTCCAGCGGCCATGTTGTGCTCTATTTTGTTCAGGAACAGGGGTTGAAGAAGAGCAATGTCGCCAAGAACGAATTTTATCGGGCTGCAGCTCGGATCTACAATTTCGGCCAGTAGCGGTTTGTGGAGTTAAATTTTAAATGAATGTCCGAACATGTACCTAAGAACGCACCAATACCCTTAGATCACGGGTGGTGATGTACGGGGTGATGTAAAGAGTATGCTGCCACGATCATTTCAACCGATTCAAAATCCTTGCGGCCATTGCTCTGTGCATTGCGATGGCCGTGTCGTGCTCGAAGAAGTACGACGATAGCGCCCTGTGGGGTGAAGTAGGCAGCCACGCCGACCGCCTTGCCGCTCTCGAAACGTGGCAGGCGCAGGTGAACAGCAACATCAGCGCGTTGCAGTCGCTGGTCAACGCCCGGCAGCAGGGCGACGCGATCACCGGCGTAACGCAGTTCTCTACACCCACTCCGGGCGGCTATACCATCACTTTCAGCAGTAGTTCGCCCATCACGATCTACAACGGCGACAAGGGCGATACCGGAGCCACGGGTGCGGCGGGAGCTACGGGAGCCAAAGGCGACAAGGGCGATACCGGAGCCACGGGTGCGGCAGGCAGCACGCCTCAGATCGGCGTGGCGCAGTACCCGACCAACAGCGACGTCTATTACTGGACGCTCAACGGTAGCTTTATCCTCGACGCCTCGAACAACAGAATCCCCGTCACAGGTTCCAAGGGCGACAAAGGCGATACGGGCAACACCGGCGCAACCGGATCGACGGGAGCCACCGGGCCGCAAGGCCCCGCAGGGCAAAACGGACAGACCGGAGCGAGCGGAGCGGACGGAGCCGACGGAGCCGTCGGCTCCGTGAAGGCCAATAACGCTCCTAAAACGGGCATGGACGTCCACTGCAAGCGCGACGGGGATGGGCGTGCTCAATCTCACGGACGCCTCGCGCATAAACAACCTTTGCCTCTACGCCGCAGATCATAGCTATGCGGCAAAGGCGACTCTCTCCGGTGCGTTCAACGGTACGGCGACCATCGTCGCCTCGCTCGACCTGAAGGGCAACAGCACCGACATCGCCGCCGTCCGCAACCTGATATGGAAAGACCTGAAAGTGCTCGACGGCGTAACGGTGAACGACGCCCTGCGCGATCGCTTCGTCCCTGGCAAGTTCTGGGCAGGCAGCGAGTTGACCAGTTCCGGTTTCACGGTCAGCCCCTGCACCTACTCCATTTCGATCGCTGCCGGAGCTGCCAATGGAACGCTCGTAAGAAATCCGTGAACATGACAAGGAGGGGCGAGCATCCCAAGGATAGTCGCCCCATTGCCAAGTTGTACGGTGGCTTTGCGCCCTATGCGGTGCATCGGCAGACCAGTGGATCGTCGGTCATTCCATGCGAAGTGTCAGGATGCGCCACTCATATCCAACGGTATTGCCGCCGCCATATATGAGGCTTGTTTTTGACGTGATTCGGGCAGTGAACCCGAATCACGTCAAAACAAGTCTCTATTTTGAATAAATCAATATCACATAAGAATGTGCGGGAAAAGTAATTTTCTTTCTGACCGGATTTTTGATGATCCGCTCGACCGGGACAACTTTTTCCGGCTCTTCAGGGCTGTTTCTCTCATCGAGCGGAGCGGCCAGCGTAATAATTTTTAATTGTTCGGCGCCTTTGAATCCGTTGAAGTTGATCGCCGTGGATATTGGCGAGTCCGAGATGTTTGCCACGTGCATCACGATCTCATTCCCTTTTTCGTCCCCGGTAGCGGTAATGTCAAGACCTTCGATCTCTGTCTGAACGTTCAGATTCAAAGGCTTGTGATGCATCGATGACATCCTGGTCGCATAATAGGGAGGCATGCCCCACACTTGTGTCGGGGTGAAGAATATCTGCCCCTGATCCCATTCGTTATCGTTTTGAAGGTAGGGTTGAAGCGCGTTGGCAGCGCAAGTAGTCAGCACAAAGTCGCCAGCCCTGCGCACGGCATTGGCTATGGTTACGTGTCCCAAAGCCCTCTGCATATTGTGCGTATAGCCATTCTCTTCAAAGATAACGCACTTCATCCGGGTGTCGGGGTCCCATTTGAGGAACAGCTCTTGCATCCGGGCCAAATCCCCGGCGACATCCCGACCGCTTGTCAGAGCATCCGCCCACGGGTGGTAGTCCCAATATTTGGCCTTGCCGTTCAGGGCGCGGAACACCATCTCCACGTTCGCCGACTCGGGCCTCCACCATGCAGCGTTGATCAATTCGACCGACGGGTCTTTGCTCATAACCGCCTCGTAAATGATGTTGAATCGCTCGACGTAGTGCTTGTAGCCTTCGGTGTCGTCGCCGTAGATCACCTCTTCGTTGCCGACTTCGAGATATTTCAGTCCATATGGCTCGGGATGCCCGTTTTCGGCCCGCTTCCTGCCCCAGAGGGATGTTGCGGGGCCATTCATATACTCGATCATATCCGCCACATCCTGAGCCGATTCTTCGGTGTTGACGGCAAAAGAGAATGCAAATCCCGCAGCTTCGGCATAGCGAACAAAATCGTCGATACCAAAGCCGTTTGTCGAGTACGGATTAAAAAAACCGCGGTAGGGAGGGCGGCTTTCGCGTGCACCCAACATATTTTTGAATCGGTACTCGGGCGAATTGGCCATTGCACCCCCGTAGCGAAGGAACGTCAACTTCTCGTTGACCATAAAGTCGCCGATGTCTTTGCGGCAGGCGAGTCCGTGGAAAAGCTTGTCGCCCGTAAGCATCAACATAACCTGGTCGATCGTGATTTTACCCGGCTTTGTAAGATATACCACGAAACGGGCATTGTCGTCGGTGGCGTTGGCGGTTAGTGTGCAGGTGAATTTTTTCCATGCGCCCGTTACTCCATCGATCTCCTCTTTCGCATACTCCTTTGTCCCGTCGGCGCTTTGCAGGGCGACCGTAACTTTGCCGTCCACACTGCCTTTGAGGTGGATGACAGCGTCGAAGAGCTGATCCTTCTCCACGGCGATACCCCAACGGTTCAGCCCCATGTTAGAGATGCCGACAACCCCTGTTCCGCTTTTGAACACGACCGATTGGGAGTTCTGACCGTTAAATACGCCGGTGGTTTCCAGGGTGTAGACGGCCTGCGCATCAGGTGAATTATATCCTCTCCATTGACTGCTGATGTCGGGTGTCTGATCGCATTCAAATGAGGCGGTGATCTTTTCACCGTTTTTTTCGATGGCAAGATCCTTGAAGCTCACATTCGCGCCCCATGTGCGCAGTCCGATCTTGCCACTTGCCAGAGGGTTCGCATCGCTGTGGCTGATGACACTTTTACCGTTAAGGAACACCTCGATGTCTTTGCCGTCGATGGTGGTTTTGATCAGATTCCAATCTCCCGGATCAAACTGCACGTCAACCCGTCTCAGCTCTTGCCAATTCTTCTCGTGTTTTCCCAGGACAAGGTTGCGGCCGTTCGACGTAAGGCAAATTTCGTATCCGTTGAAATTGTCGGAACCCATTCCCGGCTCGGTTACGTTGATCAGCAGGCCTGCGGTTTCACCTCCGTTCCCATGAAATTTGACGTATGTCTGCGCTGAACCCCGACTCATCTCAATGTTGTTGGAAATCAGCTTGGCGCCACCGGCGGCATTCACAAAGACAATATCCTTGTCAGCCGCCCACGCTCCGTCAAAGGGCGTGAAGGAAGTAAATACGGGAGACGGTTTCGGCTCTTCAAAGCTCTCTCCGAATATCTGCTGAGCGTATAACCCCCCGTAGATCTCGTGGTTTACGTCCTCCATGCAGGAGGCGTAGAGATAAGGTGTGATGTGGCTCTCCACCCTGGTGGCATCGACAAATATTTCATTGGCTCCACTGCCTGAGCACGCGGCGAATAACAGTCCTCCCGCACAAATAATCAATAATTTCATGGTCTGAGTTTTCATTCGCGGTTGATTGGGGCGAGTTCACACAAACCCGAACGTCTTTCGGGTTCATGTGAACTCGCCTTATTTAACGTGAATCTTGTGAATTATAATTACTTTGATATTAGGTGAATAGCTGAGTTTTGCGGTCTTTGAGTTGTCGAAACAAAAGATATTACTCCAAAAACTGCCGCTCTGATTACTGAAGACATAGTTATGCCAATCAGTAGTTTAAATTCAAAATGTCATGCTGAGCGTACTCGAAGCATCTCATACATAATGTTTTGCTGAGACCCTTCGACTTCGCTCAGGGTGACATGAACAGAGTTTTGTTCAGGGTGCATGACACAAAATCGGCGGCACGACAAGATATTGACAATCAAAACATAAAATCCAACTGTCAATTCACAGGATCCACGTTAGTTATGAATCCTTACTTAGCGACCACGTCGGAGAATACGAGCGTCATGGGTCCGTCGATATTCGAATCGATGGTAATAACACCCTTCTTGTCGACATAGTCGGCACGCATCATCCACTGGTGGTTCCAGTCAAATGCATCAGTGCCCGGAGCCACCATATTGTAGGCGACATTGTAATAAAGCTGAGGTGTATTGGCATCGGGCTGTGATACGGAAGCTGCGCCCCAATACATGCGAGTGTTGTCCACGGGATAGTTGACCGGGAAATAGATGCAGTAGCGGTAATCGGGTCTGACGTCTCCTCCGCCATAATCAATGCTGGGCGGGGTGAAACTAACCTCACTGCCAACAGTGCCGCAACTGAATATACCTGCGCCGCGATAGACTATATTTCCCATATTGCTATTGTCGCCTGCCCAGATAAAGAATGACCAGTCGTTGAAGAACTGAACCACATCGAGCTTGTTGGCGGTGTAGTTTATCGTGATCCTGTAACAATAGCCCTCGTGATACCCTGCGCCGACATTTCCCTCAATTACGAAAGTTCCGTCCCCATATACGAACTTGGTCCCATTGTAGTAGATCCTGTCCCCTGTCTCGCTTTTAAGATATAGCGTCCCTGCTTGCAATCTGGCAAATATCACGAACTCACCATTTTCATCTATACGGAAACGGCGACCTTCAGCATCCCCGCGGATACCCGTACCGTGGAGGAAAAGCTCCGTGGGGGCAACAGTGATCTCTCCCTGTACCACGTACTCGGGGGACTCAAAAACCTCGCCTTTGCTCAGCGCAACAGCGCCCGATCCGCTGTTGTAGACAAAGGTCTCATCGTCGGTTTCGATGGATAGCTTATACCCATTTGAATAGGTCATCGCGGGCACGGCGATGAAGAATTGGACGGGGGTGGTCTTATCGAGCTGCACTCCGCCCGAGTTGGCGCAATTCAGGGTGATCGTTTTACCGGTCGCAGCGGACAGGTCGGCAGAGAAAGAGGCAGCCGACATATCGACACTTACGTTACCCGCAATGTTCTCACCGTTCTTTCCCTCAAAGGTGATACGCTGAACATTGATCATCTTGGAGGTGTTGTTTTTCAGCAACGACACCTGCATGATTGCGAACAGCTGTTTGAACGTGGCGTTGACTTCGCTCTCTTTGCCGGTGAACTTGGCGACCATTGGTATATCCCTTACTCCCGACTCACCGTAATTGATCGTGCCGGGGAAAGGGAACGTAAGTTTATTGGCGGTCAGGGTCGCTCCGCTGGTGTAGGGAAAGTACATGTAATAGGTGGTGTTGTCCTCAATGGCCCCATTGATCGCACCGGAGAAGAGCGCACTGCGCCCCGCGCCCGTTATTCCCGCCTCGGAAAGCACGGTGTTGGAGTTGTCCGCAGCGAACAGACCTATTTTGTCGCCCGTCAGCCATATGACGGCGTCTTTGGCCGGGTTCATTCCCGAACGGGTAATGGCATCTGTCGAAGCGCTTACATTGAGCGTGTGCACGGAGCTCCCGGTCGAAGGTCCTTCCGTCTCCTGAGGAGTGTTTTTGGAGCACCCCGAGACAAAAAAGGCTGCGGCGCCAAGTAGCAGCGTAAAGATTGAATTCTTCATGAAGGATTGGTTTTTGGTTAGTTTTTATTCTTCTCTGATCTTATTACGGCAGCCCGTGCAAAAAATTCAGGTATGCACGACTCGTCGAGCAGCCACTTGGGGCTCGCCGACTCGTCTTTTTCCGCCGACCATTTGGAATAGACGAGCCCGTGATCGTCCCTGGCATTTTCCCATGCCCAGTCTACCCACGCGATCATCTCATCGACATACTTCGACCGGCCATCCACGTTATACAGATCGTGATAGCCCCTGAAAAGCACAAGATAGAACCACGCCAGATCGCGATTAAAAGGTCGCGATTCGGTCGTCCGGCGCATAAAGAATTTATGGCTGCCCTTGGCAAGACGTTGTGCATTATCGAGGTATTTCTGTTCGCCGGTGAAATTATAGAGAGCGACCGCGCCTTCGATCAACAGCCCGGTATTGTAGGAATAGACGGCATCGTCGATACGCGCCTCGGGCGATGTAAGCCACGCATTGAACACAATATCCGACTTCGGATCGTGTAGATATTTCTCGATCCAGTCATAGAACCGCTGGCCTGTGGTAAGATAATAAGGAT
>BNXD01000036.1 GCA_025999315.1 Bacteroidia bacterium | reverse complement strand
CCTCCATCATGGCCGCCAGCTCGTTGTCCGACCGCACGCCGAACGATCCGGTGCAGAGACACAAACCGTTGCTCGGATTGGGCACGGCCTCGATCAGACGGCGAAAATCGTCGGCTGTCGACATGATGCGCGGCAGCCCGAGGATCGGGTAGGGCGGGTCGTCGGGGTGGATCACCATCTCCACCCCCGCCTGGTCGGCCACCGGACACACCTGCTGCAAAAACGCGACAAGATTGCCGCGCAGCGTCTCGGCGTCGATCCCGCGGTAACGCTCCAGCGCCTGACGGAACTGCTCGACCGAGAAACTTTCCTCGGCTCCGGGCAGTCCGGCTATCATGTTGCGTGTAAGGGTATTGCGCTCCTGCTCGCTCATCGCCTCGAAACGTATGCGCGCCTTTTCGCGCTCGTCGGGGGTATAGTCGCTCTCGGCCCCCGGACGCTTGAGGATAAACAGGTCGAAGGCCACGAATGCCGCCCGCTCAAAGCGCAGGGCGCGCGAACGGTCTGGCAGCTCATAGGCCAGATCGGTGCGCGTCCAGTCGAGCACCGGCATGAAGTTGTAGGTTATCGTGCGGATGCCGCACTCGGCCAGGTTGCGCACCGACTGTTTGTAGTTGTCGATATAACGCTCGAAATCCCCCTCGCGGGTCTTGATATGCTCGTGCACCGGCACGCTCTCGACCACGCTCCACACCAGGCCCGCCTCGGCGACCGTCTGTTGGCGTTTTCTGATCTCTTCGAGGGTCCACACCTCGCCGTTGGGGATATGGTGCAGCGCCGTTACCACGTCCGTCGCTCCCGCCTGACGTATATCCCACAGACTGACAGGGTCATTGGGCCCATACCACCGCCATGATTGCTTGCAAAGAAACATACTCTGTAAAATTAAAATTATTCTCAAAGATAACGGTTTCCTTCGGTAAAACAATAGAGTTTATATAGGTTAAGATGACAGGTGTCTTTCATCTCTCTTTCCGGCGTCTTTTGCATCTCCTCCTCGTTACATGGGGCCCACCATGCGCCTTGTCGGAGGCGCAAAATCCATCCGAAAACAGAAACAAAATACACATATCATCTTAATCCATATAAACTCTAATGGCGCGACGCTGGTCTGACAAAAAAATCTTTGTACCTTTGTACTCATGCCGCTATCCGATCCCATATTCGCCGCCATAGGGCAGATCGCCGCTCGCAAGAGGGTGAAAGCCTTTGTCGTGGGAGGTTATGTGCGAGACTGGTATCTCCACCGGCCCTCGACCGACATCGATGTGGTGGTGGTGGGCAGCGGCATCGAGGTGGCCCGCGAGCTGGGCCGTATGCTGCATACCAATGTCTCGGTTTTCAAGACTTTCGGCACGGCGATGGTCCGCGCCGGAGAGCTGGAGATAGAGTTCGTCGGGGCGCGCAAAGAGTCTTACAGCAGCCACTCGCGCAAACCGGCCGTCGAGGAGGGCACCATCGAGGACGACCAGTTGCGGCGCGACTTCACCATCAACGCCATGGCCTGGTCGCTCAGCGAGAGCGATTTCGGGACGCTGATCGACCCCTTCGACGGCATGGGCGACCTGGAGCGTTGCATACTGCGCACGCCGGGCGACCCGGACGTTACCTTTTCGGACGACCCGCTGCGTATGATGCGCGCCGTGCGTTTTGCGGCGCAGCTGGGCTTCGACATTCTGCCCGAAACTTTCGAGGCTATCGAACGCAACGCCCACCGCATATCGATCGTATCGCAGGAACGTATCACCGTAGAGATCAACAAGATAGTGGCGGCTCCCAAACCGTCTATGGGCTTCGAGCTGCTCGATGTGTCGGGGTTGCTGCCGTTGATATTCCCCGAGCTGGCGGCCCTGAAGGGGGTGGAGACCATCGGCGGCAAGGGTCATAAGGACAATTTTGTACATACGCTCAAGGTGTTGGACAACGTGGCCCTGGTCAGCAACGATCTGTGGCTGCGCTGGGCCGCCCTGCTGCACGACATTGCCAAACCGGCCACCAGGGCGTTCGATCCGCGGGTTGGATGGAGTTTTCACGGCCACGAGACGCTCGGCTCGAAGATGGTAGCGCCGATATTTCGCCGTCTGCGACTGCCCATGAACGAGACGATGAAGTATGTGCGCAAGCTGGTCTTTCTGCACCTGCGCCCGATAGTCCTCTCCGAGGAGGACGTAACCGACTCGGCCGTAAGGCGATTGCTGTTCGATGCCGGCGACGACATCGACGATCTGATGCTGCTGTGCCGCGCCGACATCACCTCGTCGATCGACGCCAAAGTGCAGCGTTACATGCGCAATTTCGAGCTGGTGGAGCGCAAGTTGCGCGAGATCGAGCAGAAGGACCGCATCCGCAACTTCCAACCCCCCGTTACCGGCGAGCTGATCATGGCCACCTACGGACTGCCTCCCTGCTCGACGGTGGGCGAGATCAAAAGCCTGATCAAGGATGCGATCCTCGACGGCCGCATCGAGAACGACTATCACCAGGCCGTGCGCCTGATGGACGAGCTGGCCCGCGAGCGTGGCCTGCAGCGAGTTTCGCCCAGCGAGCAGGCAGGTGAGTGATGCTGCCATTTGAGTGATACTGTTTGAATGATGCTGCTGTTTTGAGTAATGCGGTCGTTTGAGTGATGTCACTGTTTGAGGAAAATTAGCGGCAGCGTCGGATTGTGTTGCTGATCAAGTAACCGCAGTGGTGGCAGACGAAAAAGGATTGTCGGATGAGGAGTTGGAAATTGCTAAAAACAGAATAAACAAATAATTCAAGATATGGCAAAAATAACAGTAAAAGGTACGGAAGTAACTGTTTTGCAAATCGACAATGAGGATTATATCTCATTATCAGATATGATTAAGGCAAAAGATGGAGAATTTTTTGTAACAAGTTGGTTGCGAAATCGCAATACGCTTGAATACATAGGGATATGGGAACGGGTTTATAACCCAAACTTTAATTATGTCGAATTCGACATAATTAAAAGCAATGCAGGACTTAATAGTTTTAGAGTCAGCGTAAAAGAATTGATGGAAAAAACAAATATCATTTGTTTGCAGGCAAAAACAGGTCGCTACGGCGGAACTTATGCGCACAAAGATATAGCCTTTGAGTTCGCATTATGGATTAGTCCCGAATTTAAAATCTACATTATCAAAGAGTTTCAACGCCTCAAAGAAGAAGAGCAAAAGGCAATAGGCTGGTCGGCAAAGCGCGAACTCGCAAAAATCAATTATCATATTCATACAGATGCTATTAAGCACAACTTGATACCGTCTGAACTTACACCACAACAAATTTCATACATTTATGCCGATGAGGCAGACGTACTGAATATGGCGCTTTTCGGCGTTACGGCAAAGCAATGGCGTGAGGCAAATCCCGATTTGAAAGGCAATATACGCGACTATGCCACAATTAACGAGTTAATTTGTCTCTCGAATATGGAGAACATTAACGCCGTTCTGATAAACGACAACGTTTCGCAAAGCGATAGATTGGTAAAACTCAATCGGATTGCCATTCAGCAAATGCAGGTTTTGCAAGACGTGGAAAATAGAAAAATGTTGAAGTAATTAAATTATTGACATATGGAGAATCCAAATAATATAAAAGTGTTCATAAGTTATAGTTCTTCTAATGAAGATTTTGCATAATTATTGAAAATGAAATTAGAAGAAGCAAGTATTAGAGTATGGAAAGCCACAAATTAAATATTATCGGGGAAAGAATGGCGAAATAACCAACTATCGCGCTCAGCTTTTGACAAACAAATCAGATGTAAGCGTGAAAAAATACCTTGCCAAATTTGTGGAAATGGGTATTGTGAAAGTGGAAGGAAAAAATAAGGGAAGAAAATATTTAATTGACAGATGAATAATTATGCCCTCACTCAAAAACACCGGATGCAAGTCTGCCGAGCGTGAGGCATTTTCGGTAATTATCTCCG
Source organism: Bacteroidia bacterium (assembly GCA_025999315.1). Lineage (GTDB taxonomy): Bacteria > Bacteroidota > Bacteroidia > Bacteroidales > Rikenellaceae > JAIRQC01. Next base: position 11,109 of record BNXD01000036.1, on the reverse strand, counting down.
AAGTCTATATTTTGCAGGAAGTTAATAATCATTAATATACATTTGCCATGGTCCTGGATGATATTTCAAAAACCCTCGAGAAGAATTTTTCGATGGTTGCCGACAGCGCCATAGCGCGCCAGCGCGGCCTCTCCAAACTGACCGACTTCACCAATCAGTCGCTGGATAACGTGCTTAAGAGCGCTACGAGCTTCGTGATCGAGACCTCGCTCAAGATCATTCTCGTGCTGGTGATCTACTACGCCGGTCGGTGGGCTATTCGCATAGTCAAGAAGTTTATACGGCGCATCATGACCCGCCACAAAGTCGAGGTCACCCTCCAGCGTTTCGTGCTGAGCATCGTGCAGGGATTGCTGTCGGCCATGCTGATACTGATCATCGTGGGCGTGCTGGGCATCAACACCACCTCGCTGGTGGCCATTTTCGGCGCTGCCGGTCTGGGCATCGGCATGGCCATGAGCGGAACGTTGCAGAACTTTGCCGGCGGAGTGATGATACTCATACTGAAGCCATACCGCATAGGCGACTACATCGAGGCGCAGGGACAGGCGGGCACGGTCAAAGACATACGGCTGTTCAACACGGTGGTCAACACCCCCGACAACAAGACGATCTTCATCCCCAACGGCGCCATCTCGACCGGCGTGATCAACAACTACACCAGCGAGCACGCCCGTCGCATCGAATGGAAAGTGGGGATCGCCTATGGCGACGACATCGAGTTGGCCAAACAGGTCATCATGGAGATCTTGCAGGCCGAAAAACGCATCATGCACGACAGGGAGCGCATGGTGGCCCTGCTGGAGCTGGCCGACAGCTCGGTGAAACTGGTCGTCAGAGCGTGGGCGTCCGCCGACCAATTTTGGAATATCTATTTCGACGTCAACGAGGCGATGTATAATGCGCTGCCCGCCAAAGGTATAAACTTCCCCTTCAACCAACTTGACGTCAATCTCAAAAAGCAGGATTGACGCCCGGGCCGCCGACGGTTCGGGGTCGCAATGACAATACCTTTTTCAAAGTCAATCCGGCATCTCAAGTCGGGGGCAATTCTGGCAATACTCTTCCCGACATCGGTCAGGCCGAGCGACGAACATCCATTTGATCGCCGGTCGACCGACGAAGAAAATGCTCTCAGCCTCGGTCCAACACCCGTCCGGCGATCGAGAGTATGCGGGCAAAGGTGGCCTCGGGGGTGGCCATGCGGCCATGCTCGTCCGAGCAGTCGACGATATGCAGCGTTCCATCGCTCTGTGCGGCATCGAGATAGACCTCCCGCACCGCACTCTGCAACTCGAGTGACGCCTCGTGAATATCGTCCGAGCCGTTCAGATAGCCGCGGTCGTCTCCCCGGCGATTTTCGGTGAGTTTTCGGCGCGTAAACTCGAACGGAACATCCAGAAACAGATTCAGATCGGGGCGCGGCAATGCGTTGCGGCCATATTCGAGCTCGAGGATCCACCTTTTGAGGGCCGGACGCTCTGCCGGTGGCAGTTTGGCGCACTGATAGCCCACGTTGGAGTAGACATAACGGTCAAGGATCACCGTGTCGCCCGCCTCGATCCACGAGCGCAGCGCCGGGGCGGCATCAGCCCTGTCGCAGGCGAAGATCAGCGCCACCAGATAGGGATCGACTTGCTCGACACTGCCCATGTCGCCGCGCAGAAAACGCGCGATCAGCTCGCCCAGCAGCGGCGTGTCGAAGCGTGGAAAGTGCAGATAACGGGTAACATGACCGCGCCGCTGCGCCTCCTCGCGCAACATCGCTATCTGGGTCGATTTGCCCGCCCCGTCCAACCCCTCGAGTACGATAAACGGCATAAGATCATCGGTTTATATTTGTTTTGCGGCCCGCGACCGATCCGGGGCGCATGGCTCCTGCCGAGCTTCAATGTTTTTGTATTCCGATCCCGGACATATGCAATCCCCACACAGACAACGTCCTCATTGCCTGAGCATATTCACCGCCAGGGCCACTCCCTTCACCAGGGCGTCCACCTCGGCCGCCGTGTTGTAAATGGCCATCGAGGCGCGGCACATACCCTCCACGCGGCAGCCCAGCATGGTGGGCTCGGCGCAGTGGGTCCCGGTGCGGACGGCGATGCCCAGCTTGTCGAGCACCATGCCGATGTCGTAGTGGTGCACCCCCTCGACGGTGAACGACACGATCGGGCATTTGTGCAGATCGTGCCCGTAGATGGTCAGCCCCTCGATGGTCGTCAGCCCTCCGGTGGCGCGCTCGAGCAGCATCTGCTCGTGGGTGGCCACCTCCACGGGGTCGAACTGTGCCAGCCACTCGATCGCCTCGCCCAACCCTATGGCTCCCACGAAGTTGGCAGTGCCCGCCTCGAACTTGAGCGGCAGGTTGGCCCAGGTGGTCTTCTCGAGCGAGACGCTCTCCACCATATCACCTCCGCCCATGAACGGGGGCATCTGTTCGAGCAGTTCGCGTTTGCCGTAGAGCGCCCCTGTCCCCGTGGGGCCGTAGAGTTTGTGGCCCGAGAAGGCGTAGAAGTCGCAATCCATCGCCGCCACATCCACTCCGCCGTGCACCACCCCCTGACACCCGTCGACCAGCACCAGCGCGCCGCGGCGGTGAGCCATGGCGATGATCCGCTCCAGATCGGGCCGTGTGCCGAGGACGTTCGAGGCCTGAGTAATGGCCACCAGCCGCGTGCGCCCGTCGATCATCGCCTCGAGACGCTCCATGTCGAGCATCCCGCGCTCATCGAAAGGCGCCATGCGCAACTCGGCCCCCACCATGCGGCAGACGATCTGCCACGGGACGAAATTGGAGTGGTGCTCCATCTGCGTCGCCACCACATTGTCACCCGGCGAAAGCGCGATCGGCGAGGTGCTGTCCCGTGCCAGCCCCATCTGCGCCAGACTGTAAGCCACCAGATTGATCGATGCCGTAGCCCCCGAGGTGAAGATCACCTCCTGGGGCGAGGCGGCCCCGATGAAGCTGCGCACCCGTTCGCGCGCCTGCTCATAGAGGGTGGTGCACTCCTGGCTGAGGTAGTGCACCCCGCGGTGGATGTTGCCGTAGAGGTTGCGGTGCAGCGAGTCTATGCGCTCGATCACCCGCAGGGGTTTCTGTGCCGTGGCTCCGTTGTCGAGGTAGATCAGCGGACGGGAGTAAATCTCGCGCGAGAGGATCGGAAAATCGGTTCTTATCGTCTCTACATCAAGCATTATCGTGTACTTTTTTCGATGGTCCATGCAGTGTTTTTATCCTCGAACACGTTGTGGTCGACCATGTGGAACGTCGGAGCGTCGGCCCCGCGCAGAACGTCGTATCCCGCCTGCTGGTTGCCCCCCTCCTGCGTGAGGCCGAAGGTAACAAAGTAGACCCTCTCGCCATCCTTGTAGACCTGCCAGCTCACCTGCTCGAACGACGGGGCGTCGATCTCGGAGCAGTAGCGCGGTCGTGCGCCACCCGTGGGCATGAAGTAGACCCGCCGGCTGTCCTTGAAGAAGTAAACGCCGACCTCGACGGTGGTCGCCGGATCGGGCCGGGGTTCTTCGCTCACCGCCACCACCGGATTCGAGGCGAAGACGTCGAGATAGAAAACATGCTCCCTGTCTGCAAAAAGCGAGTTTCCCAGTGCGCGGAACGAGGTGTAGTCGACCCCCTCGAGCCGCTTCAGGCCGCTCGAGAAGACCGGGAACGACGGTTCGCGGTAGATGCCGCCCCTGTCGGCGAGCAGAAACGAGTTGAGCGACCGGATGGTGCGGGCGTCGAGCCCGGGCTGCACCTTGCCGCGGAAGTAGACGTGGCTGCTGTCTTTGGCCGTCAGGTAGGTCAGGTTGCGAAACTCTTTGGCCACAGCGCCTTCCACCGGCCGCCCCCGGAACGTTACCACCCCCAGCTCGTCGATCTCGTAGACGCCCTTGCTGGCTGCCGCCACCCATATCAATCCGGCCATCACCGCCACAAAACCCACAACGACAGCCGCTATCGCCTTGCGATTCCGGCTGCGAAGCTGCTGTTTGAGCCCTTCGGGGGCCAGACGCGCCTCCTCGCCCGGGCAGGGCATCGTCGAGTGATAGTAGACAGCCGGTGCGCTGAACTTGCCGACGGCCATCGCCTCGCCCTTCTCTGCGCCGGTCAGGCGTATGAGCTCGGCGACAAACTCGCGGACCTGCCCGGTGCGTTTGCCCGGGGTCAACATGTTGCAGGTTACCGTTATGATCGCAGCGCTGTTGCGATCCCACACACGCAGCACATAGTTCTGCCCCACGTCCGAAACCCTGATCGTATGCACGTTCTGCAGCGGCCCGTCGTAGATCTCGCGCCCCTGCCCGGTGGTGATCCTCAGCCGCCCGCCCGACAGATCGGCCCGGTAGCTGCGCATGTAGAGCGGCTTGAGCGCCAAAAAGAGCGGCAACGCCACCAGCAGCGGCAAAATGACCATTTTCAGATCGTTGTCCGCATCGGCCCATGCCATGTGGTTGCGCCCCAGAGCAAACCCCGCCACCAGCGCCGCGATCATCAACGTGGCAAGCGTCAACACCATGATCCCCTTGTTGAGGCGCGGCAAGCTGTAGATTTTTCGCTCCATGCTGTTTGTGGTCTTGAATTTTACATTATCTCGCCCTGAGCGGAACTCTTTTCATATCGCCCGGAACCAAGTTATTCATGTCACCCTGAGCGAAGTCGAAGGGTCTCGGCAATGCTGCATGAGATGCTTCGACTTCGCTCAGCATGACAGGAGAGGTATAGATGGTTGCCTTTGGCTTCCTCCTCGCGGCTCGGCCCTCGCTCGCAGCGTCGGGAAGACTTCGCTCAGCATGACATATTATGCTTCAACCCTCGATTCGCATAAATTATAATCTTTGTTTGCGAATAAAATTAGACAGTTTCTTAGTTTGATCTATTCTGTCAATGCGGCCTCGCCCCCCCGAACCCAGCCCCACCCCAAAAAAATGTCAGACCCTTCTGATTCGGCCTGAGGCCATGTTGCATATCTCCTCCACGAAGGAGCCGTCGCCGCAGCGGTCTATTATGTCGTTGACAAATCCGCTCATTTGCAAGGCTTTGGCCTCGACCTCGTCGATCCCGCGCTGCTGCATATAGTAGATCGCCTCCCTGTCGAGCTGTCCCACCGACGCGCCGTGGCTGCACTGCACATCCTGGGCGTAGATCTCCAGTTGTGGGACCGAGACGATGCGCGAAGTGGGCGTGAGGGTCATGTTGCGGCTCTGCTGGAGGGCCGAAGTGCCGTCTGCGCCCGGCGCGACGTATATCCTGCCGGTGAAGGCCCCCGTGCTCTGCTCATCGGCTACCCCCTTGACCATCTGATAGCTGCTGCAACCTCCCGCCAGGTGATCGACCTCCGAGTAGATGTCGATCCGCTCGCGCCCGGCTCCCATGAACAGCCCGTAGAGCGAACTCTGCGCCCCCGTGTGCGCCAGATCGCAGTGATAACCGAGCCTCACGGCCTCGCCGCCTATGGAGACAAAGACCCTGTCGAGCGTACCATCCTCAGCCACAGAGCTGTAGGAAACCGCGAACGCATCGTTGCCCTCGCCGAAATCGTATGCCTCGCCCATTTGCAATTTCGCTCCCCGGCCCAAGATCGCCTCTGTTACATGATTGACCACCAGATGGTTGCCTGCACGCCCGCGATAACGCGCCTGCAGCCTCGCCTCAGCCCCCTCCTCCAGCACGACAAGCATGCGCGAGAAGACCAGATCGTCCTCATGTACAGTGTCGTAGAGCAACTCGACGTCGATCGTTCCCCCGTCGACGCCGCATGGCACATAGACAAAGATCCCGTCGGGCATCATCGCCCCGTTGAGCGCCGTCAGGCCATCGCTGAGATTGGTTGCCACCGAGTTAAGCCGTCCGAGCACAAATTCGGGAAAATCGACCGATGCCGCCCGCAGGCTGCCCGTGATCACCCCGTCGGCGCGCACCACAAGGGGCTCGCCGTCGGCGAAAACCCCGTTGCCGAGCGTCATAACTCCCTCGCGCCCAGGGATCGGAGCCTCGATGGAGGGCAGCGACAGATCGCGACCATAGATGCGCCGCATGTCGCTGTAGCGGTACTTCTCGCCCTTGCTGTCGGGCGCCCCGCTGGCGAGAAAGTCGTCGAGCAACGCCCGCCGCCCGGCGTTGACCTGCGGGGCAAAACCGCGGCAGATCTGTCCGGTATGTGTGGCGTAGAGCTCTATATATTTCTGTTCCAAAGACATATTGCAGACGCATCACTCCCCGCGAGGGGGCTATTTCTCATTTTTGATCAGCCAGTCATAGCCCTGTTCCTCGAGCCGGAGGGCCAGTTCGCGGTCGCCCGAGTGGATGATCCGCCCATGGTAGAGCACATGCACAAAATCGGGAACGATATAATCCAACAGTCTCTGATAGTGGGTGATGACGATGGTGGCGTTCTCGCTCGTATGCAGGCGCGTTACCCCGGTCGCCACCACCCTCAGCGCGTCGATGTCCAGCCCGCTGTCGGTCTCATCCAGCACAGCCAGAGTGGGTTCGAGCATCGCCATCTGAAATATCTCGTTCTTTTTCTTCTCTCCCCCCGAGAAACCCTCGTTGACCGCCCGCGAGGTCATCCGCGGGTCGAGCTCCACAAATTCGGCCCGCTGGCGCATCAACTTGAGAAACTCACCTGCGCCGAGTGGCTCCAGACCGTTGTATTTGCGTTTCTCGTTGACGGCGAGCTTCATAAAGTTGGCCATGCTCACTCCCGGAATCTCCACCGGATATTGAAATCCCAGGAAAAACCCTGCTCGCGCCCTCTCCTCGATGCTCATTTCGAGCAGGTTGCGCCCCAGGAACGTCGCCGTCCCTTCGCTCACCTCAAAGCGTGGGTTCCCGGCCAGCACCGACGCGAGGGTACTCTTGCCCGAACCGTTCGGCCCCATGATGGCGTGCACCTCGCCCCGCCTGATGGTCAGGTCGATACCCCGCAATATCTCGTTGCCGTCCACCGACGCATGCAAATTTTTGATTTCAAGCATATCGCTTAGTTCTTTTTGTAAAGATCACAAAAGATCACAGAAAATCCCGCAAAAATCTATCCTATACTGCCTTCCAGACTGAGCGACAGGAGTTTTTGCGACTCTACGGCGAACTCCATGGGCAGTTTGCCGAGCACTTCGCGAGCGTAGCCGCCCACGATCATTCCCACGGCGTCCTCGGTCGATATGCCGCGCTGGTTGCAGTACATTATCTGCTCTTCGCCTATGCGCGAGGTGGTTGCCTCGTGTTCGACGATGGCCGAGGGGTTGTTCACATCGAGCGTCGGGAAGGTGTGGGCGCCGCATTTCGAGCCGATGAGCAGCGAGTCGCACTGCGAGTAGTTGCGGGCCCCTTCGGCACGGCGCGCCACCTGCACCAGACCCCGGTAGGAGTTGTTGCTGTGGCCGGCCGATATGCCTTTGGAGACGATACGGCTGCGGGTGCCCCGCCCCAGGTGGATCATCTTGGTGCCCGTGTCGGCCTGCTGATAGTTGTTGGTCAGGGCCACCGAATAGAATTCGCCCGAGGAGTTGTCGCCCGCCAGGATGCAGCTGGGATATTTCCACGTGACGGCCGAACCGGTCTCGACCTGCGTCCACGACAGGCGGGCATTGTCGCCCTTGCATATCCCCCTCTTGGTGACGAAGTTGTAGACCCCGCCGCGCCCCTGCCGGTCGCCCGGATACCAGTTCTGCACCGTAGAGTACTTCACCTCGGCGTCCTTCATCACGACGATCTCCACTACGGCGGCGTGCAACTGGTTCTCGTCGCGGCTGGGGGCGGTGCAGCCCTCCAGATAGCTCACCCAGGAGCCCTCGTCGGCGACGATCAGCGTGCGTTCAAACTGCCCGGTGCCCGCGGCGTTGATGCGGAAATAGGTGCTCAACTCCATCGGACAACGCACTCCGCGAGGGATATAGCAGAACGATCCGTCCGAGAAGACCGCGGTGTTGAGAGCGGCGAAAAAGTTGTCGGTCGGGGGGACGACGCTGCCCAGATACTTGCGCACCAGGTCGGGATAATCCCTGATCGCCTCGCTGATCGGACAGAAGACGATGCCCGCCTCGGCCAGCGTCTCCTTGAAGGTGGTCTTGACCGACACCGAATCCATCACCGCGTCGACAGCCACCCCGGCCAGCGCCATGCGCTCCTCGAGCGGGATACCCAACTTGTCAAAGGTCTCCAGCAACTGCGGGTCGACCTGGTCCATGCTGCCGTGGCGCGGCGTGGTGCGCGGCGCGGCGTAGTATATAATGTCCTGAAAATCGATCTCCGGTATGTCGAGATGCGCCCAGTGTGGCATCTCCATCTTCTGCCAGTGGGCGAAGGCTCGAAGGCGGTAATCGGTCATCCACTGCGGCTCCTGCTTTTTGGCCGAGATGAGCCGGACGACCTCCTCGCTCAGTCCGCGGGGGATCAACTCGGTGGCAATGTCGCTCGTGAAGCCCCACCGGTAGTCGCCCCCGGTGAGCTCCTCCAATATTTTATCTTCACTCTGTTGCATATGTGTGCTTTCAGGGTGAGCTACTTCAGCCACGCGCGGTTCTGAAAGTCGTCGCTGCGAAATTCGGGTTCGATGCGCACGTACATGCCGTCGATCTTCTTTTTGAGCCACTTCTGAAATTCCAAGTCGCACTTGGCCTCCAGGGCCGCCTCCTCGAGTTTGACATAATCCTCCTTCAGTGTGGCGCTGTGGGCGGGGATGATGCGCAACAACTTGACCACCTTGGCCATGACGTTGCCTCTCAGGTCGTGGGCCTGAAACGAATCCGAAACCTGGTCGATCTGCAGCCCGCGCAAAACCATATAATCCTCCTTGGGCAGATCCTCTTTCAAAAAGAGGGTGGTGGTGAGCTTGGCGTCGAAGGCGTTGTACATCTCCAGCATGTCGTGGTTGCTGACCACCCCGCCGTTGAGTTTGGAGTAGGGGTCGTCCGAGAACTCTTTGGCGGCCTCGGCGAAGGTCATTTTCTGGTCGCTGATCAGCCGGGCCACGCTGTCGAGCAACTCGGTGGTCTGGGTGATCTCGCTGTCGGTGAACATGGGACGCATCAGTATGTGCCGCACCCGGTAGAGGTTGCCATCCTTGTCGATCATCTGGATGATGTGAAAACCGAACTCGGTCTCCACCACCTCCGATATTTGACCCGGTTTGAGCTTGACCATCGCGTCCGAGAAGGGTTTGACAAAACCCTCCTTGGGTGTGGGGTCCATCTCGCCGCCGCGTATGGCGCTGCCGTCGGCCGAGTACATGCGCGCCAGCAACTCGAACTTGGTCCCCCCCAGGATGCGCTCGCGAAGCTCCAGCAGACGCTCCTTGACGCGCTGTTTGGCCTCGGCCGTCGACGGGGGAAATTTGGTGATCTGGGCATAGGAATATTGTTCGGGCACCAGCGGCAGGCTGTCCTTGGGGATACGTTTGAAGTATTTTTCCACCTCGCCGGGGGTGATGCGCACCTTCGAGCGTATCTCGTCCTCCATCCGCTGGGCATAACGCGCCTCCTCGATCTGTTGGGCTATATCCTCGCGGATCGAGTAGAGCGGTTTGTGGTAATAGGCCTCCAGCGCCGCCATCGAACCGCGCGCCTTGACCATCTGTTGCAGCGAGGCGTCGACCTGACCCTGGATGTCGTCGGTCGAGATATTGATCGAGTCGACCAGCGCCTGATTGTAGAGCAGTTTCTGAAGCATCAACGCCTCGAGCGCCTCGATCTTTGGGTCGCGGTCGAGCGTATAGCCCTTCTCGCGCCTCTCCTGCAGGATCATACGGCTCATCTCATCCATGTCTGAGTAGAGGATGGCCGAACCGCCCACCACTGCCGCCACCTTGTCGGCCACGACCATCTGTCCGCTGGCCTCTCCGGCGGCCAGAGCCACCGCAAAGAGCAGTGCGGCAAAAATTTTCATTTTCATTTTATATCTTTAACATTTATCTTTATGCGTTTGTGCGCCGAGGCCCGCATCATCAGCGTGTCCTCGCAGTTGCGGATCACATCGCTGCGCCGGACGTTGAGCAGCACCGTGCGTATCATGCTCTGTGTGAGCGGCATGTCCAGCGGCATCACCTCGCCGCCCATGCGATGGTCATAGATCATCACATAGTAGAGTTCCCGGCCCGAGGCGTACTCCTGCAGCGAGCGGGTGGGCAGCAACTTGTCGGCGGCGATCTTCTGCGGCACGTCGATATGCGAGATGAACTCGGACGCATCGATCCACCCTCGCCACTCGTCGACCTGAAAGTTGTTCTTCAGGCAGATGTCGACAAAGTCCCGGTGGCTCTCGCCGGCGCCCGCCATCATCAGCGAACGCAGTTTGTCGCGTCCGCGGTACTCCGAGCTCAGGCGTACGATGACGCCCTTAACGATCGGAGCGCCCATAGTCAGGTCGGCTTTGTGAGCGTTGTAATAGTCGGCGATCTGCCCCGAGGTAACCGTCGTGTCGAGGAACCGCCCGACGTAATATTGGTCGAGCTTGTAGGTGAGCAGCGAGTTGCGATACTCCTGCACCTTGTTCTCGATGTCCTCCTCGTCGCTGCGGAAACGGTTCTCAGCCTCGTCGACCTTCAACCGCGAACGCACCCAGACATCGACATACGACTCGAGCAGTTTGACGCTGTCCTCCCGTGTCAGTTCCTGAGAGAAAATGTTCGTTACATCCGACAGATGAAGTTGGTGATCTCCCACCCGCGCCAGCAGCGGATCGTCCGACTCGAACGGCCGGCACCCCGCCAGAGCGACGACCACCGTCAGCGCCACCGTTATTATGTTTTTAGCTTTCATAGACGCTCGTACAATTGAGAACGTTGGTTTTTCTTGCAAAAAGTAAATTTGTCTCGCTGTGCCCCGCACGCAACGGAATTCAATAGACATTCAGAAACTGTTTAAATTTTATTCGCGAAAAAGATTATGTCCTCGTTGGCTTCGCCTTTCTCCTGCTGTTGGCGGGCAAAGGGACGCCCGCCCTTCTCCTCGTCGCTCGGCAGAGTTGCGAGTAAACTCGCCTCTGCGCTCACTTCTTCGTCGATTCGCACCTCGGCAGAGTTTTCGAGCAAGCTCGACTCTGCGCTCGGTTTGTCGTCGATTTTCGACGATTTTTGCGCCTCCGACAAGGCGCATAGCGGTGTTCTA
>BNXD01000035.1 GCA_025999315.1 Bacteroidia bacterium | reverse complement strand
GCCGCTGGGGGGGGGGCGGGCGGGGAGTCGAAAGACAGGTAGCCTTCCTGCTTTGACCTTAAGTCTGTCCGTTGTCAAAAGTCTTTTGAGGCCATTGCGCGCGGGGCGGCTCTTTTTTAGAAAAAGAGCCAATCGACAAACCGAGGGCAGAGTCGAGCTCGCTCGAAAACTCTGCCGAGGTGCGAATCGACGAAGGAGTGAGCGCAGAGGCGAGTTTACTCGCAACTATGCCGAGCGACGAGGAGAAAGGCGGGCGTTCCTTTGCCCGCCAATGGCGGCTTGGCTTCGCACTTTCTGAACAAGCTGTCTTGGCTTTGATTTGACTATTTTAAACCAACCTTTAACCGCACAACGAAAATAAAGCCAACAGGCCTTTAGAACTTGAGATAGAACTCTTTGGTCAGCGAGCGGTATTCGGCGGTGTACTCTTCGTGGTTGGCTTCGTGAATTGTCAGCGTGCCGCGCTGTGGTTCCCTGGGGGCGAACCCTGCCTCGAGCAACGCTCTTTTGGGCGACGCCCCGGCGAAGGGACGCACCTCGACCATACGATGCAGGCAGAGCCCTGCCGAGATGCACGCGGCCATAAACTGCTCTGTTTCAGATACTGGGAGTATCGCCGACAACAGTCCCCCGCTCTTGAGCAAACCGGCGGCCTTGCTGACAAGTTGTGTGAGGGAGAGCGAAAACGTGTGCCGCGCCGTCGCCCGGCCCCGATCGGGCGGCAACAGCGAGTTGGAAAAGTAGGGAGGATTGGAGACTATGCGGTCGTATGCTGCCCGCGGCGCGATCTGTGCAAATTCATCCAGAGATTTGTGCCACAACGTTATGGCATCGCCCCACGGAGATTTGCTCACATTGACCTGCGCATCGGCGATGCACCCCCGATCGATGTCTATCGCGTCAACATGTACTGCAGGCAGAGCGACAACAGCATCTGTGTTAGCCGCTTGCCCCGCCGCCACACGCTGAGCTGCCATCAGAGCGATCAATCCGCAGCCCGTCCCTATGTCGAGGATGCGATGAGGCCGCACTTGAGGATCAGGCTCTTCCTCTCCAGGCACATCCATCTCAATATCGAACCACGCCCCCAGAAGAACCCCGTCGGTGCCCACCTTCATGGCACAGCGATCGTCTTCTACGTGAAATTGCTTGAATGTAAACATATCGACCTCAGGCGACGCCCATCGGCAAAAAAGTAATATATATTACATAAAAATCAGCCTGCTATCCCTTGTTGATCCCCACTCCGAACAGGGCGAAGTCATAGCGCACCGGGTCCGTGGGGTCGAAGCTGCGCAGCGCTTCGGTGATCTCCTCGACAGCCTTCCAGTCGTTCTGTCGGCGCGTCAGCAACCCCAGTTCACGCCCCGTGTTGCCGCTGTGCACATCCAGCGGGAGGTAGAGCGCCGACATCGGTATGTCGCGCCACAACCCGAAGTCGACCCCGCGATCGTCGCGGCGCACCATCCAGCGCAGAAACATGTTAAGTCGCTTGCATGCAGCGCCTTTGTCGATCGACGAGAGGTGTTTTTCGGCCCTTGCGGGATGCTCCAGATCGAAAAACTCGCGCCTGAACATCGACAGCACCCGCCGCATGTCGCCGCTCTGCCGCCATGCCGTCTGAAACCACCCGCCGAGCGACCCATATCTGGCTGCGATCTGTCTGAGCGACAAGACGAATGCCATCAGGTCGCCACCGTTGAACGTGCGGTGAACATAGCTGGCCAGATGGGCCAGCTCCCGCTCCGACGCCCCGACAACAAAATCGAACGGAGCGTGGTCGAGATGCTCCATCATCCTGCCGCAGCTGCGCACGATCGCCTTGCGATTGCCCCAGGCGATCGTGGCCGAGAGGAATCCGCTGATCTCTATATCCTCCTGACGGCTATAGCGATGCGGGATACCGATCGGATCGTCCGCAATAAAATCGGCGTTATTGTATCGTTCGCAGAGCGTCTCGAGCGTCTCTCGCAGTTCTTCATGCGTCATATATGGTACAAAAAGCGTGGCGATTTATGGTTGTTTTGCTCGACCCTTTTCACAGGATCAATCCGTCGGACATCTGAACGACACGGTCGGCCATCGATGCCATTTGTTCGTCATGAGTTACGATGACAAATGTTTGGCCCAATTTGTCGCGCAACTCGAAGAACAGGCGGTGTATCTCCTGGCGATTGTGGCTGTCGAGGTTGCCCGACGGCTCGTCGGCGAGCACCACCGACGGGGTGTTGATCAGAGCCCGCGCTATGGCCACCCGTTGCTGCTCTCCACCCGAAAGTTCCGACGGTTTGTGGTTGATCCTGTGGCTCATTGCCAGCAGCTCCATCAGTTCTTCGGCACGCTGCTCGACCTGGCGACGCGGCCTGTGCGAGATGTATCCCGGCAGACAAACATTCTCAAAAGCGGTAAATTCGGGCAGCAGGTGGTGGAATTGAAACACGAACCCCAGGTTGCGGTTGCGAAAGTCGCTCAGTGCGTTGTCGCTCATGCCATCGATCCGTTGGCCGGCGATCTCCACCGTTCCGCTGTTGGGGCGCGACAAAGTGCCGAGTATCTGCAACAGCGTCGTCTTGCCCGCCCCGCTGGCGCCTACAACCGACACGACCTCTCCCTGCCGAACCTCCAGATCGACCCCCCTGAGCACCTCCAACGAGCCGTAACTCTTATGTATTCCCTTGGCCTTTATCATTTTGCGCCCTATTTTTCGCCTTCATGCACTTTTCTGAAGAGTCTCGTAAAATATAATAATTATTACAAAATCATTTTTTGTTTCGGCATTGATGATCACCTGTTTGGCGGTGAGCAGCAGAGCCCCGGCGCCGTAAATTGCTGTCATTGGCCTCCTTTATGCGAATTAAGAGTTGAAATTTACCGTGTCATGCCGAGCGAAGCGAAGCATCTCGGGATAACTGATCTAACAGTAAAGTCCGAGACCCTTCGACAGGCTCAGGGGGACATGGAAAATCCCAACTCGCAAGTCGCATTATTGGCCGTTTTGTCCGTCACATAGAGTCAACCGCTCGGGCTGCCCCACACCCGTACGCCCTGATTTCAGATGCGGTTGCCAACGCCGGGATCAAGAAAAAACACCTTGATATTCCTCATCACCCCCGCCGCTGCTCGTAACTGTGAAAGCGGGCTTTACTTGTCTTCGAGTTTGGCGACCTGCTTTTCGAGAGAGTAGATCGAGTTGGCCAGCTTGGGCAGGCTTTTGAACATGGCGAACGAGCGTTTGAAATCGCCCGCCCTGAAAGCCGGAAAACCCATCACCATCTCTCTGTCCGAGACATTGGCGAGTACGCCCGACTTGGAGGCTACCTGGACATTGTCGCCGATGTGCAGGTGCCCCACGAAGCCCACCTGTCCGCCGATCATGCACCCCGAGCCGATCTTGGTCGAGCCGGCCACGCCCAGTTGCGCCGCCGAGACGGTGTTCTCGCCGATGACCACGTTGTGGGCGATCTGGATCAGGTTGTCGAGCTTCACCCCGCGTTTGATGACCGTGGCGCCCATCGTCGCACGGTCGACGCAGGTGTTGGCCCCGATCTCCACGTTGTCCTCGATGATCACGATGCCGATCTGGGGGATTTTGTCGTACTCGCCCCGCTCGTTGGGCGCGAAACCGAACCCGTCGCTGCCGATGACCGTACCGGCATGGATCACAACATTGTTGCCCAGCTTGCAACCCTCGTAGATCTTCACTCCGGGGTAGAGGGTAACATTGTCGCCCAGGATAACATTCTCACCCACATAGACCTGCGGATAGATCGAGCAACGGTCGCCAACCCGGGCGTTGTCGTCCACCACCGCAAAATCGCCCACATAACAGTCGCCGCCCATACGGGCCGACTCGCTCACCGAGGCCTTCTTGCTGACGCCGCTCTTGCGCTGCCGGCTGGCGTTGTAGAGCTCCAGCAGTTTGGCAAAACTGCCGTAGGCATCGTCCACCCTGATCATCGTCGCCGTCACGGGATTCGCCGGCTTGAAATCGCGGTTGACGATCACCACCGACGAGAGCGTCCGATAGAGATATTGTTCGTACTTGAGGTTCGACAGAAAAGAGAGCGCGCCCGGAATACCCTCTTCGATCTTGGCAAACGTATTGACCCGGACATCCTTGTCCCCGACAATATCCCCGCCGAGAAACCCGGCAATCATTTCGGCAGTAAATTCCATCTCAGTGGTTGGTTTTAAGGTGAATGGTGCGTGTTGTGCATTGAAACAAGACCCGAACTTAATCCGTCTTTTCCGGCGTGAGGCCGCATTTTTCGTTTAGCTCGTGTTGAAGCAGAGCTATGAGCATGAATCGATTGACTATGTCGCGCGAGAATAGCAAAAAATTGAGATACAGCTCGCTACGCCGCAGCGAGAGTTGTTCGCTGTCGATGTTCGAGAGCAGTTGCAGCTGCATGTCGTTGATGCGGTCGATGCTCTGCTGGGCGCGTTCGGTCAGGCGGGTGTCGTCGTTCGAGGGGTCCGTAACGAACTCGTTGATAAATCGGCGCAGCGATTTCAGATCGTCGATCATCGCGAACAGATTCTCTCTGAGCTGCCCCTCGAAGACGTGGTGATTGTTGTCGACATGGTTGTGAGTCGTGCCGACCACCCCCCGCAGGCTGTGGCATATCTCTTTCAGATTGGTGAACACGCGATAGTAGTAGTGGCGGGCATCCCGTTCGACCTTGTTGTCGGGATCGGCGCTGCCGTTTATGGCCAGACGGTAATATTCGGCCCGCCGCCGTGTTACCTCTTCATACAGGCCGAGCGCCTCGCTTTTGTCCTTGCGCAGCTGACGGCGGTTTTCGCTCTCGAAATCGTTGAGCGTCTTCTCGTAGAGGGCGATGATGGCTTTGTGATAGCTCGAGACGGCCGAATTGACATTGCTGCATATCGCCACCTTGTCCACCGCGTCGCCGAACTCCTCCTTTGTGGCGTTTTTCTTGCCGGGCAGCAGGTTCGACTTGACCACCACCAGCGTAACAAGCGCCATCAGCGCTATGGCCGCCCAGTTGCCGCCCCAGAGTATCAACATGGTAACCGCCAGACAGAGCGTGAAGGCGCACAGCGCAGTGGTGAACCACCCGCCGATGACCGTCATCACACCCGAGACGCGGTAGACGGCGCTCTCGCGGTCCCACGCTCCGTCGGCCAGCGACGAACCCATCGCCACCATGAACGTTACGTAGGTGGTCGACAGCGGCAGTTTGAGCGAGGTGGCCAAGGCGATCAGTATGGCCGAAACCACCAGATTGATCGACGCGCGTATGTGGTCGAACGGCAACACGACCTCGCCCTTTTTGTGGGGCGGGATCTCCATGCGCCGGTCGAGAAAACCGAACAGCGAGCCGGGGAGTATCTGGTGCATCGCCTTGCCGAACTTGATCGACCCCCGAACGATCGTACGGCCGAAGAGCGACGAGCCGAACTGTTCTTTGGCTCCGCGACTGCTGCTGCTCAGATTGATGGAGGTCTCGATGACGCGCCGCGCCTTTTTAGACACCCACAGCGTGAAGACCATTATCGCCCCCGCCAGCAGCAACAACCCCGTTGGGGTTGGAATAGACTTGCGCAGCCCCTCCATCATGAACAGATCGGAATTGCCGCCCCCGCTGGATGTGAAGTTCATATAGCTGTCCAGGGCGGCTATGGGCACGCCGACGAAGTTGACCAGGTCATTGCCTGCGAAGGCGAAAGCCAGCGCGAACGTTCCGGCCAGAATCACCACCTTCAGGATGTTGGCCTTGAAAAGGTAGATCAGCAGCTCGAACAGCGCGGTCAGCGACAGGAACGTATAAAACAGTATCGACAGAGTGTGTTGCTCGATCCATGCCACATACTCGGGCCGCATGAACGACGAACCCTTGGCGCCCTTCATCACCAGAAAGTAGATGATGGCCGTCAGGGCTATCCCGCCGAAGACGGCCCCCCAGTATTTATAGGTCTTCTGATAGCGGAACGTAAAGATCAGGCGGCAGAGATATTGGATCACCAGTCCGGCGATGAACGCCACCACCACCGAGATCAGAATGCCCGAAATGATGGCCAGCGCCTTCTCGTTGTTGATATAGTCGCTCACATGACCCGCCGCGTTCGAGTTCCACAGTTTGTAGGCCGCCGCCGCGACTGCGCCTCCCAACAGCTCGAAAACTATCGAGACGGTGGTCGAGGTCGGCAGGCCCAGCGAGTTGAAGATGTCGAGCAGCAGCACGTCGGTGATCATCACCCCGAAGAAGATTATCATTATCTCCCTGAAGGAGAACATCTCGGGATGGAATACGCCGCTTCGGGCGATCTCCATCATGCCGCTGGAGAATGTGGCCCCGATCAGCACGCCGAGGCTGGCCACCATCATGACCACCCTGAACGACGCCACGCGCGAGCCGATCGCCGAGTTGAGAAAATTCACGGCGTCGTTGCTCACGCCCACAAAGAGATCGAACACGGCCAGCAGGCCCAAAAAAACGAGAACGATGATGAAAAAATGATCCATTCGACTGCAATTGATTGACATACACTGCCGGTCCCGATGTGGGGCCGAAAACCTGAGACAAAATTAACAAAACCTCACAGTTTTTGCAGGGTCTTGTGCGCTTTTTTGTTTAAGGAAGGTGATGGTGGGGTGTAAAAATCTCAAGAACCGGCGCTCGGCATGGCGCAGCGCCGGTTTGATGGAGTGGCTATAAGGATGCGCTCCGGTCGTGCCGGCAAACAAAAAGTCGCGGCGCAACCGCGCCGCCGCAAAACGAAAATCCACCCGGTTTTGCCTGTAAACCTCAGAAAATATCCGCTAAAGTTATCTTGAGCCATTATTTTAACGTGAATCTTGTGAATTATAATTGATTTGATATTAGGCAAATTGGTAGTTGAACCTCAAAATGTCATGCTGAGCGAAGTCTTCCCGACGCTGCGAGCGAGGGCATAGGCCGCTTGCGGACTATGCTTAAGGTAGCGCGAGTAAGCCGGAGGCGATCATCTCTACCCCGCATGTCATGCTGAGCACAGTCGAAGCATCTCATGCAGCATTGCCGAGACCCTTCGACTGCGCTTATGCTCCGCTCAGGGTGACATGGAGCGCAGTTCTTTCTTTGTCATGCTGAGCGAAGTCTTCCCGACGCTGCGAGCGAGGGCAGAGGCCGCTTGCGGACTATGCTTAAGGTAGCGCGAGTAAGCCGGAGGCGATCATCTCTACCCCGCATGTCATGCTGAGCACAGTCGAAGCATCTCACACATAGTCTTGCCGAGACCCTTCGACTTCGCTCGGGGTAACATGAAAAGAGTTTGGTTCAGGGCGCATGACATAAAAAATTGATGGCGCGATAAGACATTGACAATCAAACATAAATTTCAACCGTCAATTCACAAGATTCACGTTATTTTATCCACGAAAGCCACACAAAGGTTATATGCCGAAGGATTCCCGCTTCGGTGGGAGTTTTTTGCGTCTGCCGACAAAAAAGAGCCCCCGACCATTCCGGTCGGGGGCTCTTTTGGTATCTCCGGTCTGCCACGGAACAACTCCGCGCAGACGAGAGTCGGCAGATTACTCTTGCTCGACGTTGATCACGATGTTTTGCGTCGTGCCGTTGCTCTTGTTGACGATCAGCGTAACGGTACCGGTGCGGGTCGACGAAGTGCTGTTTACGCTGTTGGCGTTGATGCCAACCGTGCCGGCGTTAATCGTAGCGGTGATCCAGGGCGCGGAGATAGATTTCACGATCGACGGATAATCGGTCGCGCTGGTATATCCCTGCAAAGTTACGGCTACATCGCCCGCCGGAGTATTGGCAATCATTACCCCCGAGTAGTCGGGCACGAGGTTGGCGATGGTCTGAGGCGTTGCGCCTGCCTGCGTAACGTTGATGGTGATCACCTGCTGCGCTCCAACGGATTTGTTTACGCGAACGGTTACGGTGCCTGTACGCGACGCGGTTGAAGTGTTGTCGGCGGCGTCGATCTCTATCACACCGGCGTTGAAGGCGGCGGTGATCCAGCCTGCCGAGGCGGTGGTTATGATGGAGGGATAGTCGGCAGTGCTGGTGTAGGTGTTAAGGGCTACGGTAGCCTGCAGAGCCGACGTGGCGATGAAGTTCACGCCCGAGGATGCCGACACGAGGTCGGCTGTCGGAACTGCCGGCGTTGCACCTGCCTGCGTAACGGTTATCCTTGCGGTCTGCGTCGTGCCGTCAGCCTTGGCAATTATCAGGTCGACATAGCTCGAGCGCGACGATGCCGAGGTGTTGTCGGTGGCCGTAATGTCCACTTGGTAGCTCGACCCACCGCCGGTGCCGGTAGCATTAAACCAGGTGTCGCCCCTCGTGATGTCGATAGAGGAGATCTGGGCCAGGTCGATAGTGAAGTTAAAGACCTGCGTGAGACCTGAGCCGCTGTCGGTCAGTGTTACGCCCGCAACAGGAATGATCAAGTCGGGTATCGGGGTGGAAGGCGCTACGGGAGCTGCACCTGCCTGCGTAACTGTTCCGTTGATGATCTGCGTCGAGCCGTCGACCTTGGTGACCGTCAGTGTAAACGTGCCGGTACGCGACGAGATCGATGTGTTGGCGTCGGCGGAAACGGTCAACGAGTAAGAAGTGGGAGGCACCGATGTGTTGTCAACGGTGAACCACGCACCCGATGTGATCTGGAGATTGGTGTACAGCGCAGGATCGAAACTGTTGGTCATGTTGATCACTACGGGGTTACCGGCATCATTCAGATTGACGCCGTTTACCGGCGGCACAAGGTCGGGTGTTACGCCCACGACAGTGGGTACGGTGCCCTCCTGAACGACGTCGATCACGATCGTCTGAGTTCCGCCCGTAGCCTTGCTGATGGTGAGCTTAACGTTGCCCGTGCGCGAAGTGGCGGCGAGATTGTTGGACGTGGAGTTGATCGCTACCGTTCCAGGGGCGGAATTTGCGTCGACGGTGATCCACGATGCAGAGTTCGTCACCGCGACCGTATAGTCGGCAGCGCTGGTAAAGCCTTGCAGCGTTACGTTGGCAGCGGTTGCCGTTGTCTCGGGAAGGTTCACGCCGGTGTAGTCGGGCACAAGGTCGGCCAGCGGCGTCGGAGGAACTGTGGGTACGTTGCCCAACTGTTTGACGGTTATCCTTGCGGTCTGCGTCGTGCCGTTGGCCTTGGCGATTATCAGGTCGACATAGCTCGAGCGCGGCGATGCCGAGGTGTTGTCGGTGGCCGTAATGTCCACTTGGTAGTCCGACGCACCGCCGGTGCCGGTAGCAGTAAACCAGGTGTCGCCCCTCGTGATGTCGATAGAGGAGATCTGGGTCAGGTCGATATTGAAGTTAAAGACCTGCGTGAGACCTGCGCCGCTGTCGGTCAGTGTTACGCCTGCAACGGGAATGATCACGTCGGGTATCGGCGTTGCACCTGCCTGCGTCACGTTGGCGATGACAGTCTGGGTTGTGCCGTCGGTTTTGCCTATATCCAGCGTGATGAAGCCGGAGCGCGGCGTGACCAGGGTGTTGGCGTCGGCCCAGATGATCAGCATGGTGTTGCCCGTGCCCGGCTGTGCGTAAATCCACGACTGCGAAGGGGTTACACTGAAACTGTTATACAGAGTCGCATCGAACGGATAGGCCGCTACCGGAATATAGTTTGCGGTCGCACTGCCTGCCTCTGCCACGAGGTTCACGCTGGTGCTCTGCGGCACGATGTCGGGTATGGGAGCCACACCCACCTGCGTTACGCTGATGGTGATAGTCTGGGTCGTACCGTCGCCTTTGGAGACCGTCACCGTAACACTGCCCGAACGGGAAGCGGGCGCGGTGTTGTCGGTGGCGCTGATCTCTATGGCACCGTTGTTGAAATTGGCGGTGATCCAGCCTGCCGAGATGCTGGTCAGGATGGAGGGATAGTCGGCAGGATTGTAGGTGTTAAGGGCTACGGAAATCGGCGAAGCCGACGTGGCGACGAAGTTCACGCCCAAGGCTGCCGGCACGAGGTCGGCCACGGGAGCCACGCCTTCCTGCGTTACACCGACGGTGATGGTCTGCTGCTGGCCGTTGCTCTTGGTTACCAGAACCGATACGGTGCCGGTCCTCTCTATGCCGGTGTTGGCGGTGGCGCTGATGTCGAACGGGGCGGTAATGCCTGTCTGAGGCGTTACGGTGATCCAGCTGGCCGAGGTACTCGCGTTGATGGAGAGATAGTCGGCAGCCACATAGTTGAGCAGCCCTACGCTCTGGGCCGTTCCGGCTATGGGGATGGTGACCCCGGCGGTCGACAGCAGCAGGTCGCCTATGACGATCGTGTTCTGATCGGCCTGGTTGACAACCAGCGTCAGGTACTGCACCTCGCTCGTTACGCTGTCGATGATCTCGAGGGTGAGAACACCGGTGCGCGATATGCCGTAGTTGTTGCTCGTTACGGTAACACTCAGCTCGTTACCTGACACTGCACCGCTCAGCCATGCGTTGGAACTGTGGATCGTGGGTGTAACAACTCCTGTTCCGAGGTTCATGATGAGCACATTGGTCTGATCGAGGCCAGTTGTTGCCGCAGCGCCCACGGTGATGCTGTAAGTGGAGAGCGAAGCGTTCAGCGGAGCAAGAGCAGCCTGCGTTACGGTGATCGAGATCATGGCCTTCTTGCCGCCCTTCGTAGCCTCGAGGACGATGACGCCCGAGCGTGTCTGGGTGGTGTTGTTGTTGGCCACATCGAAGGTGAGCAGGTCGTTGTCAGCGGATATGGACTCATTGCTTACCCAAGACGGCTTGGACTTGATGGTCACGGCGGCGTGGTCGGCAGCCGTTGCACCCTCGTTCATCAGGTAGACGTTGATGCCGGTCTCGCCAACGGGGCCGAATTGCAGAGCCGTGGCGCCGGGAACGACATTGGGCGTGCCCACGCCGGCCTGGGTGATCTTAACCTTGAGGGTCTGGGACTGTCCTGCGCGGGTGGCGATCAGGCTCACCTCCTGCGAACGGGTATCCGAGACGAGATTGGCCTGGAGAGTTATATCCAGCGAGCCGGAGGTCTCCACCGCGCTGGTTATCCAGCCGTTGGGAACGTAGGTCGTGGAGGTAACGCCCGCAAGGTCGCCGATGATGGGTATCGACACCGAGGTCTGGTTGGCGGTTACATATATATCGGTAGCGGCCAGCGAGAGGTTCGGACCGGCCACGCCCTCCTGTGTTACGCCGATGGTGTATACCACGGGAGCGCCCGAGCCGTTGTCGGCCAGCAGGGTGATCGTGCCGTAAAGAGTGCTGCTCGTAGTGTTCGGGTCGACGGTGATGGTCAGCGTGTTGGGGTTAACAATGGCTGCGCTGATCCATGCCGGCTTGGCAACCACGGAATAGGCGGTTGCGCCGTCGGGGATGACCACAATGTCGGTGGTGGTCAAACCTGCCGCCGGATAGGTGAAGCTGGTCGTCGGGATGGTGAGCTTCGGCGAGCCGAGACCCGGCTGGGTGATGGTCAGCACGAAAGCCTGCGTTGCACCGCCCTGCGAGGCCACCATGGTGATCTGCTGGGTGATGGCGGCAGTAGTGTTGTTGGCCGTCGGCTTGGAAATCGCAATGAAGTCGACCGGCGAATTCAGCGGAACGGCAGTAAAGCCATTCACAGTCACTATGTTGAACGAGGTGGCCGCCGTTGCGCCGAGAATCTGGGTGCCATAGTTGGCGCCTGCGGAGGCACCTGCCTGAGGAATGGTGATAGCGTCCGATACCACTATGATATTAGGCGCACCGATGCCGGCCTGAATCACCGAGATCGTGGACATAACCACCTGAGAGCCCTTAGATGCCGTTACAACGATCGTTGCGGTGCGGGTGCCGTAATCGGGATTGGGATCCACGTTGAACGGGATCACAAGCGAGCCGGTTGTGGGATCGACCGTGATGCCGGTCGGCGAGGAGGTGCTCAGACCGCCGCTGATCATGCTCGACGGACCGTTCGCTACGATCGCCTCCACTGTGGCGGTCGGTTCGCTGACGAAGCCGGTAACTGCGATCGGCTCGCCGCCTGCCACTGCATTGACGACGGTGGGAATGAGGGTGAGCTGAATTGCTCCCACGCCGCTCTGGAGGACGTTGATCGGATAGGCGATACTCTCGCTGCCGAGCGAAGCCACAAGGCTGATAACGCCCTGACGCATAGCCATTTCTACATTTTCGCTGACATCGAACGTTACCGTGCCCACAATGCTGCCCGGAGACGAAGCTATCTGAACGTTACTTATCCACGACGGATAGCCTGCAGCCGCAACGGTAATGCCGGAGTTGGTCTTGACGAAGCTTGCGCTGGCGTTCTGAGCAGCGTGATCGACCTGAACGCTGCTGGTCAGCAGGGTGATGATGGGAGAGCCCACACCGGCCTGCGTTACGCGGATCTGTGAGGAGACAGCCGTGCCGTTCACGTTGCCGATAACCGTAACGATGGCGTAGCGCGGGGCATTGTCGTCGTTCTGAGAGACGGCAACAGTGATGATGTTCGTCGCCGGATCTACTGTAGGCGTGCACCATGCAAAGTCGGAACTTGCCTGCAGCGGGCCTGCGATGTTGGTGACGGCGACAATGTTGGCTGTCAAATCGCCGGGATTGATCCCAATGGCCGGGAAGGACAGCGAAGTTTCGGAGAGGAACAGCGTCGGAGCGCCCACGCCTTTCTGGGTGATGGTCGCCGTCTTCTGTACGGTGCGCGAGCCCTGGCCGGCGGTAACGGTCAGCGTGATCACGCGGTTGTCATGGTCGTTGTTCTCCAGCACGTCAATGTCTATGGTAGCATTGCCATTGCCACTGGTCGGATTGATGGTCACCAGGCTCGGTTTGTCGGCAGAGATGATCCAGTCGTCGTTCGAGGCGATGGCCAGGCCTACGGTCTGAGCCGCCTTGTCGATCTCGACAGCCGACGGTGAGATCATCAGGGTCGAGTTGTCGGCGCTCTGAACCACCATTATCTGGGCCGAAGCCTGATTGGCGCCCGTTGTATTGAGCTGAATGATGGCCACTCGCGGAGTAGCGCCGTCATTGTACTCCAGCACGTTGATGTAGATGCTCTCCGTGCCGTAGCCCTGCGACTGCGACAGAGCGCACCACGTGTTGCCCTGAGTAACAGCGGCTGTCCAATGCACATTGGAGCGCACCTGCACCAGGATGCTTTGCGCCTCGATACCAATCTGGATATTCTCGGGATTGGCAGAAATCATAGGAGGATCCTCTTCCCTGCAACCGGTGGTTGTCAGGAGGGCTGCCCCGAAAAGCAGCATCGCAGCCACTTTTCCCTTTGCAATGATTGATCTGAAAACGTTCATAATTATTTATGTTTATGTTTTGATTTGCGTTATTTCGGGACTTGGCTAATTGTTTCCGGCAGCTTTTGCGGCTTTTGCGGCAGCTTTGTCGGCCTCTGCCTGAGCTTTTGCAGCGGCCTTGTCGGCGGCAGCCTTGTCGGCCTCGGCCTGCTTGGCGGCTTTGTCGGCAGCTTTCTGCGCCTCGGCAGCGGCTTTGTCAGCCTCTGCCTGAGCCTTCTTGGCAGCCTCTGCGGCAACTTTGTCGGCGGCAGCCTTTTCGGCCTCAGCCTGCTTTGCAGCCTTTTCGGCCTCTGCGGCAACTTTGGCGGCAGCCTTCTGAGCCTCGGCAGCGGCTTTGTCAGCCTCTGCCTGAGCCTTCTTGGCAGCCTCTGCGGCAACTTTGTCGGCGGCAGCCTTTTCGGCCTGAGCCTGCTTTTCAGCCTTTTCAGCCTCTGCGGCAGCTTTGTAAGCCTCCTTCTGCGCCTCGGCAGCGGCTTTATCGGCCTCTGCCTGAGCCTTTGCAGCCTCAGCCTGAGCCTTTGCATCGGCGATAGCAGCAGCTTTGTCGGCCTCGGCCTGAGCTTTTGCAGCGGCCTTGTCAGCGGCAGCCTTTTCGGCCTGAGCCTGCTTTGCAGCCTTTTCAGCCTCTGCGGCAGCTTTGTAAGCCTCCTTCTGCGCCTCGGCAGCGGCTTTATCGGCCTCGGCCTGAGCCTTTGCAGCCTCAGCCTGAGCCTTTGCATTGGCGATAGCAGCAGCTTTGTCGGCCTCCTTCTGAGCCTCGGCAGCAGCCTTGTCAGCGGCAGCCTTTTCGGCCTGAGCCTGTTTTGCAGCCTTTTCAGCCTCTGCGGCAGCTTTGTCGGCCTCCTTCCGAGCCTCGGCAGCAGCTTTGTCAGCCTCGGCCTGAGCCTGTTTTGCAGCCTTTTCAGCCTCTGCGGCAGCCTTGTCGGCCTCCTTCTGAGCCTCGGCGGCAGCTTTATCGGCCTCGGCCTGAGCCTGTTTGGCAGCCTTCTGAGCCTCTGCAGCAGCTTTGGCGGCCTCCTTCTGAGCCTCGGCAGCAGCCTTGTCAGCCTCTGCCTGAGCCTTTGTGGCGGCTTTCTGAGCCTCCTTGGCCTCCTTTTCGGCTTTTTTGGCAGCCTTGGCGTCTGCCGGAGCGGCTGAATCGGCGACAGGAGCATTGTATCCGGTGATCTGGACAAACTTCTCATTACTGCGCAGGGGCACGAACTCGGCCTGGTTGACAGCCGTCTCCTTATAGGAAGGATCGAGCGTTACAGCCTCTTCCAGCGCTATGAGAGCCAGGTCGTCGCGGTCGTTGTTGGCATAGGCCAATGCACGCATGTAGCAACCCTCTGCCGACGGATCGTTGACGTGGGTGTTGCGTGCGGCGGCATCGTGGCGGTCGGCGTCGAGGTTGGCGGCGGCGGAGTTGGTGACGTCGTACTGGTTGAGCAGGTCGGCCGACTTGTCGTACTGCTCGTCGAGCAGGTACATCAGGCCTTTGTTGTAGTCGACCATCGGAGTGCTCTTGGCCAACTCAAACATCGTCTCGGCCATGCGCGGCTCGCCGAGCAGGGTGTAGAGTACGCCCTTATTGTTGGCTACCAGCGGCATGATGTTGCGGTTGGGGATCTTGTCGGCGTAGGTCTTGGCCTCCTCGAGGCGACCGGCCTCGGTCAGAGCCACCATCATGTTGTTGAGGTTGGCCACCGATTTCGGATCGGCATTGTAGAACTCGGTGGTCTTGTCGAGCGAGAGTACCTGCTTGCCGCCGATCTCGACGATGGCCATGGCCTTGCCGTCGATGGTGATCTCGTCGTCGTATTTCTCGCGGGTGGTGTAGTCTACCTTAATATAGCAGTTGCGCAGGTTCTGGAAGATGGTGTAAATATCCTTCCTGTTGTCGAGCCTCATCAACTCGCGCTCTCTCTTGTCGAGGTCATCGTTCGAGGCGATGATGCGACGGATCTCATCCTTGTTCTGGAGGTCGCTCTTGGCCAAATCCTGCACGAAGGCGTCCCAGTTCTCGTCGACCCAGCTCTTCTCGATCAGGTTGGGCGAGATGCTGAGGTTCTTGACGATGTAGTCCGAGATGACGTTGGCTCTCACTTCGGCCAACTCCTTGTTGCGGTCGAGCGGGCCATCGGGCGAGGCGGCGGTGTGAACGGCGATCTTCTGCAACTGCACATCCTTGTCGCTGGTGAGTTTCTCCATCTCCGCCTTGAATCCGGTGTAGCCATAGTTGATGAAGGCGTCCATGTCGATCACCTTGCGGTTGATCTTGAAGACCGACATGTTGGAGAAGTTGTTCTCGTAGTTGCCGCTGATGCGATTGGGATAGTAGTAGTCCACCGGGTTTTTGCGGCGGAACTCCGAGTAGTCGGTTACACCTTCGGCCAGGGTGATGTTATCCTCACGCGAAGGGGCGAGGCCGCCGCTGCGCTGACCGTTGGCATCTTTCTTGCCTGTGCAGGCGCCGCAGATGGTGTAGGTCTTCTGGTTGAGCACCAGTGAGGCGCCCTTCAGCTTCGGGTCGTACTTCACTTTGGTCTGATAGTGCACGTTTACGGGTTTTCCGTCGTAGGCGACCGTCTGATAGCACTCTTTCACCAGTGGCTGGGCC
>BNXD01000034.1 GCA_025999315.1 Bacteroidia bacterium | reverse complement strand
CGCCTCTACCTGTTCGGTAGTGTAATTCTTTAGTTGTTTTACCTTACGTCCCATTGTCTTTCTGTTTAATCAGTGAGACTACAAAGATATAACTTATTTGGGTAATTTAATAATATAATTTATATAAATTCCACATGTCCGGCTTCCGGGGCCGGTGTTCCCGTTCGTGCAGGCAGGCAAAGGTCGCGGCACGACCGTATGCAAGACTTGGGGCGGAAATACTACCCGAAGCCCGCAGCGTCGGAGCGAAGCGCAGGCGCTACGGCGGGCGAGGCGTGGAGATTTCCGCCCCAACCTGCGAGGCCGCCTGCGGCCTCAGGTCTTGCAAGGGGTGGTCGGGGCACGGAATACCTTTGCCTGCACGAACGGGAACGCCGGACACCGAAGGCAGGAATCTCCTCCGCCTGGACACAACCGCCGCATCCATATTCCCGCAACAACCGGCAGGTCGGCGCAGGTCGTCATTGTCCCTCATTTTCGCAGCCATACGAAAAATATTTACTTTTCGAGTGAACATTTGCCTAAAAACAGTTATATTTGCAGTATTAAGGATAGATAGACGTAGCCGCACATGGTAATAAACTACGACAGTGAGTATTTGCGCGAGCTGTACGAGCAGGGGCGGTGCAACGACCGCAAGCACCGCTACCAGCCCGCAGTTGTCCGCAACTACCAGAAGTGCGTCAAGATACTCTCGACGGTGCGACGGATCGAAGACCTGTTCCCTTTCAACGGGCTGCGTTACGAAACGCTCACGGGCGACAAGAAGGGATTGTCATCGGTGAGGATCGACGACAAGTACCGGTTGGAGTTCACCATCTCGCACGGCGAGGCGACGGACGAGCCTTTCGTCACGATCTGCACATTGACCGATATTACGAACCATTACAGATAGAGCATTATGAACGGCACGACGCAACCCTCGGCGGCCATCCACCCGGGGGAGATACTCAAGGACGAGCTGCAAGCCCGGCATATCACGCAGCGGTGGTTTGCCGAGCTGCTCGGTATTCCGCACACCATGCTCAACGGCATTGTCAACGGGCACCGTCCGGTGTCGGCCCAGCTGGCCCTGATGCTCGAAGCGGCGCTGGGTATCGAGGCCTATATCTGGAACAATATTCAGGCCGACTACAACCTGCAGACCGCAGGCAGAGACAAGAGCGTCGTCCGCCGTCTGGACGCCATCCGCAAGGTCTGCGCAGCGTTGTAGCGTCCACCGTAGCTGTAAATCAGACCGGGTTACGGCGTTTATCCCTGCGGTTTTTTGAGCTTCGGCCCGCATCTTTTCATTACGCGCAGGTCGTCGTAGCCGATGCTTATTAGATCGCATAGCATAGCTGCGTATTCCGGTTCGCGTGCGGGGAGTGCTCGGGCGACCACATGGTCGCAATCGGCCCCGCCGTGCTGACCGACGTGCATGCAGGAGGCTATGTGGTCGCTCCTGCTCCAGACCTCTTCGGGGAAGAGCGCGACGACCTGGCCGCCGTCTCTCCATTTGCGAAATACCACCTTTGTCATAACGTTTCGGATTGTTTGTCGGGTTTTAAGCAGCTAACAGCGTCGCCGCCACGCTCTAGCTCTCTTGCCGCCCGCGCCATCTCGTCGTAGCGTATCCGGTGGCAACCTGCGGTGAGGATACCGTCCTCCCATGAGGCACCGACCATCGGTTGCCAAAACAGTCGTGAACGGTCTCATGACGGAACAGCGACGGGTCGGCATGAACGCGCTCGACCAGCCGCCATAGCCGCAGAGCCTCCTGTGCTTCGACCCTTATGTCGAGAGAGGTCTCCCTGCGCCCCCCCCTCCCTGACGCGCAGAATGGCGTTGTAATCCAACCCTGCGGAAGTTCGAGCCAGGTGACGGCGGGGTCGCCCGCCCGCCACCGGGCTATCCGCTCCCGCTTCCGGCGCAGCTGCCGCCTGCGCTCGTTGGCCCTTGCCGCCTGTATGCGGGCCGACTTCTCCCGCAACCTCTCCATAATGCCGTCCTCGTCGCTCCATATGCGGCAGAGCTCCGCGACCCGCTGTCCGAACTCTTCCGTCGCCGGGAGCCGCACAAGCCCCGAATCCACTATAAGCCGGAGCAGGGGCTGCAGCTCCGAACGGTCATCGTCTCCCCACGGTATCCGAGAGGTTCCACCAGCGCGCCATATCGGCACCGTCGACGCTCAGCAGACGGTCGAGGGCCGGGGGCAGCCACTTACCCTCGATGGACTCCATGCGGCTGTCGAGGCCATAGAAGTCTATCCACAGGGCGATGGAGTGCAGCGACCGCTTCACCTCCTCCATATAGCTGTTGCCACGGGCCCGCTTCATGCGGCGGATGTTCCCGTTGATGGCCGTCAGTTCGTCGACGATATAGTTCACGGCCTGCTTGTGGGAGCGTTCGCTCAGGCGTCCGTCGGTCATCCGGACATCCCTGTTGTTGGGGACAAATCTAAGGTGACGGTAAAGAACACCGTCGCTCCGCAGGGAATGGCCGCCATGACCGTCTTCATATGGCTGGCGGTGGAGATCGAGCGGGTTCCGGGATTGAGGATATAGGCCCGCCGTCCGTTACGTCCGGTCTCTATGCGGCCGCAACGGAAGTGCGATCCGTAGGAGTAGATACTCTCTCCCTCGAAGTAAAACGTGCCGCCGGAGTTTCTTGCGCTATCCTGCAGCCGGTGCGCCCACAGGTGAGCTACCATGCGCGATCCTACTACGTGTCTCATGACATGTAAGAATTAGTTATGAATTATGAGTTGTCTGTTATGAGTTATTCTGTTGTGAATTATAATCAGTTAACAGTCAATACACACAGCAAACAAACTCATAACTCATGATTAATAACTTATAACTCGATCACAAGCTCGTCCTGGCAGACTTCGAGTTGTGCTCCCGAGCCGCATATCTCGACCAGCCAGCGGTAGCCGTTCTTCTTGATGAGCCGGATACGGGTATAGCCGCGCCATGGGGTGTTCAGCGTGGCTGTCTTGCCGGAAAGCTCTTCTTCGTTACACATGGTTGTGGTTTTTGTAGTTTGATTGACTTGGATGAGCAGTTCTGTGAGTGGTTATTTGGCCGATAAGGTTGTCGTCTCTACACATGGATTTGATTGTTTGATGTTTGATTTGGATTACTGCGTTTCTCATCTGTCAGCTCGCGGTAACAGGTCATTGTCATGTCGGTAAATATTAATCGTTCGGTTTAACATTAAGTTCCTCGACCTTCTGCGGCAAGGTCACTCCCGCGGCAATGCACAGTCGCTCCAACACCGCCCGCAGCCGGGCCTTGTCGCCAAGCCGGACAGCCAGTGCGATCTGCTCCGCGTCCCAGCGGGTAACTACGCCCGCAGGACACAGATGTTCATTGATAAAATCTTCGAGGGGCATGATCGGGATGGATTTATAGTCTGTTGTTATCATCGTTGTCATTGATTTTGGTCATTGTCGCTCTCGCCGCCTGCCTGCATGTCATGCAGCCGACACGCCGATACGGAGCAAGCCGGCTGTGAACCCGATACGGAAGCATGAAGTAGACATATCTGTTTGCTTCGATTATTCATACCATTTCCATAGATCGACCTTATTGCCGATGCTCAGTTCTTCCCACCAGCTGTCGCAGGCGTCGACGAAGGCCTGATGTCCCCCGGCAGGGTCGAAGCCGTACCGGCGGTATCCCGCCGCCCGCTCCATCGTAGCAAAGTCCGCGCTGTACCACCACCGGTCGAACGGCATGACCTCCTCGATGCACTCTGTCCCGCTCGAATCGCAGAAACCATTGATCGCGTTTTAACTCTTCGAACCATCGAAGCCGCCAGAATCACCCGAGCCGCAGAAACCACACATGTCGTTCATCTCCGAACCCGTGCCGTCGGCATTGCGCCGCTACTTCAGTCCGTCCAGATACTCGGCTATCACGTCGCCGTGGCACGGATCTGGCTTGCAGAAGCAGCCGAGCGTCTTGCCCCGAAGCTCCTGCACCCGCCGCTTGAACTCCGTGTCGCTCGCCAGCCGCTCATATAACCATATGCGGTATCTGTCGATGGTCGCACCCCGTGGTTCTCCCGCCTCCAACCGGAATGGATTGCCGAAATAGCCGTCCTGCCCCCGACCTGCGCGACCGATGTACACGTAGCATGCCGACGTTCGGATGTTAACAACTCTTGTTATCTCATTAACAATTAATATTACATCCCCGAAAAGCAGGGAGCAACCATTCCCCGTCCCGCTTAACTCATCTCAGCTCAATCCCGCTCAACTAAGCTCGATTCAATTGTGTTCAGTTCAGTTCAGCCCAACTCAACTCAACTAAGCTAAGCACCCAACCAGACCTCGACCTGCCCAGTCCAATCCTGTTCTTTGAAGCTACACATCTTACCATATCCAAAACAGAAGCCGCCCCGGTCTTTGAACCGAGGCGGCTTGCCAGCGTGTGTCGTATGCGCATTAAGTTGAAAATGATGATCGATTATCAGTATTTATCGCAGAGTTGTTTGTATGCCATGTCACCCTGAGCGAAACGAAGTGGAGTCGAAGGGTCTCACTCACAATCTTGCCGAGACCCTTCACTTTGTTCAGGGTGACATGAAAAGAGTTTCGCTTGAGGGTGACATTTTGAGTTTCAATTAATTCGCATATCTTATGTCGCTATACTCCTGCCCGAACCGCCGCCGAGATCGTTCTCCCGCCTGCCGCCCGAACCGGTTCGCCTGTCACCCTGAGCGAAACGAAGTGAAGTCGAAGGGTCTCTGCAATACTGAAACAATTATTTCGAGACCCTTCACTTCGTTCAGGGTGACATGAAAAGAGTTCTGTTCAGGGTGACATTTTGAGTTTCTACCCTTAATTCACATATCTTATGTCGCTATACTCCTGCCCGAACCGCCGCCGAAGTCGTTCTACTGCCTGTCACCCGAACCGGTTCGCCTGCCACCGTCGTTGCCGTAATCGCCGTTATCCCAACTCCGGCTGCACCCGCTTTGCCTGCCGCTGCTGCCCTCGTGCCTGCGGCGCCAACCCCCGCCTTGTCTGCTGTCGAGGCCGTTCTCCCGCCTGCCGCTGCCATTGCTGACGCCACCGTTCTCCCGCCTGCCGCCCGAACCGGTTCGCCTGTCATCGTCGTTGCCGTAATCGCCGTTATCCCAACTCCGGCTGCTCCCGCTTTGTCTGCCGCCGTCGCCATTGCTGTTGCTGTTGCCGTCCCGACGCTCGCCATCCCTGCCTTGCCTGCATCCGAGGTGTACTTGCCCTCGATCCGGCCCCGCAATGCCTGCATGTCCTCACCGATCTTTTGTCCGAGCAGCTTGGCGTATATCTGTGTCGTCCGGACGGAGGTGCGGCCCAACAGGCTGCTGAACGTCTCTATCGGCATGCCGTTCGACAGGGCTACCTCGCTGGCAAACGTATGCCTGGCAACATGTACAGTAAGGTTGAGCTCCACGCCGCAGATTCGGGCGATGGTTTTCAGGTGTCCGTTCATGGTGGAATTGGACGGCAAGGGAAGCAATTTTGCCGTCAAGGGCATAAGGCCTGTACTTTTCGATGATCGCCAGCGGAATATCCAGCAACGGAATATTGCACTCCACGCCGGTCTTCTGACGGATGGTCCTGATCCAGTGAACGCTATCTTCGACAGAAAGTTTCTCCTCGGTCAAACCCTGCATGTCGGCGTAGGACAAGCCTGTGAAACAACAGAAGATTCAATTTTTATCCGTTGAACAACAGATATTTAAGAGAAAGAAAAGGAACAATGGGTAACGATATAGAAACGAGCGAAGTTCTTTCGTCTGCGTTGGTTTGCATCGTTTCAAATAACTCGCTGCAAAGATAGTAATAATATTTTGATACTAAACAAATACAATAAACAATTTGCAAACACATGTATTTTAGCGAATTGAAATTTATTAGTATGACAATCTGAAAAAAACGCAGAAAAATTTGGTGGATAAAAAACTTGTTGTACTTTTGTGGAGTATTTACTCTATAATTTAATGAAAGATAACAATGAAGGATAATAAAGAACATATATTGAAAATGGCTTTCCATCTCTTTATGCGAAAAAGTTATAAAGCCGTAACATTGAAAGATATAATACATGCGACAGGTCTTTCCAATGGTACGTTCTATTACTATTTCGAAAATAAGGAGCAACTTTTTAAAGAAGTGGCGGAACATTATATGTTTAAATTGACACGCCAGACATTTGAAAACTCCCCCAAAGATTCCTTGCATAATTTTATCCGGCATGCGTTGGACAATTTCCGGCATATCTTCAATACATTACACAGAAACACGGAACCTGATTTGAATGTGAATTTCTTTTCTTTTCTGTTTGAGGCATTAAGGTATTTTCCCGAACTGCAAGAAGAATTGCTTAAATTACAGGCACAGGAAACGAATGCATGGGTCGAAATTATAGGGATTGCAAAGAAAAACGGCGAGATAAGGCAAGATATACCCGATGATGCTGTCGCTAAACTGTTTATCTACGCATCAGACGGTAACCGGATGGATTATGTTCTGGATAAGGATATTGAGGCGCTGAAATCCAGAATGGAAATTTTATGGAATGAACTTTATAATATATTAAAAGTATAATTTTTTTTGGCAATAATAGAGCAAATGCTCTATCAATTAATACAAACATTCAAATAAAATATATAATAATTATGAATCAAAATGTATCAACTAAAAAACAGACAATGAGCATTTTCCTGAAGCTCAAAGATTGGCAGTTATTCGGAGTTTTACTTGTTATTCCGGTAATCCTTCAAACGGTAATCATCGCAATGGTTTTAACAAACAGCGATTTGGTACGGTTATCTTTCGGTTTTATGATTAATCCGGTAAGGATTGCCGATATACTTACGGCTATTCCTCCCGGATTGGTTATGGTAACTTCAGTCATGACGATTGTATTTATCTCACTGATTTTCTGCTGGCTTTATTCGCTTGGAGTGAATCTTCACAAAAAACTCCCGGAAACGGCTGTAATGAAGTTGCCGGTATTCAAGGTATTTCTTTTTATATCAGCTGCTCATGAGATATTTGTTTCGGTATGGATGTACTTTTTGTTTCTCCAAATTTCGTCAGGAGAAGCATTGGATATGAAAATGTTATCTTTTACCACGCCATTGCACTTGATTTCAATGTGCTGTGCTTTTTATTGCTTTTATTTCATAGCAAAAGCCTTGAAAAGCATCGAATTACAAAAGCCTGCAATTTTTTCCGACTGTAAAGCGACATTTTTTCTGCTTTGGCTTTTTCCGGTAGGAATCTGGCTTATCCAGCCTAAAATAAATAAATTATTTCAATGAATAAATATTTTTTCTCGCTAATAATTTTGGCGACCGTATTTACTCCTATAAGCGCTCAGATGAAACTGACCTTTTATAAAGGAATCAAAGCGAATATCGCCCTATCGGATTACCATCCGGAAAATACCGAAAGTAATCCGGGCATTGGTGCAACGCTTGGAAGCTACGATAAACTGGAAATCGGGGAACATTTTGCATTGCAAGGCGAATTTCTGTTCCGTTATGCGACTTCCAATATTCGTGATAATTCATCCGGTGGGATGAACAAGTTCACTTATCGGGGAATAGAAGCGCACCTTTACGCAGTTAGTCAATTCAATAGCGGTTCGGGGAAAACTTTTGTAGGTATAGGCCCTTACACGGGATATGAGCTTGATGCAAAAAAGTATCTGAATCGCTGGAATGTTGGCGCAGGGATTATTTTCGGCTATGAATTTGCCAATGGTATTTGCATTGACGCTGCATATCAAAGAGGATTTCCCGGCTTGCTGAATACAGGCAACAATGATGTAGCTGTAAAGGCACAGGCTTTCAGTCTGGGATTGGGATATAAGTTTCGTATTTTTAATTTCAAGCTGGATAAGAATAAAATCAGGAAAGCATTTTCTGATTAACTCTTGAAGAATTGCAAATTGCTCATTCGGCATAAAACTGTAAAACAGGACTTTGGTCTGATTATTAATATTCACTTTTAATTTTATGCTTATGAACGAAATTTTGAAAACGAGGTTTTTTCATGGCCTCATGCCATATTTCAGGCCGATGCAGTGTGTTACGCTTTCGCACAACTGCCACAACTCCAAACCCGACAAAACCGCCTCCAACCACCAAGGCAAAACCATGAGCTTCACCGCGCTCTACACTGCAACACAACAATTTAACCCCATCCGCCAAAAACAATAAAATCTCGGAGATTTTTTGTATCTTTGCACCATCAAATCATCTCTGATGGCAACAGCGTCGACATATATCTCCGTCAAGGTCTATCCGTGGGGCTGCGTGCATCCTTTCGCTCCGAGGATTTGACCGGTCGCGCGACCGAAAGGAGCGAGAGCCGGAAATTTTGAACGGACTTCGATAGGTCTGGTCAATAAATTTCAGACAGGCTACAGGCCCCTGCAATCCCTTTCTCCATTTTAATCTGTTATTTATGAGTAAATTGATAAATTTACTCACAGCGTTGCTTGTTGCGCTGTGGGTATCGTGTGCGTCGTATGCTCAAACCGAACGGCGCGCACTCTCCATCGAGGAGCTTTTTGCGCTCGCCGACGACAACAATCTTTCGATCAGGGCGGCGGCTACTGCCGTTGATGTGGCGGCGCAGAATGCGCAGACGGCTCGAAACGTCCGTTTGCCGTCGGTCGATGTCTCGTTGTCGGTGGGTTACAACGGCAACGGCAAGATATGGGACCGCGATTTTTCCAATCCGCACACAGCGCCGATCCCGCATCTGGGCAATAACTTCTCGATCGAGGCGTCGCAGGTGATCTTTGCCGGCGGGGCGATCGGCAGCGGTGTGAAGATCGCCCGGCTGCAAGAGCAGCTTGCCGCCCTCGACGCCGAGCGCGACCGTCAGCAGGTGCGGTTTCTGATCGTGGGCAACTATCTGGAGCTTTGCAAACTGCAAAATCAGCTGCAGGTGTTCGACAGCAACGTCGCCCGGACGCAGAAGATGCTCGAGAACATGCGGCAGCGGCTCGCGGAGGGCGCGGCATTGCCGGGCGATGTTATGCGCTATGAATTGCAGCTGCAGAATCTGGACTACTCACGCATCCGGCTGCGGAACGCCATATCTCTGACCAACAATCAACTGACAGTAGCGACGGGGTTGCCCTTGGAAGTGGTCATCGTGCCCGACGACCGCATCATTGAGGCCGGTGCAGGTCCGACCCTCGATCACGCCCGCCCCGACGCCGCGTCGGCGTTGTCGGTGCAGATGGCCGAAAAAGCCGAACAGATCGCCCTGCAGGGCCAAACCAGATCGCGGGCCGAGCGGTTGCCGCAAGTGGCGCTGTTCGCGGGCGATTATCTGAACGGTCCGGTTACGATCGAAATCCCGGCGCTGGACAAAAATTTCAACTGGTGGGCTGCAGGCGTGAGTGTCAAATATAACCTCGGCAATCTCTACAAATCGAACGCCGGGATTCGCGCCAGCAGGCTGGCTGCCAAACGGGCAGCCGAGGAGAGGGCCGTCGCCCGGGAGCAGGTCGGACTTGCTGCCGAGGCGGCCGATACACACTACCGTGAGGCCTTCGCCCTGCTCGAGACCAGGGAGAAGAGCGTCGAGCTCGCCACGCAGAATCACGATGTGATCACTCGCCGCTACGAGAATGGCCTGGCGTTGATGGCCGATCTGCTCGACGCCGACGCGCAAAAACTCGACGCCGAGCTGCAGGTCATCGACACACGAATCAATATCGTATACAACCATTACAAACTCAAATATATAGCAGGGACATTATGAACAGGGGACAGAAAAAGATCGCAGCCAACATCGTTATCATCGCGCTGATGGCATGTGGCGTGGCGTGGATCGCCTCGTTGTTTATCCATATCGGCGGCGAGTGGACCAACAATGCGCGGGTGCACCAGAATATCGTTGCGGTGAGCAGTCGCGTGCAGGGCTTTGTTCGCGAGGTGCGTTTCGACGAGTTTCAGCCTGTGCACAAGGGCGACACGCTTGTGGTGATAGAGGATGCCGAGTTCCGGCTGCGTCTGGCGCAGGCCCGGTCCGATCTGCAGAACGCGCTGGCCGGCCGACAGGCTATGGGCAGGAGCATCTCGACAACGACCAACAACCTCGCTGTCAGCGATGCGACTATCGAGGAGGTCAGGGTGTTGCTGGCAAATGCCCAAAACGATCACACACGCTACAAAAAGCTGTTTGAAAACGACGCCGTAACCCGCCAACAGTACGACGCCGTGCGGACGCAGTACGAATCGCTGCAGGCAAAACTGGAGACCATGCAGCGGCAAAAACAGACCACCCGCCTGACCAAAGA
This sequence comes from Bacteroidia bacterium, assembly GCA_025999315.1. Classification (GTDB taxonomy): domain Bacteria; phylum Bacteroidota; class Bacteroidia; order Bacteroidales; family Rikenellaceae; genus JAIRQC01. The sequence goes on along the minus strand of BNXD01000034.1, from coordinate 6,022 downwards.
AGAACAGACTCAGCGGCTTGCCCAAAACGACGCCCAGACAGACCTGTGTCGCGCGGCGTTGGAGCTGGCCGAGCTGAACCTCTCCTACACCGTCATTATGGCCCCATGCGACGGCTATGCCTCGCGCAAAACCGTCCTGGAGGGCGAGCTGGTGATGCCGGGGCAGACGCTGCTCACGGTGGTGGACAGCCACGACAAGTGGGTGATAGCCAACTATCGTGAGACGCAACTGCGCCATATGCACCTCGGCAGCCGCGTGGAGATGCGCATCGACGCCTTCCCCGACACCCGTTTTGAGGGGAGGGTGGCGGCGATCTCCGCCGCCACCGGAGCGGAATATTCGCCCGCCTCGCACGACAACTCGATCGGCAATTTCGTCAAGACCGAGCAACGCATCCCCGTCAAGATCATCTTCACCGAAAACAACGACAGCACACTTTTGGCCAGAGCAGGCTCGGGGATGAATGTGGAGTGCAAGGTATTGAAGAAAAATTAAAATAAGTACACTTATTATATATTCGCATATTATTTTTTATTATCTTTGCAGTTGGCAATATTTTATCTGTTAATTTAAAAAATTATAATTATGTGGACAAAATCTCATTCAATCCTAACCAACGAGGTTGCAAAAGAACAAATGTGGAAACTGTGGTCGGACGTAAACAGTTGGGCTACATGGGACAAAAGTGTTGAATTTGCAAGTTTGGAAGGCAAATTTGAGGCAGGCAATGTTTATATTTTTCAGCCAAAAGGCGGCCCGAAAATAAAAATAAAAATTTATAAAACTGTCGAAAATGAAGAATTTACAGATCTCACGGTGTTTCCTTTAGCAAAAATGTATGGCAAACACACTTTTGAACAAACGCCTGAAGGATTGAAAGTTACAACAACCATGACGGTCGTTGGAATTTTAGGCTTTTTGTGGCGCAAACTTGTGGCTCAAAAAATAGTAGATGACCTGCCTGCTGACATGATAGAGCAAATAAAGGCGGCGCAAAAAATAATTATTTAACGTGAGTTTGTGAATTATAATGACTTTGATATTAGGTAAATAGCTGAGTTTTTGATGTCTTTGAGCTGTCAAAACAAAAGATATTACTCCCCAAACTGCCGCTATGATTGCCGAAGACAAAGTTATGCGAAGAAGTAGTTGAAACTCGAAATGTCATGCTGACTCTACCCCGCATGTCATGCTGAGCGCAGTCGGACCGACGCTGCGAGCGAGGGCAGAGTCGAACTTGTTCGAGCTATGCCGAGCCGCGAGGAGGAAGCCGAAAGCAACCATCTCGAAAAGATAGATTTAACAGCATTTCCGAGACCCTTCGACTACACTTTGTTCCGCTCAGGGTGACATTAAAGATAATAGAGATTGAAATATAATATGTCATGCTGAGCGCAGTCGAAGCATCTCACACATAATGTTTTGCCGAGACCCTTCGACTTCGCTCAGGGTGACATGAAAAGAGTTTTGTTCAGTGTGTAGGCCATAAAAATTGATGGCGCGATAAGGTATTGATGATCAAATGCAAAATTCAACTGTCAATTCACAAAATTCATGTTATTTAAAATGGAATCTATTGATAATACTTTCAGCGTAGAAAACGCGGAAGACAGTTCGGGCTTTTTGTTATGGCAAGTTACCTCTTTGTGGCAACGCAAGATCAGGGATTCATTAAAACAATATGACTTGACCCACTCTCAGTATGTTTTATTGACCTGTCTTCATTGGTTAAAATTACACGGGCAAGAAGTTACACAAATTGTCTTGTCGTCAAACTCAAAGATAGACCCCATGACAACTTCTACTGTTTTAAGAACATTGCAGAAGAAAGGGTTAATTCAGAGAAAGGAAGATTTAGCCGATACAAGAGCGAAGAAAATTGACATTACGGAACAGGGAAAAGAAATCATAAAAAAAGCCGTAGTTACAGTAGAGACCGTAGATAAAGAATTTTTTGCATTATTAGGCGACACCGCGGATAAGTTTAATGAAACTTTGGTGGCTCTGATAAAACAATGAGAATAATAGCGAAAAGGCGGGCGTCGTTTGGTCCTTTTTTAAAAAAAGGACCGCCCCGCGCGTAGCGGTCTCAGTAGACTTTGAAGTATGAATGCGAATTAACGGTCGAAACTTATATTTGATTATCAATATTTTATTGCTTAATCAATTTTTATGTTATGTCACCCTCAAGCGAAACTCTTTTCATGTCACCCTGAGCGAAGTCGAAGGGTCTCGGCAATACTGCCATGTCAGTCTTTTTTAGATGCTTCGACTTCGCTCAGCATGACATATTGTGAGTTCGACTTTTAATGTTATGTTGCCCTGAACGAAGCCCTTTTCATGTCACCCTGAACGAAGTGAAGGGTCTCGGCGATGCTGCCATGTCAGTCTTTTTTAGATGCTTCGACTTCGCTCAGCATGACATATTGTGAGTTCGACTTTTAATGTTATGTTGCCCTGAACGAAGCCCTTTTCATGTCACCCTGAGCGAAGTCGAAGGGTCTCGGCGATGCTGCCATGTCAGTCTTTTTTAGATGCTTCGACTTCGCTCAGCATGACATATTGTGAGTTCGACTTTTAATGTTATGTGCCCTGAACGAAGCCCTTTTCATGTCACCCTGAACGAAGTGAAGGGTCTCGGCAATGCTGTGTGTGAGATGCTTCGACTTCGCTCAGCATGACATGGGCGGAGATGGTTGCCTTCGGCTTCCTCCTCGCGGTTCGGCATGGCTCGAACAAGTTCGACTCTGTCCTCGCTCGCAGCGCCGGGAAGACTTCGCTCAGCATGACATGGTAAGTTTCAACTGTTAATTCGCATTATTGATAATTATGAATATGCAACAACCTTTCCGTTTCATGTCCTTTCGCGAGTGGGTGCCCGACGGAGCGCGGTTCTGGATATATATTCTGTTCCTGATGTGCTTTCAGTTCTCGGGCGGGATATACTTTGCCGCCATGGAGAGTGTGGCGGGTACTCTGTCGCTCACCCCCGACGATGTGCGGATGCTGGGCAACACGGTGCTTGTGGGGCTGACGCTCTACTTTCCGCTGGCCTTCAGGCTCAAGTTCCGTTTCACCAACCGCACGTGCCTGATGGTGGCCGCAGTGGTGTTGACGGCCGTCAACCTTGTCGTGCCGCACGTTCGGTCGATGCCCGTGCTGACGGTTCTCTGCTTCGTTGCGGGGTTTTTCAGGCTGTGGGGCACCTTCGAGTGCTTCTCGTCGATATTGCCGCGGGTCGCTCCGACACACAACTACGCCGTATTCCTGTCGCTGGTATTCTTTGTGGTGCTGGGATTCGTTCACGTGTTCGACATCGCGGCCAGCTACATAATGTACTACTATAGCTGGCCGTACATACACTATGCGGCGGCCGGGCTGTTGCTGGTCGTCCTGCTCGGGGCCTGTGTGCTGATGCGTCCTTTTCGTCCGATGCCGCGCATGCCGCTCTACGGCGTCGACTGGCTCGGGATGGCGCTTTGGGCGACGTTTGTCCTCGCGGCGATCTTTGTGGCGCAGTACGGCCAGCAGCTGGAGTGGTTCCACTCACCGCGCATTCGCGCCGCGGCGGGGATCTCGTGCCTTGCGCTGGCGGCCAACATGCTCAGGATGCGGCACATTCGGCATCCGTTCATCGATCCGGAGGCCTTCCGGGCGCGAAACATTGTCAATCTGCTGCTGCTATTCCTGTTCCTGGATGTTCTGCTGGCCTCGCAACATGTTCTGCAGAATGTCTTTACCGGTGCGGTGCTGCATTTGGACCAGTTGAACGCCGTCAATCTCTACCGGTTCGATGTGGTGGGGATGCTGCTGGGGGCGCTGTTCTCGTGGTTTGCCCTCGCGAAACTCAAATGGCACCACAAGCTGGTCTGTTTCGTCGGCATGGCGCTGGTGACGCTCTATGCCGCAATGATGTACACGCTCCTCACGCCCGGCATGGAGACCTGGCGGCTCTATTTGCCGCTGATATGTTGCGGGATTGGCCACGTGATGGTATTCATCTCGCTGACGACCTATGCGCAGGCTACCGTGCCGTTGCGCAACTATTTTCAGGTGCTGTGCATCCTTGGCTTTGTCCGCACCGGCATCGGCGGGCCGCTGGGCGAGGCGATCTACACGCGGGCGCTGGAGGCGCAAACGTCCCTCCACCCGTCGATGACCGTCGCCCTGCGCGAGCTGTTCGGGTGGAGCATCGTTTTGGGGGTTTTAGTGCTGATACTTATCGCCGCCTCGCGCTTCAAGGACAGGGTGGGGATGCCGATACCCACTTTCATGCGGATGTACCGGGTAACCGATATGCACAAATAACCTGACGTGCAGGGGAGAGGCAGGGGGCGGGTCGACGCATTAATAATGTCTATGCGAAAAGAATTGTAATAAGGACACGTTAATTGTTAAAGCATGCAACATACAACTTGTCATGCGTATTTGCGGTAACAGGGTCTTTTGCGGCTTGCAGCCAGCGGAGGGACGCATTGTCGAACCTCGCCCCCGCAGCCACAGGCGAAGGGCGTAACGGTCTGGATTGCGGCCCTTCGCAGGGGGTGGCTGCGGGCCGCCGACCTCTACGAGGCCGAAAAGCGGATCATCGTCAGAATCCCGGACCTGCTGTTTTAAGTCGCGTCTCGAGAAGTTGCCGGACGGTTTTTCCTAATTCTCAAACCCGGCGTAGTCGGTGTCGCTGTTATAGTACATGTCGACGCCCGCTTCGGCGGCGGCGTCGCGGAATTTGCCGCTGTTCGGATACAGACCCACATACACCGCATGGCCGCTTCCGCTGTCGGCCGAAGTGGCGGTGTTGTTGTCGCTGCCGTCCACATGAGTTTTTGAGCTGTTGCCGCAGATAACCGACAGGCCTGTCTTGGAAAATGTGTAATCATAGAGAGATACCCCACCGCCGAAGTTTGCAGTGTTTCCACTGATCTCTCCGCCGTTCATGGTGAAACTGCCCTCCAGGACACACACCCCGCCGCCGCCTCTGCCGGTTGCAGTATTTTCACGGATCTCTCCGCTGTTCATGGTGAAACTGCCGCCGAAGACCAGCACCCCACCGCCACCGGGTTTTGAGGTATTTCCGCTGATTCTTCCTCCGTTCATGGTGAAACTGCCGCTCAGAACAGACACCCCGCCGCCACCGCCGGCGCTGCCGGCGTTAGTTGCAGTATTTTCACGGATATCTCCTCCGTTCATGGTGAAACTGCCGCTCAGAACAGACACCCCGCCGCTGGTGATTGCAGAATTTCCGCTGATTTTTCCACCATTCATGGTGAAACTGCCGCCACGGATATCTATCCCACCTGCGGAATTTCCGCTGAACTCTCCGCTGCGCATGATTAATTCACCGCGCATAATCAGCACCAATGGTAATTCATTTTCGTCTTTTCCCTCAAATGTCGTCTCTCTCGAGATGACTGTCTGGTTTGTGTATATCACCAGCAGGCATCCGTTGGAATTGAGCGAAATTTTCTTCTCGCCCCGAATGGAGACCTTGATCCCTGTTGCAATACCGAAAGTTGAAGCGTATGTACCCTCCAGACTGAAATTGTCGAGGACGTTAATGACATAGTTCCTGTTGTTTCCACTGCTGCCGATGACTGCGGTGGCGGTGTTCCACTCGGCGGCGTTGTGGACATCGAATACATTGGCCCTGGGTATCGCCTCAGTGCCGAAGTCCTCTATATTGAGGGGGTCCACCATGTTGTCTGCCGGGGCGTCTTTGCCGCAGGCGGACAGAACGGCGAGCGAAATGACAAGAGCGATCTGCGTGTTTCTGAAATTGAGGTTGTTGTGATTCATATTGGTTGGCGGTTTGACGGTTGTCAAAAAATAGCGGGTTAAATTGTTCCCGGGCAACGAATGGGGGAGATAAAAGGAAAACCCATCAAATATACGATTTTTATATAAATTATATTATTAAATTACCCAAATAAGTTATATCTTTGTAGTCTCACTGATTAAACAGAAAGACAATGGGACGTAAGGTAAAACAACTAAAGAATTACACTACCGAACAGGTAGAGG
>BNXD01000033.1 GCA_025999315.1 Bacteroidia bacterium | reverse complement strand
GCGGTAAAGACGGACGAACCTCCCTGCGCCGATACGCTTGTAGCCATACCAGAATCCCGTTCCGAGATAGGCCTCGGTGAAGGGCCTGAATATGACCGGGATACCTCTTTGTTCAAGCGCATGGAAAAACACGGCCATCCTGTCGCACAACAGCCTCCATCGATCGAATTCGGCGGCGCCCGGGGTCAGTATTTTGTCTATATCCGTTATTATGGGAGGATTTCCGGCCCCGCCGTAACGCTTGTCGAAACGATCGGCAAAAGGTGCGAAAAACGATGCCGCAGCATGGACGATGCCCCCGTTCTTCCACCACAGGGTGTAGTCTGTCAACATGTCGTCGTAGTACATGCAGTCGTTTATCGGATCGACGCCCTCTCTTTTGTAGCCGAACTCGCCCGGGCATATCCAACCGTCGATCATGCCGATCCATTGCCCTGTGCGGCGGCGTATCTCGGCCACTTCCCCCATGTTGAAGCGGTAATCGCCCACTCCCCGGCGAAACGAGGCGCCCAGCCACTGGCCGGCGATCAGTTGACCCTCCGTTCCCTCGTGCAGGCTCAGATCGAGCAGATAAGCGTACAGCGCAGCCCCCTGCGGAATGATATGCTCATTGTCCGGGCGATTTTCCGCCGGGGCGGCTTTGCCCGGATGGGCGGCAAGGCAGATGAAACTCAGTAGCGCTGAGGCAACGATCCGATTTTTCATTTCGATCCTTTAAGAAAAACCACCCTTTTGTCGCGGCTGAATCGCACAAAATCAGCATGTTGTAACCCGCCGGGCAGGGGGGCCCACCACGAGGAGCGTGAGACATTGTGCCATGTGGCTGCGTAAGACAACCCTTCGAGGAGGTCCGAATCCGAAAGCGGCAAAAGGAACGAGGAGGTGAACCACTCAGGGTCGGTACAGTTGTTCAATCCCTTCCTGTAGCCGAACTCGGTTATCGCGGCCACCTTGCCGTGTTTTTTTGCATAGCCGACCGTTTCTTTGGCGTTTGCAACGATCTTGTCCCGAAAATCGGCGGTGCCGTAGCAGTCGAAACCGGCTATGTCGAACCATTCGGCGCCGGGATTGCGAGTCGCGTAGCCGCCGAAATCCGAGGGCCGCGACGGGGAGTAGGCATAGAGAAAGTTATGGACGCCCTTCACATCCCTGAGGTAGCCGACCGTAAAACGCCACAATGCGACAAACTCCTCCCCGGTGCAACCCTCTGTACCCCACCAGAACCAGTCGCCGGTGTGCTCGTGCCATGGGCGAAAGATGATCGGTATCCTCTCTCCGTTGTGGATCGCACGTTGGGCGAAGGAGGCTATCGAATCGAGTTGGGCAAGAAGATAGCCATGCTTCTCGCCGCCCGGCAAAACTTTCGATACGTCCCTGCGCGAGGGATCGGTTATGTGGCCCCACCGGCTGTCGCCGTAAGGGCTGTCGATATGGTAACAGATCGTAACGATCCCTCCCAGGGAGGCAGCCCGTTTGACGAACGGCAGCAACGCCGAGAAGCCGTTTGTAAAATCGTAACTGAAAACGGCCGGATAGTCGCCCACAGAGCTCTTTATGTCGCAGCGGTCTACCCCCGCCCCGTCTTTAAGGGCATCGAACCCGCATCCCATGACGTTGGGCGAGTGGCCGCCGAAGAGTATCTGCCGCTTGCCTCCATATGCGGCGAGTTTTTTGTAGAGAGACTTCGTGGCGACGGTGGCCTTGCCGTCGACCGGCTTCATGGGCGCACGGGCAAATGCCGATGTGCAGAAAAGTGCGGCCGTCAATATGGCGACCATGCGTACCATGTTCATGGCTTTGATCGTTTGCCTCCGTCGGCGGAGGGTTGGGTCACAAAATTCCTGGCTTCGGGGCCCCAGTCCGACGACTTGGGCGCAGGCGGGTTGTCCGACCTGTTGGTCACCCCCGAAGGGAGCGCCTTTTTCCATCCCGCGTCGAGAACGGCCTTCATCCGTTCGACCGACAGCCTGTCCGAAGAGGCGATGTTGACCGTCTCCAGAGGGTCCGTCCGGTGATCGTAGAGCTCTTCGCCCACCAGATTGCCGGAGGGTATCTCGATCCACCGGGTGTATCGGTGGCTGTCGGTTCTGACCGAATAGCCGTGCGCCCTGTTCTCCCGGACAAACTCGCTGAAAGCGGCGTTTTTCCACCTGACGTTCTTTTTGGTTAATGTCGGGACCAGACTTGTGCCCTCCAAAAAACCGGGAGCAGCCACCCCGGCCAGCTCGCACAGTGTCGGGTATATGTCGACAAATTCGACCAGTTTGTCGCAAGCCTTCACCTTCGGACGCACACCGCGCGCCGTCTTGACGATCAGCGGAGCGAGCGTCGCACGTTCAAAATCGGTCTGCTTTCCCCACATCCCGTTGTCGCCCAGATGCCAGCCGTGGTCGCCGATCAGAACGATAACCGTATTTTCATAGAGCCCCTCGCGCTTGAGCCCCTCGATGATCCGGCCCACCTGGGCGTCCACATACGAAACACACGCGAAATAGGCGTGGCGAAGCTCCATCGCCCTTTGGGACGATACGATATGCCCGCCTTCATCGCTCTCGCCGGCATACCCCGTAATATTATAGTGTGAGCGCGAATAGCGGGTCTCTCCTTCGGTCGGCGAGGGGAACGGCGAGAGCGGCAACTTGTCCCGCCGGTAAAGGTCCCAATATTTTTTCGGCGCATTGAACGGCAGATGGGGCTTCCAGAAACCCACCGCAAAGAAAAACGGCTTGCCGCTGCCGCTCGCACGGGAGATGGTCGCAAGCACCTCCCGGGTTGTCATTCCGTCGCTGTAGGCTTCGTCCGGGACATCGGCGCACTCGAAAGCTGGCCTTTTCGACTTGTCGCGCGCCACCGCCCGGTTCCCGGGCAGGTAGTAGGCGTCGGCGTTGCCCGTGCCGTCCGGCGCGTAATTGGGCTCGGTGAAATTCTCGCCAAACCCGTGATGCACCTTGCCGAAAGTCCTCACATAGTAACCATTTTGGAAAAAGTGGTTGGGCGCGGTGGGATACTTGTGTATGAATTCGTTGACGAAATACTCCGTGTAGGGGTATCTGACGCCCGTGGTCGACGGCCTGCATCCTGTCAGGTAACTCGCTCTGGTTGCCGCCGATACGGCGTACTGGACATAAGCGCGAGTGTATGTCGTCCCCGCCGCGGCGATCGCGTCGATGTTCGGGGTGACCATGTGCCCTTGTCCGTAGCACCCCAGTTCGGGGCGCAGGTCGTCCGCCATAATGAACAGCACGTTTGGCTTTTGCGTTTTCTTGTCGGTGCCGGGCGCCGACATCGAAACCGTAGTGATGCCTGTCGTCAGCAAGATCACACCGCTCAGACAGCTATAAGTTTTCATGTAAAACAGTATCTCGTTAGAATTTTTTTAGCGGGTCCAACCAGGGCGTGTTCACATAAATCCGACTATCCCGATTTATGTGAACACGCCCTAATGCCGTACAAATGTTAAGGATCGGCGATTAGTTATAAAATATCTTTTTCTTATGCTGTATGTCAAAAACTATTTTGGCATATATTATTTATTACAAGCATATTGCGAGTTGAAACCGGCTCCCGCCTCCTTCATGTGCGCCGAATTTCCGAATGTGTTTCAATTGAAGTTAGTCAGAATATTTCATCTTTACAAATATCCGTCGGCGATCGCGTGGGGAAATAATTTCCGACGTGTCCTGCAATTACCTAAACTGCAGTGGATTGCGAAATGAGGGAGACAATGAAAAAAGTGCGTTTCATGTGGCTGTTTTCTGCAACCGTTTTTCGACTTTGTATCTTGCCTGCGAAACAGAATGTAACAACATCTTGCCACCTTCCATCATGCTACATTTTGTTACATCATGCCACCAGGGCACAGTGCGCCGGGCAAATAATTCCATATAAATTTTCGCAACGTTCCATGTTTTGCCAATAAAGGCGATAAATGGTTGATTGTTCGACCGTAGTGTGTTGCCATTGCAAAAGATACGACCAGTGAAACGACGAATTTCACATCTGCCGGATCGTCCCTGTTTTGAGATGAATGAAATAATATGTAATTTAGTGAAAACAAATTAACAGTCTCATTCGGAGCAATGAGAGGTTGCGTGAGCATTGACTCTTATTGTCAGATAGTTAAGGCATGGAGTAAGAAAAAGGCCTGTTTTCATCGAACAATCTCGAGTCAACGCTCCGAAGGTAACCGTAAAGTAACTATGGGATCTATTTTATTTACACCGATGAGGCATGCGCTTTGTCGGCGAAAGGGGAGTGAGAGTGCGACTTATGTTGGATAATTACGTTAAAACCATGAGAAATATAGCCTTACTGGCGTTTGCGTTGTGGGTCGTTTCTCCGGGGTGCGCCAAACCTCCCCGGGCGAAGCTGGACAACCCGAATGCAACCCCGCAGGCAGCGGCGCTGTATGAATATTTGTTGACGCAGACCCATGACGTACACGGCACGGATAAGTTAATAGCCGGACACTGGCTGGGAGGGAGTTTTCGCCCCGGCAAGAGCGACTATCCCTTCACCATGGGCGAGGTGACCGAGATCAGGCGTCGAAGCGGCAAGTGGATCGGCATGATAGACGCCTGGATATGCTGCGGCGAATTTGGCCTGAGCCCCGACAACGATGCGCTGCAAGAGTGCATGTGGTACGACCATATGATAACCGACTACCAGTTGTGGTGGTTCAACGGTGGGATATGCCATGTCGACGCCTCGTTCTACGCCCCCATGGAGGACGGCTACTGGAAACGTTTCGAGGATCAGGGCGATTCGGTCAGGGAGGTGAATTACGCCGCCATCCTCACTCCCGGCACGGGCGAGAACAGCCACTGGATGGCGCTGTGCGACCGGATGGCCGAATTTTTCCTCGCTTTGCAGGAGAGAGGCGTGCCCGTCATCTTCCGCCCCTTCACCGAGGCATACCTCGACCTGTTCTGGTATTCAAATAAAAGAATGGGCTCTCAAATGTGCATCGCCATGTGGCGACACCTCCACCACTATCTGACCGATGTAAAGGGATGCAACAATATCATATGGGAATTTCAGGGCGACCACACTTTCCCTCACTATCCCGGCGACGGCTATGTGGACATGATCGCCACCAAAAGCGAATATCTGGCCAGCCGAAACCATGCGCTCAGATGCCTCGAACCCGCCTCGGGAATGCCCGCGGGCAACGGAGAGTTGGGAGATTTCGGGCCGAATCCCAGAGTGGAGCCGGAGCGTCGGCGTACCTGGACGAGCTGGCTGGACGAGGTTAAGGCCAAATGCCCCGAACTTTCGTTCTATATCACCTGGGACCGCCAGTGGGGGCCTGTTCCGGTATCGAAGATCCCCGGGGAGTATCCCGACTATCACACCGGATACAGCCAAATGCTCGACGACCCCTATGTGGTTACACGGGAGCGGATCACGGTCACTCCCAGAGCTCCCCGGCTGCCGTATGTCAACGATTTTTCGGCCGCCAACGCCCCCATGGTCGTTTTCCGGGGCGACTGGGACGCATCGGGAAGCGCGCTCGACCGGCGCGATGCCGACGGGGAGGCCATTGCGTTTTTCGGGGCGACCGACTGGAGCGATTACTCGGCCGAGGCTCATTTTGTCTGCACCGGAAGCCGGGCGACAGGGCTTGCGGGCAGGTGCGTCTCGGCAGGCATATTCTACGTCGCACTGGTCGAAGGGGGCAGGCTGTCGCTTTTCAGGTGCCATAACGGCCATTGGACCCCTCTGGCCGAAGCGGCGGCAAACCGCTCTGCAAATGAGGATTTCGTGATCACTCTGGACTTTCGTGGCAGCAACATACGCGCCTCTGTTCGGGGAGAACGCGGCGAGGTAGCGGCGGTGCAGGCGTCGGACGATGTGATCCCGGCAGGTTGCCTGGGGCTTTTTTCGCGCGAGGGAACCCTCAAATGCAAAAAACTCGAAGCCAGATAGACTTCAGGGTGTGTTAACGCGCCCTTAATGAATAAAGAACAGACAATGAATAAACGGAGAATCATACTCGCCTCGGCTGCAACTGTCATGGGTGTTTCACAGGCGGTTTCGCAGCAGCAAAAGATGAATGTGCTGTTCATCCTCGCCGATGACCTCAAACCGGTTACCGGATGCTATGGCAGCCCGATCGCTCTGACGCCCAATATCGACGCCATAGCCTCGCGCGGAACGCTGTTCATGCTGAACTATTGCCAGCAGGCGCTTTCGGGGCCTTCGCGGGCGAGCATGCTGACCGGCCAAAGGCCCGACCATACGCGCATATGGGACATGAAGCATTTTATCCGCGAGCAACGGCCCGGCATTGTTACCATGCCCGAATATTTCAAAAACAACGGCTACCGGACCGCCGCCTCGGGCAAGGTGTTCGATCCGCGCACGGTGGACGAAGGCCACGACGGCCGATCGTGGAGCGTGCCCTATATAAACGATATTCTTTATCTTAACAGTAAATCGCCCAAACCCACATCGGGATACCAGGGCGCAGAGGCCATAGCGGCTTTGGAGCGTGCAAAAAAGGAGGCCGCCGCCAAGGGGCTGAAAGGCAAGGACGCCGCTCTTTACGTAAAAGGCCATGCAGGCCCCGCGACCGAATGCGCCGATGTGTCCGACGACGCCTATCTCGACGGGGCTTTGGCCAGGGCCGGGGTCGAGACGATCAAAAAACTGGCCGCAGGCGACAAACCTTTTTTCTTTGCCATAGGATTTCACAAGCCCCATACCCCTTTTGTCGCTCCGAAAAAATACTGGGACATGTATGACCGGCAGCAGATGAAAATGGCCGAATTCCAGGGCAAGCCGCAAAACGCGGTCGAGATAGCTTTCCCTCCCAGCCAGGAGATACGCACCTACTGCGACATTCCGCCGGTTTACACATTCAACGACAGTCGCAGAAACAACGGGACGATAACGCCCGAAAAGCAACTGGAACTGCTTCACGGCTATTATGCCTGCGTTTCGTACATCGACGCGATGATAGGGCAGGTTATAGGCGCCCTCAAGGAGGCTAAGGCGGACAAAAATACGATCATCGTTGTCATCGGCGATCACGGATGGCACCTGGGCGATCATGGTTTGTGGGGCAAGCACTCCAATTTTGAACAGGCGACGCGCTCGCCGCTTATCATCTCCGATCCCCGCATCGGGGCCTCCGTCACCGGACAGGTTTCCGAATTCGTGGATATATTCCCTACGCTCTGCTCGATGACGGGGCTGCCCGTGCCGGGATATGCTGCCGGAGTCGACCTGACACGAACGATGAAAGATCCCGATCGTCCGGCAAGGGAATATGCCGTATCGCAATACCCGCGCAACAGCAACGGCAAGGGGGTCATGGGCTACTCCCTCAGAGACGGGCGTTTTCGCTATACCGTATGGATAGGCGACAACTTCGATTCGACCAAACCCTACAACCCCTCGCAGGTCATCGCCCGGGAGCTCTACGATTATGCGACCGACCCGCTCGAAACGGTGAACTGCGCCGGCGACAAGAAATACGCCTCTACGGTCGCTTCCATGGATAAATGGCTGCAGGAGTTTCTTGCCAAACAAGTCGGACAGCTGTGAGAAGGGCGGTCGTCATGTCCTGCGCCGTATGCGCCGTATGCCTCTGCGGATGTTGCGAGAAGATGCCCGTGCAGTTGACCGTCGACTCCCGCTGGCAGTTCAGACAGGTCGGCAAACAGGAGTGGATGGCCGCGCAGGTGCCCGGGTGCGTACACACCGACCTTCTGCGCAATGGGGTCATCGAGGACCCCTACTACCGGACCAACGAACGCGACCTGCAATGGATCGACAAACAGGAGTGGGAATACAGAACATCGCTGGATGTAACGCCCGGGCAGGCTGCGAGCAAAAAGGCGGAGATCGTTTTCGAGGGACTGGACACCTATGCGGAGGTATTTCTTAACGGGCAAAAGCTGCTGGAGGCCGACAATATGTTCCGCACGTGGAAAGTCGACGTTACCGGCCTGCTCGGACCGGGCGCCAACGAGCTGCGCATCTGTTTCCGGTCGGCCATAACCGAAGGCCTCGAAAGGTTGGCGCGACACGGTTATTCGATGCCGGCCAACAACGATCAGGCTGTTAACGGAGGGTTGAAAGAGGACGAAAGGGTATCGGTTTTCGTGCGCAAGGCGCCTTACCATTTCGGCTGGGACTGGGGCCCGCGTTTTGTGACCGCCGGAATCTGGAGACCGGTCCGCGTCATGTTTGCCGAAGACTCATATCTCGAAGATCTCTATATGGAGACGGTGGAGGTCGGCCCGCGAAAAGCCCTGATGACGGCGCATGTTCAGATTGTCGGGCTTTCGGACACTCGGGCGGAGCTTTGCATAACAGACAGGGACAACGGCAGGCGTCTGGCCAGAGAGACGGTCCACATCGCCAGGGGATCGAACACCATATCCCTGCCCGTCGAGATAGAGAACCCGAAACTGTGGTGGACCAACGGATTGGGCGACCAGCATCTCTACACTTTCGAGGCGTCGTTGAACTGCGAGGGCAAAGTAACCGGACGAAAGAATGTGCTTACCGGCATCCGTACGCTCAGGATCGTGGAGCAGCCCGATCCGGATGGACGGGGCACAGGCATGTATGTCGAACTGAACGGCGTCCCGGTATTCATGAAAGGGGCGAACCATATTCCCAACGACATGTTCGCCGACCGGCTGACCAGGGAGGTGTATCGGAACGAGATCGACAATGCCGTGAAGGCCAACATGAACATGCTCAGGGTATGGGGTGGCGGCATTTACGAGAACGACGACTTTTATGAATTCTGCGACCGCCGGGGAATACTCGTATGGCAGGACTTCATGTTCGCATGTTCGATGTATCCCGGCGACAGTGATTTTCTGGCCAGCGTCGAGGCCGAGGCTGAGGATAATGTCCGAAGGCTTCGGAATCATCCCTGCATCGCTCTCTGGTGCGGAAATAACGAGATCGACAACGCCTGGCAGCAACACAACCCCTCCGGCGGCTGGAAGATGTGGAAAAAACAGAGCTACACGCCCCAACAGCGGGACCAAATGTGGAAAGCCTGCGAAGATATTTTCAAGGAGATACTGCCGCGTGTGGTCGGCCGCTGCGACGGGCAACGCCCCTACAGACACTCCTCGCCCATGGCGGCCGATCCGACCAGACACGCCAACCTGCTCGCCGAGGGCGATACCCATTTCTGGGGGGTCTGGCACGGCAAGCTGCCTTTTGATGCCTTTGAGCAAAATTCCAGCCGATTTGTGTCGGAGTACGGGTTCCAGTCTTTTCCCGAAATGGCCACGATCAAAAAATACGCCCTGCCAGAGGATCACAACATACAGTCCGAGGTTATGCTCTCTCACCAGCGCAGCCCCATAGGCAACGACGCGATCAGGGAATATATGGGGATGTACTACAACATACCCGATCGTTTTGAAGACTTTATCTATGTCGGGCAGGTGTTGCAGGCCGAGGCGATAAGGAGCGCCATCGAGATTCACCGGGGCAACATGCCCCGCACCATGGGATCGCTCTACTGGCAGCTGAACGACTGTTGGCCGGTGGCATCGTGGTCGGGCACCGATTATTACCGGCGGTGGAAGGCGATGCACTATTTTGCGACAAAGGCCAACGAACCCGTTATTTTTTCACTGTCGGAACGGGACGGGAAGGTGGTGGTGAAGCTCGTTTCCGACAAACTGAAAGAGATCGAGAACGTGCAGGTGAGGGGGCGTATAATCGACTTTTTGGGAAGAGCGCTATACTCCTTCGACAAAGAGACGAATATCCCCGGCAACATGTCGACGGTCATCCTCGAACTCGACCCGGCCACGGTGGGCGAAGAGCTGACCGACGCACTGCTCGTGGTCGACGCTGCCAAAGATGGGCGCCGCATCGCCCGAGGCACCCGTTACTTCTCAAAGATCAGGGACGCCGCGTTGCCCGAAGCGGAACCCCGGCTGGACATAACGCGCAAAGGCAATGATCTTGTCATCGGGATCCACTCGGACAAACTCATCAAGAACCTCTATCTGTATGCGGAGGATGTCGAGGGTTTTTTCAGCGACAATTATATGGATGTGCTTCCCGGCGAGAGCATCGCCGTCGTGTTCACCCCTGCCGAAAAAACAGGCGGCGAGAAGTTTCGCTCATCGTTGAAATATAAACATATCCGAAAGACAATGCCATGAACAGCAAGATTTTAATAACGGCTGGAGGCGTGCTGTCGTTGATGCCGGGAGGCGTTTTTGCCGCACAACCCAAACCCAATATACTTCTTATCGTTTCGGACGACCAGGGCTATGCCGATTATTCTCGCAGGCGTCCGGACGTCAGAACGCCCAACCTTGACGCCCTGGCCCGGCAGTCGATGGTTTTCGAGCGTTTTTATGTCGAACCGGCCAGCGCGCCCACCCGGGCCTCTCTGCTTACGGGGCGCTGTTTTATCAAAACCGGCGTTACGGCCGTGCACTGGGGTCTGGATTACATAAGCCAGCAGGAGACGCTTCTTCCGCAGGTTATGAAGCGGGCCGGCTACAAA
Source organism: Bacteroidia bacterium (assembly GCA_025999315.1). Lineage (GTDB taxonomy): Bacteria > Bacteroidota > Bacteroidia > Bacteroidales > Rikenellaceae > JAIRQC01. The sequence continues at coordinate 6,407 of BNXD01000033.1, read as the reverse complement.
ACCGCCCTGATCGGCAAATGGCATTCGGGCAAAGGGCCAGGATACCTTCCCCGGGACCGCGGGTTCGATCATGTGGTATCGGCCACGATGCACGAGCACCTCGACAGCGACATGTGCTGGAACGATACGCCCGCCGTGCTCAGGGGAACCTCCTGTTATCCCGTGCAAGAGAAAAAGGGATGGACCCTCGAACGTATGGCCGAAAAGGCGGCCGACTATTTTGCCCATGCGAAGGAGGATGGCAAGCCGTTCTTCATGCAACTGGCCTATGTTGCTCCCCACGCCCCCTGGATCTCGGACAAACAGATCGTCGGGAGGTACCTCAGGGAAGGGCAGTCGCACTCTTATGCGGCCCTGAACGGGCTTGTGGAGCATCTTGACAGGTCGATAGGCGAGGTATTGGCGGCCCTCGACAAGGCGTCGCTGGCGGATAATACGATCGTGATCTTTTTCAGCGACAACGGGTATATACACTCGGGACCGGGGGCTGCCTTGACCGACGGGGAGATAGCGTTGCGCAATCCCGACAGCCTGAGAGGAACCAAAGGCACCGTTCACGAAGGTGGCATCCTCTCGCCCATGCTGGTCAGGTGGCCCGGGGTGGTGGCTGCCGGGAGCAACAGACAGCTCACCCATGTTACCGACATTCTGCCTACGCTGGCAGCCATTGCAGGCGTGAATATATCCTCGATGAAAAACCTCGACGGAAGATCGTTCCGCAACAACATGACCAGGGGCCGTTACGGCTCCGGCGACAGGGTGGTGGTCAGTTCGTTCCTGCGCATACCCTCCGACGATACGCGCTTTCGGGCCGAGCAGGGACAGGACATGGACCTGGTGCGCAAGGGGATAAATTACGACGCCGCCAATCTCTATGCGCGCAACGATCGTTTTAAACTGGTCAAATTTCCCGACAGGGGATATGCCCTTTACGACATGGAGAACGACATGGGCGAAACGACCGACGTGTCCGAGCAGTTCCCCCGGCAGAAGCTCGCCCTGGAGAAGGCGATGAAAGAGTGGTTCGCCGATGTGATGAAGCAGCCGCATTCCTATGCCAAGCCTACCTATTATTTTGGGAGACACCCTTACACGGTCATCTATTTCAATGGAGCGTGGCGTTTCACCGGGGATATGAAGGGCGTGGGCCAGTGGGCGCACAGCATCTCGGCCACAACATCCGGCTCGGCTGCCGTATGGAAAATATCTGTCGCCCGAGCCGGAAAATACCGGGTCCGACTCGAGGCGACGACCGGACCGGCAGGCGTCAAGGCCGTGCTTAAGGGCGCCATCTCCCAGGCGGAGGGCGCGATAGGGAAGGGAAAAGTACATGAAATGGGAACCATGGAGCTGTCGACAGGCGACAGGGAGTTGTCGTTCACACTGCTGGGCGACAACCTTGCCGGGACGGAGCTGTGGAACATCGTTCTGGAAGAGGTATAAGATCAGACGGACATTGATGGGCGAGCGGGCCGACATACTGAAGATACAGCGTTTCTCGATCAACGACGGGCCGGGCATCCGAACTACGGTTTTTCTTAAGGGCTGTCCGTTGCGTTGTGCTTGGTGCCACAATCCCGACTCGATGTATCGCGAGTGGCAGCTGGTCCTGGCCCACAGGCTTTGTACGCACTGCTCGGCGTGCGTTCCGGCGTGTGAGGCGGGTGTGCACAGCGTTTCGGAGGGGGCGCATACGGTGGATTTTGCCGCCTGCACCCTCTGCGGCAAATGCGTTGAAGCTTGTCCCCGGTCCGCGCTCTCCATATCGGGACGGAGTGCGAGCGTGGAGCAAATAATAGAGCTCGCGCTGCGGGACGCCGATTACTACCGTGAGTCGGGCGGAGGAATTACGCTGTCGGGCGGCGAACCGACGATGCAACACGAGTTTGTCGAAGCGCTTTTCACCGAGGCCCACCGGGTTGGAATATCCACCGCGCTCGACACCTCGGGCCATTGCCGCAGGGAAGCGTTCGTCCGTCTGCTGACGCACACCGACCACCTGCTGTTCGATCTGAAAATCATGGACCCCGAACTTCACCGCCAATACACCGGCGCAGACAATATGCTGATACACAACAATTTTAAATGCGCCATTGACCGGGGCGCCGACATAACCGTCCGCCATATCGTCGTACCCGGTGTGAACGATACCCCGGCAGAGAACGAGGCATTGGCGGCGTTCATGCTCGGGTGCGGTTTTCGGGGCAGCCTCTCCCTGTTGCCCTATCACGCGATGGCCCTGTCGAAATATGAAGATATTGGCATGGTTTATCGGCTTTCTGAGGTGATCGCCCCCGCGGACGCATATATGAAGGAGCTCGACGAATTTTTCAATCGCGCCGGCATCCGGTGCCGGATAAACTGAACCTTAAAACAATCCAACAATATGAACGCAAGGATACTGAAACTCAAAGAGGAAATTCTCGACGCCGAAGGCAAGTGGGGGCTGGAGCGAGCCAGGCTCTACACCCAGGCAGAGCGGGCGAATGAAACCGAGGTGGCCGAAGTCAAACGCGCCAGGGCGCTGGCCCATTACCTGGACAACAAAACGGTTATCATAAAGGAGGGCGAACTGATAGTGGGCAACTATGGCTCAGGGCGCGGGATATACGAGATATACCCCGAATATTCGTTTCAGGACTCGGTGATCCGCTACATCCATTTCGACTGCGAACAGGAGGTGAACGACAGTTTTTTCGAGACGCAGCAGGAGAAGCGCGAATTCAACGAAATACGCAACTACTGGCGCGGCAAGACCATGCGCGAGCGGGTCGATACGGTTTTTCCCGAGTATGTCGTCAAACTGCGCGATCTGGATATTTGCTGCAACCCTTACGGTCGCGACGAAGGACAGGGCCATGTGGCGGTGAACTACGAGCTGGTGGTCAGACAGGGGCTGCGCAGTGTGATAGAGCGTGCCAAAAAGCGCATGGAAGAGGTTTTCGACCACGACCCCATCGCCTACACCTTCAATAAGGCCGCGGTGATAGCCCTGGAGGCGGTGATCCGTTATGCGCACCGTTTTGCGCAGGAGGCCGAACGCCAGTGGGCCGCGGAGAAGGACGAAAAGCGACGCGCGGAGCTCAAATCCATAGCCGCCAACATGCGCCGCGTACCCGAATACCCGGCCGGGGATTTCTGGCAGGGCTGTCAGGCGGTCTGGTTCATTCATCAGGTGATGCACATGGAACAGAACGGATTCTCGATCTCGATAGGCCGTTTCGACCAGTACATCTACCCGCTCTTCAAAAAGGACGTGCTCGACGGGGGCAGGTTCACCGACGACTTTGCCTTCGAGATACTCCAGTGTTTCTACCTGAAGTTTTCCGAGATAACCATCGGCGGGATAAAGATCTCGCTCACCCAAACGGTAACCATCTGCGGTCGCGACGCCGGGGGCAACGACATGACCAACGAGCTGTCGCATCGCTGCATGGACGCCAGCATGTCCTGTCGTGTGCTCAATCCGCAGACACTCGTGCGCTGGCACCGCAACCTCGATCCTGCAATGGTGCGAAAGGTCATCGAAGCGGTACGCGGAGGTGAAACACATGCCGCCTTCTTCAACGACGAGGTGGTTGTCCCGGCCCTCGAAAAATATGGCGTAAAACCCCAGGACGCTTTGCAGTATGCACAGTGCGGATGCAACGAAACCGAGATACCGGGCAAAATGATCGGCGGCGGCATGCCTCGCCCGCTCTTTCTGCTGAGGGTCGTGGAGCTGGCGCTCTTTGGCGGCGTGTGGCGCTACACGGGCGAGCAGGTGGGGCCCAAAACCAGATCGCTGGCCGAATGCGACACATTTGAAGAATTTCTCGAAAGCTATCGCACGCAGTACAACCACTTTATAAAATATATCTCCTACGCGACCAACATGATGGACTATCTTCATTCGCAGTACACTCCCCTGCCGTTCGCCTCGGCGCTCATGGATGGTTGCATCGAACGGGGACGCGACATGCTGGTCGAAACCGAATATTTCTACTATACGCTGGGCTGCAACGACTTCATTGCCGCGGTGAACAACCTGGCGGCAGTTAAAAAGGCGGTATTTGACGACAGGTCGGTCGAGGCCTCTCAACTCATGGACGCGATAGAGAACAACTGGAGCGGATATGAACATCTCCAGAAAACGATGCTCGCCACGCCCAAGTTCGGCAACGACGATGATGGTGTGGACCATCTGGTGCCTGTGGTTGAGAAAATAAGCGCGGAGGCCATAAGCGGCCTTCGCAGTTTCCGCAACAATTCGCCGTGGTTTTGCGAGTGTATCCCGCGCATCTCGCACGTCTACGAAGGCATCGTAACCAGAGCGACCCCCGAAGGCCGCAACGACAAAGACACCCTGCCCCCGGGAATATCGGCGCAGATCGGAACGGACCTGAGCGGCTCGACCGCCCTGCTGAATTCGATCTCGAAGCTGAATCCCGAACATTTTGCAGGCGGGGTGATAAGCAACATTCGCTTTCACCCCAATCTGCTCAAAGATGACGAGTCGATAACCAAGATAATGGCCCTTGTGAACGCCTATATGAAAAAAGGCGGCATGCACCTGCAAATGAACTGCGTAACCAGAGAGACACTGCTCGATGCGATGGAAAACCCCTCAAAACACAAAGACCTTATGGTTCGCGTGTCGGGCTACATCGACTATTTCACCAACCTGGACCGCGCGAGCCAGGCCGACATAATCGCCCGCACCGAACAGACATTCTGACAACGAACAGGAGCCGTACGAGCACGATACCGCTAAAACCAGTCGTCGCAACACTTTCGCAACAAAAGCGCCGGGACGTGTCGACATACCCTAAAAATTGACCGATGGAATATCAGGTGAAACAAAAAAGCAAGTCCTATGTATGGATGCTGGCCTTCGGGGCCGCGATGGGAGGGTTCCTTTTCGGATATGATCTGTCGCTTATATCGGGGGCGATCTCATTTCTTCAGGACCATTTCCATCTGACCGAATTCCAGAAAGGCTGGATGATAAGTTCGGCCATGCTCGGTGCGGCCGCCGGCCCGTTCCTGGGTTTGTGGGTGGCTGACAAATGGGGTCGCAAGCAGGGCCTGCTATTCTCGGCGCTGCTGCTGATGATCTCGGCCATAGGGTGCGCCATGGCCGACACGGTCACCTGGTTCGTGATCTGGCGCATATTGGGCGGGCTGGGTATCGGCCTTTCGTCGGTTATTTCGCCTGTATATATTGCCGAAATAGCTCCGACCCGGATGCGCGGGATCCTCGCCACCACCAACCAGCTGGCCATCGTGATCGGCATTCTGATCTCGATACTGGTGGATTATGGGCTCTCTTTTGGCGGCCACTGGCGCTGGATGTTCGGCTCGGTTGGAATACCGGTAGCGGCATTCTTCGTTTTCCTTGCCATAATACCCAACTCTCCGCGCTGGCTGATGATCAGAGGCCGCAACCAGGAGGCGGAGAAGATAATCCGCAGCATAGAGACTCCCCAGGTGGCGGACCGGGAGGTGCAGGCGATCAAGGCCGACCTGGGAAAGAAAGAGACCGGATCGTTCCGCGAACTGTTTGCGCCGGGGCTTAAGACAGCTCTTTTCGTGGGCATAATGGTGATGATATACAACCAGATAGTAGGTACGACCATCCTCCATATGTACGCGCCCACGATAATGTACAAGTTAGGTCTGGGCGACATATCGGAGTCGATCCTCAGCGCGGCATACATCGACACATGGATGCTCGTCTGCACCATAGCGGCCTTCTGGGTCATTGCCAGGCTGGGTCGCCGTCAGGTGCTGTTTCTGGGCTTCTCGCTGATCATGGCCGGACACCTGCTGATGGCCGCCTCCATACAGTGGGGCATGGCTCCCATCTGGGCCCTTGTGGCCCTCTGCGTCTCGATCGGCGCCCACTCGCTCACCCTCGGGCCGATACCCTGGAGCATCTGCACCGAGATATTTCCCAACCGCGTAAGGGCCAAGGCTATGTCCATCACCATGATAGGTTTCTACGGTTTCAACTGGGCAGGCAACACTTTCTTTCCGCAAATATCGGCATATTTCACCCGTACGTCCGGCAACGACATTCCTCTCTACCTGATCCTTGTGGCGATCTGTATCTCGGGGCTGATCTTCACCAAAACCTCCGTTCCCGAGACCAAGAACATCTCTTTGGAGGAGATCGGCGACTACTGGAAAGGCATGGCGGAGAAACGAGCGTCCGAAAGATCAAAATAAAAGAACCGTTGTGCATTTAAAAGGTTGGTTAAAAATAGTCATATGAGGTCCGTTTCTGACTGTTCAAAAGGCGCGAAGCCGGGCCGCCATTGGCGGGCAAAAAGACGCCCGCCTTTCTCCTTCGCGCCTCGGCCATTTCGGGCAAGCCCGATGGCTCTCGGCTTGTCGTCGATTGCGAGGAGGCGTAAAGCGAGGCG
>BNXD01000032.1 GCA_025999315.1 Bacteroidia bacterium | reverse complement strand
TGAATCGCAAATAATTAATATATAGATAATTATCATTTTATTTGCAGCGTGAAGTCAAGTAAATACACTTACTGCACACAATTTATTTATCTACTAAAATAAAAATATTATGGCAACAAAAAGCAGGGAAGTTCCTGACATTGATGAGCAGGCATTATTAAATTCAATTACAGAGAAAAGTTTTGGAATAGATTTCATGGCACAAACTGCACCGATTGAACAGACTGTAATCACTGTTCCCGATGAAACCATCGTACAATCCGACAATTCCAAAAGAATTAACAGCAAACAACGCAAATTTGCATTGGAGGAGTTCAGGCAACAATTTATGCAAACCCCAAAGATTGACAACCGCAAGCCGGTTTTCATCAGTCTTTCAGTCCGCGACAGTTTGGAACGGATTGTAAGGCTGTTCGGTGAACATGGCATGAGTGTTTCGGGACTGGTTGAGAATCTTTCCCAAAACTTTCTTGAAACTTACCGGGACGATGTGGAACAGTGGCGAAAATTGTAAACTGTATATAATCAGTATAATGTATTCACTGTGTACAGTCAAATTTTCAACATCCGGCATCGAAGATGCTCATGTGCATTGGCACATGGCAAGTTGTGTTTTGTGAACCTGAAAATTGAATTTTAATCTATTGAATAATAGATATTTAGAAGAAAGAAAAGTTGCAATGGGTAACGATATAGAAACGAGCGGTCTTCCTTGCTCTGCTTCGTTTTACCATTGTTTTCAAATAACTCAAGAGCAAAGGTAATAATTATTTGGGATTACATATAACGATTGAATAAATTTTTTTTTCACTTCAAATCGTTCATGCAAACTTTGGTTGGTCATCGTTGTATGAAAAATAGTTATCTTTGTTGCGAAATAAAAAATGACAATGAAACTCATCATATACAATAGCATTTTACACGGCAGTTTACGACCGCAAAGCGTTCAAACGCCTGCAAACTATTCCGAAATATCCTATTTGTTGAATAAACGCCCGGAAACATTACCCGAAATAGAAACTTGTTTACAACAGATATTAGGCAGTTATTTATCAGTCAATTTCAATGAAGATATGCCTGTTAGTATCAATCAATACTTTAATAATCAGGATTATACATTTATTGAGGTAGATTATTTTCTCCCGAATATAAATCTGCCTTTACTTGCACCACAAACGCCTATTCAGCGGTTTTATTATTTTGTGATAACCACCGAAGCCGAACGTATTAAACTTCGGTTGCTGCAATCTATTGAAATGTTGAAAGACGATATTTGCGCCAAACAGGAAATCAAGGATACTCTGGCGCAACTTGCACGCCACGCAAAAACCATAGGGGAACAACCGCAATCCAATGAAATTTTTGCCCTTTTGCTTACGCAAATAACTAAACTCTACTTTGAAATTACCTTGATTTTCGATGTGTTGTTAACTGAACAAGATTACATTTCATTTGCCGATTTTTATTCTATCCGTCTCAACCGGCAAGCTGATGAGACTTCCATTTCGGCATACAACGCCGCTTTGCATATTCACCAAGCACAACGCCTTTATGCCAATTTCGATAGCCAAGCAATCCGAAATTTATTACCGCAACTTTACACTGACCTTAGAAAATTGCCGACCGACAATACGCTAATCGCTGTTATCTGTGCGCTCGAGAATGCTGTTTACTTACAATCGGCAGGCACAGAAATTCCGACATTTGCGGAAATTGCTAATCTTGATTTTCCGAAATCCATTTTAAAAGCTCGAAAACAAGCGATTAACAGCCAATTAATAGCTCTTTCAAATCCTCACGAAGCCCTGATTCAGATTGATAGTATTGTTGAAAATCTTCCTGATTTTACTACTATTCCGACAGAAGTAATTTCTTTACTCACTTCGTCAATCACGCGCCAACTTTTCTGTTGGCTTGCCGAACAAAAAGAAATCTACAAAACAATGATACCTGCAGCAGAATATTAAAAAAGATGCAGGCAATTATAAAATGTGAAAAATTGAATTTTCAGTTCTAAAGACAAAACACTACAATATATTATTTATTATTCAAATGCAACACTCACAACATTACTAAAATCACTATAAATCGTATTCGAATTTCCATAAGAAGATTCCCATACGGCTTGAACTTTAACATAAATAGGATTAGAAGTTCCATCATACGAAAATACGGCATCATTACTATTTGTACTTACCTTATATTTAGGAGAATATGTTCCATCGGGCAATGTTGATATATAAACTCTATATCCTGTGGCTTGCGGTACATTTGTCCATGACAGTCGGAAAAGATTACCCATAGCCACTTTACATTGTAAATTTGTTGGTGTAGAAAGTGGAATAAATTCCGAAGAAACAAATGCTAATGGGTCGTCTATTGGACTATTACCTTTATTATTCACTGCAACAACAGCATATTCATTAATGCCCGGGTGCGCTGAATTATCTGTATAACTTGTATTCAAGTTAGTGTACTTTTTAATGTCCATATCGCCAGTATTGGGATTTCTTTTATAGACAGAGTAACTTGTTGGCGAGGCACATTCACATTTTGAACTTGCCGACCACGATAGGGTTACGGCAGAATTTCCGATTGCAAAGATAATGCTTTTTCAGGTTTTATCCAGAGAAAACCTGAAAAAAAACTTATCAACAAGTTGATTTTCGATTCACAAACAATTATTTTAGCCACCGATGTATGTGAATTTGTTTGCAGTCACGGTAATTATTGGGACAAGAAAAACATTGAATAAAAGGACAAAAGCAGTTCCTCTAACTGTTAAAAATACGCCTTTTGTCCTACCTAACCGAAGCAAACCCCTGCCACCTTTCTGAATTTGCTTTATTTCCAAAATTTTCGTATATACTTTTGTGTTCGCATTAATATTGATGCGCAACTTTTAACACGAAAAGAAATGTACGTTCACGATGATTTTTTTACAGCTTGGATGGAGAAACTCTCTAAAAAACTGAATGAGATGGGCAAAGATCTCAAATCGCTCGTCAATACCAACGAAGTTTTCGACAAAGACGAAAAGCCGCTGGACAATCAGGACTTGTGCCAACTGCTTCATGTAAGCCATCGTACCTTACAGCGTTATCGCAGCGACGGCAGTTTGCCTTTTCATAAGCGCGGACAGAAAATTTATTACAAACTGTCCGATGTTCGGAATTTTGTTTACAAGACCGGCGACCCGTGGGATAAAAAGGAGTTTGAAGAGAAGATGACAGCAAGGAACGGGGAATGATTCTATATTCCCCGCCCTCTTTTCTTTTGCGGTTTCTTCTTCCGGTGTTTGCGGACAAAGTTTTCTTCCTCGTAGTCTTCATTTAATTGTGGCAAATCAAAAATACCGAAGACTGAACCCAAAGAAAAATCCGAGTTTGTATTTTGATAAATTTGTTCCGGCTTTGAATTATCATTTGGAATATCAACCTGTTTGTCCGGATTATTGAACAAATCATTAAAAACATTTGCCGAAAATTCCTTGCCTAATCGCGAGCCATTCAAAACAAAACGATTTTGATAATCCAAAAACGTAACACCGTAAATCCTGCCCTGTTCGTTCTCTCGGAAAATAACATCTATCCTGTTTTCTTTCAACAGTTTTTCAAAATCCTTCCGGTTTTTCGCCTCTCGCATTGCCTTTGCAATAACAGGACGCAGTTTTTCTCTGATTTTTTCTTTTTCAATAGCAAGTTTTGAAGTTTCAAAATGCTTTTGCAAGGCACTATAACCCGCTTCTTTTCCAAATAAAGAAGATTTAAACGGTTTTCCTACTTTATTTCCTTTGCCGTCCAATACCGAGTACAAAATACCTTTGTGCATCCCCTGAACTTCTTCCGCTGTCAGATTGAAATGTTCAAGCAGAGTGCGGAACTCTCCGAATGACTGGAAACGAAAATTGCCAATAACAAATTTAATCGTGTTGCTCGCCTTGTGCTTCAAATCGCCATTTTTGTAGTTTATTGGTTTCGGTATCTCAAACTCCCTTTCACCCTTCTTTAACGGAACAAGTCCAAATTGTTCTTCCAACTCCTTACAAATTTTCATCGAGCGGGCTACTTCGTAACTGTCATTTATCTTTTTGCCGTTTTCATCAATCCGTAAACTAATGATATGCAGGTGTTCTCGTTTAATATCGGAATGTTTCAGTACAATATATGGCTGATTGCCGTAACCAAGTTTTTGCATATACGCCTGTGCTATTTCGCTTAACTCCTCATCGTCCAGTTTGTCTTTCGGGTCGGGATTAAGCGAAGCATGAAACACGACCTTTTCCGTTCGGCTATTTACTGCCAAATAGGGATAGAACGAATCCAGACAGTCTTTCATCGAAAACTTCCCGTCCGGCGAATCAAACATTTTGTTACGGAACAAAACGGTTGCATGGTCGTCATCGGCTTTGATTTTATTGTAAGCCAATATCCCGAAAACCGATTTGCCGGAACTTATTTTGGCAAGCATAATTCCCTTAATTCAATGATTGTTTCTTCAATTCTCTTTTCCAAAAGCCCGAACTCGCGGGTGGATTGCGCTACAATTTGAATCATTTCAAGGGCTTTTGCTTCGCCAAAGTTCACAACCAGAGAATAGTAAGCCTGATTGAAATTATTCTTTACTGCCCTGAACTATTTGAAAAAACTGCTCAAAATCATCACAAAATCAACCGTTGATTTGTTGATAACGGTAACTTTGGGCTTGCTATTCAATACACAATCTGTGATAAAAGCCGAATAACTTTTCATGCCGGATTTCTCATACATCTGCAAAAACCGCTCGCGGTCTTTGTCGTTCAGGCGAATCATTAAGCGGTTTCTTTGCGGTTCCGCTTTGGGCTTTCGCCCTCGCTTTTTCTTTTCGACATTTTCAATGTTCATAACTGTTCAATTTTAAAAGCATACGACTTGGGAGTATGCGTCCCCCGACCGTGAGGGAGGGCAAGAAGAGTTTTTGGCTGCGGAAAATGTAGTTTACGGAATTTTTTGCTGACAAAAACACTTCTTGCTATTGTCTATCGACAATAAAATCCGCCACGATTGGCGGACTGCTACGGATTACTCCCTTGTTCAAATTCATTTTGCAAAATTAGGGGATGATTTTAATATTTACATTATCAGACTTTTATCCAACAAAGGAAGATAAACGCCACTTAACGCCAAAAGAAAAATTGCCTGTTTTTCTTCTTTTTCTTTGCAGGCAGAAAAGCAGAAAGGCACATGTTGAGAAATGAAATTTTCCATATATGCAGATATGCAAGCATACAGACAGTCTGACTTGCAAATGTGCAGGAATGGATATATGATTGAATAACAATATTAAAACATTCAGATATGAAAGAAGACAGCAGTACAAACAGGAAAGCAGGCAGCCATACAAATCTGCCTATCGACACCGATGACTTTATCCGTCAAGTGTCGTTTGCAAGCAGTGGTGAAAGTGTGTCCAAATCTACACAAACAGACATTCAGGCTGAAATACAGAATGAAACTCCTGAACCCACAGAGGAAAAACCAACGAAACGGAAACGGGGGCAAACACTTGATTATGAAAGTTTGTTCCTCTCCCGCAATGAACTGCGCGACCGGCAGGGCTTATACATTAGCAGGGAAAATTACGGGATACTTCAAACGCTTGTCCGCGCTATCCGAAATGAACGGTTAAACGTCAGCGGATTGGTGGATAATATCATTAGCCAGCATATTGAACTTTACGGCGATGAAATTAACCGTATCTATGACGAAAACAGCCGAAAACCTATTAAGAAAAAAGAGCAAAAACAGTAAATATTTTAGTATAAACAATTTAACAAAAAAGAATTATGCAGAATTTATCAGAAAATCAAAAGCAAAACAGCCCGATGTACATCTCATTTTGTACGCAAAAGGGCGGTGCAGGAAAGTCGGTCTTTACCACATTGGCAGCAAGCTGGTTACATTATGAATTGGGATTTAGTATTGCCGTCATCGACTGCGACTATCCGCAATGGAGTATCCACAAATTGCGGGAAAGGGAAAAGGAACAGATTACGAAAAACGGATTCTACAAGAAAAAGGCTTATGAACTCTGTAAGAAAATCGGCAAGCGGACTTATCCGGTTGTTCCCGTCCAGCCCGAAACGGCTTTGACAAAGGCAAATGAATTTTTGGCAACCGAAGAAATCAATTATGACCTCGTTCTGTTCGACCTGCCCGGAACGGTCAATAACAAAAGTGTCGTTGAACTTTTTTTCAATATGGATTACCTGTTTGTCCCAATAACAACCTCGCGCATCAATATGGAGAGTACGCTGAACTTCATCGTTACGGTCAGCGATATTATTCAAAAGAATCCGCAAATCAGGTTGAAACAGGTGCAAACATTTTGGAACAGAATGACAGGCAGGGAACGTCAAGAATTATATGTTGCCTATGAAAACGCCATGCACGAATTAAATATACCCATCATGCAAACCCGCATCCCGCAAAGTGTGAGGTACGACAGGGAACAATCCATTTCGGGAAACGATTATCTTTTCCTTTCAACGGTATTCCCGCCTGACAAACCGCTGCTCAAAGGCAGTAATTGGGATTTGTTCATGAATGATTTTTGAAACTGACTAATTTACAGCACAATGGAAATCATAGCAATTGAAAAGCGGACATTTGAACAAATGATGCAGTCATTTGAAAATTTTGCAAGTCAGGTAAAAGGACTTTGTCAAAATGGACGAAACGATAACAAGTGGTTGAACAATGATGAAGTTTGCGAACTTCTGAAAATCTCTAAACGGACTTTACAAGCCTGTCGTGATAACGGAACTATCCATTTTTCACAAATTGGTCATAAATGCTATTACATGCAGATATAGAGCAATTTATTAATAATCAACAAAATAAAAGATAAAACAATGAAAACAAAAAATCAATTATTCAGTTTAGATGTTTTGGTTGGAAATTGGGAAAGCGTAAACCTGAATCCAACTGTAATGATTTATAAGAATGGCAATGTTTACCTGTTGAGTATCATTCATATAAACGAAACGACTAAACAGGCAAATCCTGCCACTTATGAGATTCAGGAAGACGAAAGTGGCTATTTTACCTATTGTAATCTCAAAAGAACTATAATAGATTATGATTTTAAAGCGGATACGTTAAACATTTCATCATTAGGAAATTATTTACGAAACTAAAAAATGGCGTTATGGACATATTGGATAGAAAATCGGAAGCAATTCATTTCTTTTTCACCGGATTGGAAGAAATATTGGAGGTAATCGGGGCGGCATTGAAAAATCGTACTCCCCACCTGAACGGCGAAAAGTTTTTGACAGGTAAAGATGTTTGCGGTATGTTACACATTTCGCCTCGAACCTTGCAAGAATGGCGCACACAGGGGAAAATACCGTTTTTACGGCTCAAAGGCAAAATTTTATATAAGGAATCGGAAGTGCTGAAATGGTTAGGCAATAATTATCTGCCACCGGTTGAATGATTTATTTCTTTTTCAACTTGTAAACCACCATTCTATGAAAAGAAAGAATAAGGCAAGCCTTTTCCCGAAAATACGCTTTATGGAACATAAAGGAAGATTTTCGGTAAAACAGGGCTTGGGCTTGCCGTTTCTTTCTTGGAATATACCTTTGTTTACAAGATGAAAAAGAAAGCTTAGGAATTTTAATCATTCATTTTGTATGGATAATGTTATCGTATAGATATTTATATTCCGTTAAATGAGGAGTTGGACTTTTTCCATCCGGATTATGTTGATTGATTCCTCTACCGTATTCGGATATTATATGCAAATTTTTTCTTGCTCTGGAAGCTAATACATACAATATTTTTTTTGCGTTTTCATAGCCATTGACATCATTAAAATGAGGCACATAATCATCTAACAATGCAAAACCAATCATCGTGTCATATTCCTCGCCTTTTACTCCATGTATAGTTGATACTGTTATCCCATCTTTTTGTTTGAAAACCTTCCTAAAACTTTCGATTTCTCCAATACAAGGATTACCCTCTTTTATCAATCTGTCAATTCTACTTTTTGAACTTTCAAAAAAAGCAGTATAATGTTCATCCAACATAGGATAATCATGTAATGAGATTGAAAGCTGATTACAAATTTCGCCAAAGAAAATTTCTAAATATTTTAATCCATCTTTTTCGTTGATTAATATTGAATTACAAATTCTTAGAAAACGTTTACCTGAAATTTCCGACACATCTACTCCTGTTGAATCTAATTCTTTTAAGACCTCGCTACTCCATCTTAAACGCCTAATATACATATAAGGGGAAGGTTCTGTAAGTGCTATCCTTGATACTTTAAACCAAAAATTATCAATGTCTCTGGAAAAAGGCGCCATTCCGGGACCGTCAAAGCTAAAATCCGGTAATCTAACCATTAATCGCCTTGTAATACTTGCAATATGTACCCATTGAGGTGCAACAATACAGATTTCATTTGGAGAAATACCTTTCTCATTAATATTGAATAACAACAAGTTAGCAACTTCCTCTATCAAATCATTTACAAATATGGAAGTATTATATGTTATCACACTTGAATAGTCTTTTTCACAACCACAAGCTTCAATAGAGTTAGAAAAAGTCTTAAAATGTTCAAAATAACAGATAATTTTATTAGAAGACCTGTAGTTTTTAGTTAAACCTAATTCTAAAAGTTCAAATCCTAATAATTTTTCCAAATCCGTTTTAGGCATAGGAAATCCACCTAAAGATTCATAAATTGACTGATTAGGGTCTCCAACTATCAGTGTTTTAGAATTACCACAATTTGCGCATAAAATCTTCGATATTATATGATATTGAATTTCTTTTGTGTCTGATATTCATCTATTAATATGAATGGAAATATTTTGCATAAAATCCGGGAAATAATAGGTTTTTGCTTTAATAGCTTATATGAGTAAAAGAGTATTTGCTCAAAATCTATTTGATTATTATCTTTTAGAATTTTAAAATAATTTGAATATATTGTATTCAATACATTATGTTTATTTCTATCTAAACAAGTTAGGTAATAATTGTCTGTTTTGGCAATAATTCCGCAATCCCAATAAGTTATTTTGGGTTTAGATTTAGAGTATGGTTTACATAAGTCTGTCAATATTTTTTCAGAATCAAAAGAACTGATAACCCTAAAACCGTACTTCAACTCATCCAGATATTGATGGTATGGCTTAAGAATCCATTCAAGGCAAAAAGAATGAATTGTTCCAATCCATAGTTGCTCGGTATCTACTCCCAACAATTCAACTCTTTCTTTTATTTCATCAGCGGCATTGTTCGTATAAGTAATTGCGACTACAAATTCTTTTTTCGATTCAAGCCGACTTAATTCATAAGCTATTTTATAAGTTAATGTTCTCGTTTTTCCACTGCCCGGACACGCAATCAATAAAACGCTTCCTTCTTTTTTGATAGCGTCTTCTTGCTCTTCGTTTAATGCCCCTTTTTCCCACACGAACATATTTCTATAACTTTCTTAAAAGAGTTAACAATTGGTCGTTTGGAATTATCTTCTCGATTTCTAATATCAAATCAATTAAAGAGATTGAACTTCTTCTGTATTTTTCTATATTTTCAATACAGGAAGAAAAATCTAATTTCTTTTCGTCATCAGCTTCAATATTTTTCTTTATCCTATATCTCACAATATCAGATATAAGTTCTACCGAATATGAATCTTTTGCAAAAACAATAGCATCTATGATGTATTCGGGGATATAAGTTCTATGGAAAATGTGTTTCCCTAACATAATTGCAAACCAACCTTTTCCCTCCTGTTTTGCCATAGTTAGAACTCTTTTACCATAAATAGCTATATCTTTGGATTTTAATTCTTCCTCTGCTAATTTTTTTGTTTCTTCATCTACATAAACTTGGTCTATTATTTTCCTAACCGCCCAGTCATTGTTGTTAAGAACAAAATCCACTTCAAAAGTATGAGTTGCATAAAATACGTTCAACCAATCATTATCCTTTATAAAGTTATCAAGTTTCGTTTTTCGCTCTAATCCACTTTTTTTAGATTTTTCTACTCGTTGCTTATATTTTTTTACCCTATCAGAATCGTCGTCAGTGATGGTCGTATCGCAAATGGCATCATCTAAATCCGTTATAATACTGCATCTCCTATGAATTCTATCTTCATGGAAAAGCTGCGCAACATTTTCAAAACCGGTACTTCGTATATTGATAAGACTTATTCCAAGTTCATCAAGGCTAATTCCATATATCTGTTTTACCATTATCGGAATTAAAATTTCTTCTGCATCTCCCTCTACTAATAGAACTCCTTTTGCAAAAAGTAAATTCGTTCGTACCGCATCCAAATATCGTTGAATTTCATTGATATTTTCAGGGGTTAAACCAACAGAAGGTTGATAAACTTCTGCATAATTTGATTTTTTTGCCAAAATGTTAATATTCTCAACATTACTGACTTCAGATATTTGGGTTGAATGAGTTGAATAAATTATTTGTGTATCGCCATAATCCAGTTTATCGAATAATGTTTTTTGAATGTGATTATGGATGTGAGCTTCAGGTTCTTCTATGACTAAGAAGTTTGCAAAAGTTTCTTTAGCTTTTCGATATTTAAATTCTAACAGTTTTAATGTCAGGAAAATAAGATTTGCACCTCCTAAACTTAATTCATGAACACCTCCTTCATAGTCTTCATCCGGTTCTCCGATAAATAATTTTAAAGATTGCAATAATTTATCGGCATCACTCGGAACACTCGATTTTATAGACATTGAAGAGGGAGAATAAGTTAATCCAACAGCATCTTGAATTGTCTTTTTAATATCTTTTCTAATGTTTTGCACATCATCCAATTGTTCAATCTTGTTGTTCAACTCATCTACTAAATCACTTATAGGTTGATAGTCCGATTCGTTTATCTCTCCACTTTTGTTTTTTAACAATGTTAACAAAGGATTTGTTCTGTTATTATGAAAATCACTAACTACATCGCGTAGAGCTTGTATGAATGTAAATGAAACTTCTTTTGATACAGACAGTTGGTGGGGTATTTTCGACCCATATTTTGAAGCATCAATAGTTTCAGGAAATATAACGTTTTCAAAGTCGCCAACAAGTTCTTTGTAAACATCAGGGTCATTGAAATCTACGGTACTCTTTCCTGTAAAAAATGTTTCATAATTTTCTTGGATAGTGATAGTACTCAATATGTCTTCAAGACCTTCTGTATCTCCTTCTTCTAACTCCGATAATTTTTTTCTAATATCGGCTTTAGGTCTAAAGAATAAATTATAAGTTGCCTTTTCAACATAATCGTCCTCTGCAATACCTGTACCATGTATAAATAAAGATTGAACTGCCTCTTCATGGCTTAGCTCACTAAATTCAATACTTATAATTATCCAATGACCTTTCCATTTATTACCTAACCTTCTATTGAAATCGCTCTCTGTTAGTTTATAAGCATATTGGATTGAAGCATCTTCCAATAACAATCTTATAGCCCTAAATAGATTTGTTTTACCTGAGCCGTTTTCTCCTATTATTGTATTGATTCCTTTATTTAAAATTATTTTTGCATTTGCAAAGTTTCTATAATTAATCAAGCTGACTTTCGATATATACATAATTAAACTGATTTTTTATTTATATTTTTTCAACCAATTCTTTTCTTACCATCTCCCAAGCCTCTCCATCATCATACTCAACTCCCTTTTTCAAGATAAGATAAACATCATCCGTAAACTCTTTCATCACTATTTTTTCTTCCATATTGGCAAGAAACTGTTTCTGTGTAGGCGGTTTATCTACGGAATATTCCATATACTTTTTGTAGCACTGTACTACTTTCTCCGCATCCACATCCCGATGAGTCATTGCCCAATACAAATCGAACAAATCGCGTCCTTTCCGGCGTTGGTACAATGCGCGTAACTTTGTTCCCAGCAATTCTTCCAATTCATATCCGGTTAGATTACATTCGCCTGAAAACCAAGTATTTTCAACTTTATATGGTATCTCTTTCAACCCCAAAACATTGAAATGTTCCCTTGTGTTGATTTCTATTTTCAACCGCATATTGACTGAGGGTTTTACTTCTGTTTCAAAGCGATAGATGATAGTATTATTATGAATATGTTGCTTTACCGTTCGTTTTGTTCCCAGGAAAGAAAGCCGTTCCCGAATTTGTTTGAGTATCGGATTAATCGGCTCGGAATTAACTTGTACCAAATCAATATCTTCACTGTAACGGATTTGAGGTTGCAGATACAACTTGTGTAAAGCCGTTCCTCCTCGAAATGCCAATGATTTTTTCAACAAATCATCGGAAAACATTTCTACCAATGCCCTTGCAATTACCATATCCTGTTCGATTTGAGCAGAACTCGGCCACGGAGCATTTTCTTTCCATTCTTCTATGTATCGTATCGGAATCATAAATCATTCTCTATTATTACATTAACATCCACTTTCCAATCTCTTTCAATATTTCCCTGCTTTGGAGAAGCTACGGATAACAGAATATTTTGAGTCGCCTTACCTTTTAATGCTCGTTGTATGGATACAACCAAATCCTGCCTGTTATAGACTTTATCGTATAAATATCCAAGTCGCTGTACGGATGAGATTTGCGGATAACCGGATGCCATTTTATACATTTTGGACGGTTTCATTTCTTCAATGAGTTCTCCAAGAATCGGAACAATCCGGGAGATTCCTCCGATTTTTCCATTGAACGACATAAAATCCAAGGCTGTCAGTTCCGGTCTTGAAACATTGAAGTATCCGGCAGCAGAATTTTTCTTCTCAATCCCTTCCTGTTCCCACATTTTCCGGACAAGAAAGTTTATTCGGGTATTGTTTTCAACAATGGCTCTCATTGGACTTTGTACTATTACCTGATATTCCATTGGCTGTTGATGCGCTGCGCCATATAATGCCGCAGCCGAATACAACGCCACATAATAATCTCGTCCCAAATATTTCATTAGGTCGTCAATGTATAGAAAAACAGGCAGAGAGCCGTTTTCTGCATATTCCGGCGGAAGCACAACATAAAAATCTTTACGGATAATAGCAATTTTATTATCCGCTTTCAACCGATATAGTTTCCTGCGAATTGCTTGTTCGGAAGAATCAAACATTTGGTTTAATTCTTCAAAAGTGAATGAGAATCTACCTTTTGAGCGTATTTTCAAAAGATATTCATCTATATATTCGTATTTTCTTATTCGTTCCACTCAATAAATAATTTTCGCAAAGATACATATTTTGTCTGTAATTGCAAATAATTTATTCATTTAATATACACACAATCTAAGAAATTGTATATTTATCTGCTAATTGAGCATTATCCTGTTTGTACTATTGAAAACAATTATTGTTGTTGATGGACTTGTCATTTTTTTGACTACGATTTGTTTCATCAACCAATTCCGAAAAATTTCGCTGTTTTTCGACTTTATTCTAAACGCCAATGCAATAATCATTTCAAGACTGTACCAATCGATACTTCCGCCGTTTGCGTAATGATAACAATACAAAATTTCATTTTCCCATAAAATGCCCGATTTGAGTATCGACCTTATATTACTGCTTACCTTTGAAACAAATACGCCAAACAGTTCGGCGATTTGCCACTCAGACAACCAAACATTGCCATTTGCAGAAGTAATTTTTACTCCGTTTTCGCTGATTGTTATTTTTCCACGTTCCATAATGATATGTTTTAAATTTGTTGATTCAATGATTAATTTTCCGCTTCCGGTTTGGAACAGTCTCTGCCAGTTCGTATTTACCTTCAATCTGCTTTTCAAGTTTGCTCATGTCCTCGTTGATTTTGGTACGGGTAACTTCCGCATAGATTTGGGTGGTATATATTGAAGCGTGTCCCAACATGCGGCTCAACGTTTCAATGGGAACGCCGTTTGTCAGGCAAACGGTTGTTGCGTAGCTGTGGCGTCCCATGTGAAAGCTGAGCCGCTTATCCACCTTTGCAGCCTTTGCTATCTGTTTGAGGTGCTTGTCCATACCTGTGAGCGTTTGCAGGCGGAATATTTTCCCGCCCCATCCGGTAAACTGCGAATCCCTGTATTTTTCAAGAATGGCTTGGGGAATCGAAAGCAGCGGAACACAGGAATTTACACCGGTTTTATGACGTTTGAAGATTAGCATTCGGCTACCGTCTTCCTGCGTTTGTATATTATCATGTTTCAAATTGTACAAATCCACATAGCTAATACCCGTAAAACAGGCAAAAACAAACATGTCCTTTGTGAAATCCAGCGAAGGATAGCCCATTTCGATACTCATGATTCGTTCTATCTCTGCGGCTGAAATCCACCTGCGCCTGACAGGTATCCGTTCGGGAACATAATCTAAAAACGGGTCTTGCCGAAGCATCCGGCGGCTGTAAGCCCGTTTGACCAGAGTACGGAATATTTTCATGTTTACCCGTACCGTAGTCGCCGAGAATCGCAAGTCAATTTTCATATACAGGGCAAAGGATTCTACCAGTTCAATATCCACCCTGCCGAACGGAATATCATCGACATGCTGTCTTTCCCTCAAAAAATCCTTGAAATGCCGGTAAGCCACCCTGTATTTTACCACTGCGCTGTCCGTAATCAGGATTCCCGCACTTTTCGCTTTTTCTTCCAGCAGGGCGGCAAACTCCTGCATGACACTGTTTTGCTTTGTCCCGATACCCTGCAAGGCGTTTTTCAGGGATTCGGCGGTAATGTATCCCCTGTTTTCAAGCATGTTTTGATAATAACCGGCTATTTCACACTTGTATTTTTCAATTTGGCTGTTGATGCCGGAAACCTCCTTTGACTTTCCTGTTGCCGTTCCCGTATTTGCGTCCCAGTCTGCCGGACAAATATCCATTCCGGTACTGAACGCCGTATTTTTACCGTCCACGCTGATGCGTCCCATGAGCGGACACTTGCCGGACTTCTTTGTCTTGCCTGTATTGAGGTAAAACAAAACGCTGAATGTACTTCTTGTATTTTGCATGACTTTTTAAGTGTTTGATTGATAGCTATTTGAAAATTTATTCTCTATGTTCATTAACAGACGTTGCATGTCAAGTATTATCTTTTCGTTGCTGACACGCGCATAACGCTGTGTTGTCTGAATATGGCGGTGTCCCAGCATCCTTGATACGCTTTCTATCGGAACTCCCTGTGACAGGCAAATTTGCGAGGCAAACGTATGGCGGCTCATGTGGAATGTTAAAGGACGGTCTATGCCGCATTTCTTTGCTACCCGCTTCAGTCCGACATTTACCTGTCCCAGACTCATGGTTGGAAATACTTTGCCGTCCGGCGCAAGTCCTTTATAGCGTTCCATAATTTGAATAGGGATATTCAGCAGCTTTACATGGAAGCCTGTTTTTGTTTTCTGCCTGTCGGCTGAAATCCAGCGGCTGCCGTCTTCATCGGTAATGACTTCTTTCCATACAAGTTTTTTCAGGTCGGCGTATGACAAACCCGTAAAGGTTGAAAAAACGAACATGTCGCGGACAAACCCCTGTGTGGCAAATTGCAGTGGCGTAGAAACAAGCCTGTCGAGTTCGGCGGTGGTCAGCGACCTGTCCTGAACCTCCGGCTTGTCTGTATGAAAATCCCCGAACGGCGGGTGTGTAATCAAATTCCGGCGCATGGCTAAAAGGGCTGTTTTGTTCAGCATGGTAACCCTTGCCCTTACCGTCCGCAAGTTCATCCGGCGGCTTACCTGCAACCAGTAAACAAATGCTTCAACAAAAGGCAAATCCAGTTCGTTCAGCGGAATATCCCTGACATGGTACTTTTCACGAAGGAACTGTTTCATTTCCCTGTGGAATACTTCATGTTGAATGTAGGTGGAATAAGCCCTGTCGATACCGATGCGTGAATGGAAGTCCCGCATCATTTCCTCAAAAAGCACAAGCAATGTTTTCTGTGTGGATGCGATTCCCTGAAAGGCATTTTTGACTTCCAAAGCCGATATTTTTCCTGTCCGTTTAAGGATTTCCGAATAGTGGCTGTGAATCAGCAGATTGATTTTGTTAATTGCCCTGTTCAATTCAATAGCGGTATGGCTTTTGCCAATTGCCCGACCTGATTTAACATGCCACAGGCGTTCTTCCACTTTCAGTTTGGTACTGAACTGTGCGATGCTGCGCCCGATGATGATTTTGCCGACAATGGGATACGCCGGACTGTCATCAGCGGCATTTTTCTGTTCTCTTTTCTCTCGTTTAAGGTAAAACGATACCTTTAAATTTTCGTTCATAAACTCACATTTTTAGATGTTAAAATTACTTCATTTGTGAGTTATCTGGACAATGTAAACAGCAGACAAACAATGCTGTAACAAGCCAACTGACGACACCGTTTTGCCGGATTTTGCGCCATTTCTAATGGGTAACGGATAAGAAACGGAACGTTTGCCTTAACCTGCCGAAATCGGCATTTTTGTTACCCGGCAACCGAAGACACTTAAAGCCAACCGCTACTGATTTCCAATATGTTACCGTGTTTTTCCTTCTCTTTCTTTTTCAACAGCCTGTATTTTGAGCTGCACAGAACTTTCTGTGCATCGCAAAACCCCTTGCAGAAATTACCTCCAAAGTCGGCATTTTTACAATAAAATCGAACAAATAAATTTGAAAATATGAATATAAGCAGAAATTTGGGCGGTCGTCCAAAAAAGACAGACCCGTGTACGCATCGCTATTCATTTAGCTTAAACGATGCAGAAAACGCACAGTTCCGGGCAATGCTGGATAAAACGGATTGGAAGGCAGACACGGCGAAATTCATTAAAATCTGTCTGCTTAAACGCGAAATCAAGTATGTGAAATTTGACAAGGCGGCAATGGATTACTACATGCGGCTGACTACTTTTCATTCTCAGTTTCGAGCAATCGGTGTGAATTACAATCAAGTAGTTAAGCATCTTAAAACTGCTTTTACAGAAAAGATGGCACTTGCGATGCTATACCGGTTAGAAAAGGCGACAATAGAACTGGTTACAATTAATCAGAAAATTGTGGAATTGACGGAGGAGTTTGAAGAAAAATGGTTGAGAAAATAGGTACAAATCTTACAGAAATCAGTACCTTTGCCAAAAATATCAAGACTCAAAAAAATAGAAAAGAAATGAAATTTACAGAGCGGATTAAACAGTTGCGCGAAGAACGCCAAATGCCACAACGACAATTTGCTGCGGCTTTGGAAATAGATACGGCTACCTATTGCAAAATAGAGAAAGGCGAGCGGCGTGTCAAAGCCGAACAGGTTGTAATCATTGCTGAATTGTTGAAAACCGACAAAGACGAACTTCTTGCCCTTTGGCTTGCCGACCAAGTTTCCGCAGTAGTGGAAGACGACCATAAGATTGCAGATAAGGCATTAAATATAGCAAAAGGAAATATTAAGAAATAACAAGATGGACAAAAATCAGATAAATAACACATTACAAATTATTGCTAATATTGAGGCATTTGAGATTGATAAAATTCCCGAAATAATCTTCAAAGACCAAGACATTACAACAATAAATATCGGTACTTATTCCGTTCCCGATTTCATTGTTGCGTTAAATAGAATGTTAAAGCAATTCAGAGCCGAATTTGCGGATAATGCCATTTATCTGCCATTTCAATATAATTTTCAAAATGAATTTGGAAACGGAAATTTACAAACTGACCTGCAAAATTTTCTTAATCAACTAAATACAAAAAATCACATAGGGCTAAATAATTCTGTGCCTTATCTGAATCGACTTATTTATTATCAGGTTGCAAATGGATTTTGGGATAAATCAAAAATGAAAGTCCATAAAGCCGATGAAATTAAACTGTCGGAATTGAATGAAAGACTAAAAATTATATCAGCCCAATTATCTGAAAATCAAAAGAATTTTCAAAATCAAATTGACAATCTTACTGCCGAAAAGAAAAAATTACAGGATTTTTATACTCAAAAACAACAAGAATTGCAGCAAGTCGCAAATAACCTGCAAACGTCAAATCAAAACACGAATCAAAAGAACTGATAACCCTAAAACCGTACTTCAACTCATCCAGATATTGATGGTATGGCTTAAGAATCCATTCAAGGCAAAAAGAA
>BNXD01000031.1 GCA_025999315.1 Bacteroidia bacterium | reverse complement strand
CAAGGCCTACGCCCTGAAACATGATATTCATAAATCGCTCGGGCATGCGCCGACCGGCCAGCAGCCCTATACAGCTGCCGACGACTACTGGCCCATACGCTGGCTGAAGATCCTCGCGCGCATGCCCATCACCGACAAGACATGGCTGGGATGGGGCCACTCCATACCCAACGGAGGGCCGCTGGCCGACAACACCGAGCTCTGTTGCATGGTGCTGCAACACCCCTACTGCGCCCCGCAGGGGCTGACGTGCGAGTTGCCCGATGGCGACAGGGTGGCGTTCCTGCAGATGGTCCCACTCTACAACGAGGAGATGGACTATAAGATCGGCCACGGCACCGAGGCCCTGTTCGATATTTTCGGCGACCGTTTTTCGTATATCATCGACCCCGCCCGCCGTCATCTGCTGCTCGATCGGTCGGAGAACTGAGCTAATAACTCGTTGCGCATCCATTAAGGGCTGCCTTGTAATGACAAATCTCTAAAATGCACAACAGATGATCCACATGAACCCCCGCTCTCTCCTGATAGCCTCGGTCCTGTTGCTGGCGGCGGGATGCCGGCATGGTGGGCAGACGGCCTTTACGGGGGCGGCGAACGAGGTGGAGCTCATTGTGCTCGACCCGGGCCATTTTCACGCCGCGCTGGTGCAGAAGAGCTCCTGCCCGCAGGTCAGCCCCATCGTGCACGTCTATGCCCCGCAGGGGGAGGACGTGGCGCGCTATCTCGACCTGATCGCCGCCTTCAACAACCGCGCTGTCGACCCGACGCACTGGAACGAGGTCATCTACACGGGCAGCGACTATCTCGAAAGGATGCTCGCCGGGCGCAAGGGCAACCTGGTGGTGCTGGCGGGGCGCAACGGCGCAAAGACCGACTATATCCACCGGTCGGTTTCGGCGGGGTTCAATGTGTTGTCGGACAAACCTATGGCCATCGACAGCGAAAGCTTCTCGCTGCTGCTCAACTCCTTCGCCATGGCCCGCAGGCGGGGGGTGTTGCTCTGCGACATCATGACCGAACGTTACGAGGCGACCAACGCCCTGCAGCGCGAGCTGGCGCGAACCGACGAGCTCATCGGCCCGATCGACCGTGGCACGCCCGACGATCCGGCCATCATCAAGGAGAGCGTCCACCACTTCTCGAAGGTGGTGTCGGGCGCGCCCCTGATCCGCCCCGAGTGGTATTTCGACGTCAAAAGTCAGGGCGAGGGCATCGTCGACGTAACCACCCATCTGGTCGACCTGGTGCAGTGGACGGTGGTGGGCGAGAAGCCGTTCGACTATCGCAAACAGGTGCGCATCAACTCGGCCCGTCGCTGGCCGACCCCCATCTCCAAAGAGCAGTACCGCCGCGTAACGGGCAAGGACGACTATGCGCCGCTGCTGGCCCCCTGTATCGAGAACGACACGCTGAAGGTCTACTCCAACGGGCAGATCGACTATGAACTTTGCGGGATCAATGTCCGCATAGCCGTCCGGTGGGACTATGCGGCTCCGGCGGGGGGCGGCGACACCCATTACGCACTGGTGCGCGGCGCTCGGGGAAGCGTCGTCATTCGTCAGGGCGCCGGGCAGAACTACCGTCCCGCCCTCTATGTCGAGATGGCCCCCGGAGGCAACGCGGCCGACTTCGAGCGCACGCTCAACAGATGCGTGGCGCGTCTGGCCGACGGGGAGTACCCCGGCCTGGAGGCGGTCGGCGTGGATAGCGGAGTGTGGCAGATCGTCATACCGCAAAAGTATGACGTCGGCCACGAAGCCCATTTCGGCCAGGTGATGCAGAAGTATTTGCGGTTTCTGACCGAGGGCAAAGTGCCCGACTGGGAGGTGGCGGGCATGAAGGCAAAATATTATACGACGACCCGGGCCCTCGAGATAGCGACGGAATAGGCGGGGGACGCATCTTCTCCAGACAAAATTTAGCGATTCATGCGAATTAACAGTTGAAATTTACCATGTCATGCCGAGCGAAGTCTTCCCGGGCAGCGTATCGAGTGCAGAGGCCGCTTGCGGACTATGCTTAAGGTAGCGCGAGGAAGCCGAAGGCAACCACCTCACACATAGTATTACCGAGACCCTTCGGTTTCACTTCGTTTCGCTTGAGGGTAACATAACAGAAAAATTGATTAAGCAATAAAGTATTGATAATCAAATATAAGTTTCAACTGTTAATTCGTATGAATCACAATTAGAGTTTATACAGATTAATATAGGATGACAGGTACGATTGTTAATATTGCGGCAGTAGTCGTCGGCAGCTGTATAGGGCTGCTGGCCGGTCGGCGCATGCCCGAGCGATTTATGAATATCATGTTTCAGGGCGTAGGCCTTGTAACCATCGGCATCGGCGTGTCCATGATTCTCGAATCGAAAAATCTGATCGTTTCGGTAGTCGGGATCCTGTTCGGAGCGGTGATCGGCGAACTGATCGGGCTCGAGAAACATCTGGACAGCATGGCATCGAAACTCAAACGGCGGTTACGCTTCCGTTCCGAGCGGTTCAACGAGGGTTTTATGACGGCCACCGTGCTCTTTTGCGTAGGATCGATGGCCATCCTGGGGTCTATCGAGGATGGGCTGGGCCAGTTTCCGCGCCTGCTCTACACCAAATCGCTGATGGACGGCATATCGTCGGTGGCGCTGAGTTCCACGATGGGTCTGGGGGCGATCTTTTCGGTCATTCCCATGGGTATCTACCAGGGGCTGATCACCCTCTTCGCGGGCTCGATCAGCGGCATACTGTCGCCAACCGTGGTAACAGAGATGACGGCAGTGGGAGGGTTGATGCTGCTGGGCATCGGCTTCAACGTGTTGAAAATAACCAAAATACCTGTCATCAACTTCCTGCCGGGGCTGTTCATCGCCCCGCTTGTCGCCTGGCTCTTTCTTTGACCGGGACATTGTCGGGACATTGTCGCAAGAGGCCACAAACAAGTCTGTCGTCAGATCAACCCCGCCTCGTAGAGGGTGATGATCTCCTCGATGAGTTTGTCCTCGCCGTCGCGCTGGTAGGTGTCCTTGAGGTTGGCCCCGAAGATACGCGCGATGCTCTGCCAGAAGAATGCGCTGAAATTGCCGCGCAACTGCCGCACCAGCTCATATGAAGTGTTGTCGGTCTCGCGGTCGATGAGTTTGATGAGTATCTTGCCCTGCGAGAAGGTCATGTTTTTGAGCACCGGGGTATACTCCTCCTTCAGGTCGCGCTCGACACTTTTGATGTAACGATCCTGCTCGCGGGTGGTTTTGAGCGTCAGCAGATGATCCTCCACATCGCGCAACCGGCGATTGGCCTCCCTGGCTATGGGATAGACTTTCTTGACGTTGCGGATCAATCTTTGTACGTCCTGGCCCTTGACCCCGCGCCCCTTGCGCGACGAGAAGCAGTATACGGGCATGAAGACCTTCTGGGCCACCGTGTCGCCGTCGATGACCACCGGTTCGACCCAGAAAGAGTATTTTGCCGGTGGCTGCGCCTGCCCCGACACACACAACGCCGACAGGGAGAGGAGCGTCGCGGCAGCCAAAATTATTGTTAGCTGTTTCACACCCAAAATAATTTTCCTACTTTTGCAATCCTTTGACAAAGGTACGCAGAAATATCAATAATTATTGCTCATGGCAGTAAACAACGCTGTTGCCGTACGCAGGGAGCTCCTGGCGCGGCTTTCGGAGCTGTTCTACAACGACAGCCTCGACACCCGCCAGATCGACCGCATCCCGATCGAGCTCAGGCCGCTCGATTTCGAGGACATCTCCCGCTGTTGCGTCTACAAGGACCGGGCCATGCTCCGCTACAAGATCATGGCCCTGCTGGGGTTCGACATACGCGACGAGAGCGACGAGCTGACCCCGCTGAACGAG
The DNA here is from genome assembly GCA_025999315.1 of Bacteroidia bacterium. Classification (GTDB taxonomy): domain Bacteria; phylum Bacteroidota; class Bacteroidia; order Bacteroidales; family Rikenellaceae; genus JAIRQC01. Next base: position 14,318 of record BNXD01000031.1, on the reverse strand, counting down.
TTTGTCCAGCGGGCCGAGCAACGCCTGCATCCCGCCGAGAAGCCGCTTACGGTGGTCGACGAGGTGTGCAGCGCCTGCGTGAAGGTCAACTACGTGGTCACCAACATGTGTCGCGGCTGCATGGCCCGTCCGTGCACCACCAGTTGCAACCGCGCGGCCATCCATTTCGACCGCGGACAGGCTCATATCGACCAGACGCGCTGCGTCAACTGCGGTTTGTGCAAACGCGCCTGCCCCTTCCACGCCATCGTCTACATGCCCGTGCCGTGCGAGGAGTCGTGCCCCGTGGGGGCGATCACCAAACGTCCCGACGGCACCGAGCAGATCGACTATACCAAATGTATCTACTGCGGCCGCTGCATCGTCTCGTGCCCGTTCGGCGCGGTGATGGAGAAGTCGCACCTGATGGACGTCTTCAACGCCTTCCGCCAGGGACGCCGGGTGGTGGCGATGGTCGCCCCGGCCATAGCCGGGCAGTTCAAGGCTCCGCTGGGGCAGATCCTCGGCGCCATAGGCCAACTGGGTTTCCACGACGTGATCGAGGTGGCCCGGGGGGCCGACCTCACCTCGGAACACGAGGCCGAGGAGTTCGTCGAGAAGATGGCCTCGGGCCAGAAACTGATGACCACCTCGTGCTGTCCCTCCTATATCGCCGCGGTCGAGAAACATATCCACGAGCTGGCTCCCTATGTCTCCCACACGCCGACCCCCATGCAGTTCACCGCACGGCTTGCGCGCGAACAGTATCCCGACGCGGTGCTGGTCTTCGTGGGGCCCTGTCTGGCCAAACGCCACGAGACGAGCGTCGATCCCAATGCCGACCTGATGCTCTCCTTCGAGGAGATCGACGCCATGCTGCGCGGCAAGGGCCTCGAGATCGACGCCTGCCAGGAGTGTGCGCTCGATGGCTCTATCGACGACACCAGCCGCGGCTACCCCATCAGCGCGGGGGTTATGACCGCCGTGCGCAAACGGGTGGGCGACAGGGTGAAGATCGAGCCGCGGATCGTCAGCGGCCTCGACCGGGCCATGATCAAGGAGCTGAAGACCATGCCCGCAACCACCACGGCCAACATGATCGAGGTCATGGCGTGCGAAGGTGGCTGCGTCAACGGCTGCAACGTTGTGGCCAACCCCCGCACCGCCATGCGCCAGGTGGCCGAGGTCGCCCGGCGGGACAAATAGGCGCGGAGGTCGGTTCTGCGCAGGCAAAGTCGGCGAACATGAGGCACCCCGGGCTACGGACCGAAAAACACAAGGCCGATGCAACGATGACTCGGCCATGCACACATGCTTTTGTTGTTGTGGAGCATAACTTGCAGGCAATTTCTGCTCTCAGTTTGGTTTTGTGGCCCGCAGACGGCGGTGGGCTGTCACTCTGAGCCAAAGGTGAAAGGGTGGCAGCCCTCCGCGTGGGGCGGCTGCGGGCTGCGCGGCTCTACAAGCCGCAATGCTACAGTTTGCAATGCGAATTAACAAAAATAGTTCTGCAAAAAAATGTTTTGAAAGGCGGTCACTATAAGGTATTTATTTTCAGCTGCCTTTTCGGCCTTGCAAAGGCCGGCGGCCCGCAGCCACGCTCTGCGCTTCTTGGGTGCTTGTTGGGCAGAGGGCTGCCATTTTCCTCACCTTCGGCTCAGGCAGCCCACTGCCGCCTGCGGGTCGCAACCAACGACAAGCCGAGAGCAGAGTCAAGCTTGCTTGAAGCTCTGCCGAGCGACGAGGAGGAAGCCGAAAGCAACCATCTATACCCCGCATGTCATGCTGAGCGAAGTCGAAGCATCTCATGCAGTATCGCCGAGACCCTTCGACTTTACTTCGTTCCGCTCAGGGTGACATGACATAAAAGCCGAACTCATAATATGTCATGCTGAGCAAAGTCTTCCCGGGCAGCGTTGCGAGGGTCGCAGACCGTTTGCGGGCTACGGCCGAGGTAGCGCGAGGAAGGCAAGCGTCCCTCTGCTTGCCAACTTTGCGGGCGTTCCTTTGCCCGCCAACTTAGGCAACCATATACGTTCGTCTGTTCAGAAAGTGCAACAACTCTCCCCGATCGCCCCGCAGGGGCGAAACAACTCCGGCATTGAGCGACGGGCGGTTCAAAAATTGCCGCAGGGCCGAGCGAAAAGCGACGCCACTTGTTTGACGACGTTAGGCCCCAAGTGGGGACTAAAAGGAGGAGGTTTGGCGTCGCAGCGAGGACCAAGGCAATTTAGCCCGACGCTCACCGCCGGGCGGTTTTTCGTCCTTTTTGACGCCAAAAAGGACCGCCCCGCGCGCAGCGGGCTCAAAAGGCTTTCGACAACGGACAGACTTAAGGTCAAAGCAAGAACGCTACCTGTTTTTCGATCTCGAAGAGATCGGCGGCCCGGAGCCACCCCGGGCTACGGGCTGCAACTATTTAGTTGTCGCACCCTCGCCTTACGGCATCGGAATCAGCCTTTTGCGGCAGCCCTTCGCTGACTCCGAGCCGCAATCGACGAAGCAGAAGCTTAAGGCTGCGGGCAGACTACGGCCTCGCAATCGACAAGCTGTTTTTCGACTCCCCGCCCTCCCCCAGCGGCAAAGCCGCTGCCGGGCGAGGGAGTCGGCAGTTTTGACAGGCAAAACTGCAAACTCGCAAAATGACAATTGAAACCGGCTAACTGTATATGATAAAAGAAGGGGCAGTTTTTGTTTGTGAGACGACGGTGGGCGGGGACAACCTCGCCGTGGCGATGGGCTCGGGCGACATGGAGGTCTTTGCCACCCCGGCCATGGTGGCGCTGATGGAGCGGGCGGCCAAAGAGGCGGTGGCCGCCGGGCTGCCCGCGGAGAGCACGACCGTGGGCACACGCATCGAGGTGAGCCACCTGCGCGCCACGCCCCCCGGAGCGCTGGTAACGGCCCGGGCCACCCTCGCGCAGGTCGACGGTCGCAGGCTGACCTTCCGTGTGGAGGCCCACGACCCCCGCGGCCTTGTGGGCGAAGGCTCGCACGAACGTTTTATCGTCGACCGCGAGCGCTTTCTGGCCAAACTTTAGATGGGCGCTTAAAATTTTTTTGGCGCTGTAAAAAGTATGCTGGCGTAAATTGCTTATGGTAATGTCATTGCAACCGGACAGTGATGTGGGCCGCAGCCAGCGAAGGGAGGCCATGCGAAAAGGCTGGTCCCGATGCCGTCAGGCGAGGGCGCACGGACAAAATATTGCGGCCCTGCGCCCAACAAGCGCAGAGCGTGGCTGCGGGCCGCCGGCCTCTTCGAGGCCGAAAAGCAACATTATCACCTTAGTAAGTATTTTATTATAGCAGTATACTTTTTACATCACCGCCAATTTTTCGCGCCGAAGCTATTGCCTGTCCGCCGGTTCTACTTTTTTCACCACAACACCGCGATCATTTATCTCATAGCTATTGGGAAGTATCACCCCATGGGCTCCCCTCAAGTAGGCTCCCTCCAAATGAGGTCCAACCAAATCGGCTCCATCCAAATGAGCCTCACTCAAGTTGGCTACCTCCAGATGAGCGTAACTCAAATCGGCTCCCTTCAGATGAGCTCCATTCAAGTTGGCTCTCTCCAGATGAGCCCCCATCAAGTTGGCTCCCTCCAAATAAGCCCCACTCAAAATGGCTCCATTCAGATGAGCTCCATTCAAGTTGGCTCTATCCAAATGGGCTCTATACAAATGAGCCAGAAACAAGTAGGCTCCCTCCAAATGAGTATTCCTCAAGTCAGCTTCCTCCAAATGAGCATTCCTCAAGCCAGCTCCCTCCAGATGAGCATTCTTCAAGTCAGCTCCATCCAGATGGGCGTCTATCAAACGGGCTCCCTCCAAATGAGCTCCCCGCAAGGCGGCTTCCGGGCATCGGACGCCACTTAGATTGGCCTGTAACCCCTCATAAATATACTTTTCCCCATCTTCGCACTTGAACAGCAGGTCGAGGATGGTCTGTTCGACGATGGACGTTCCGGCATCCGCGGCCTCGACGTCCTTATTCTTTGTGGTGTCTCTCAGATAGCTGCACAAAATATTGAAGACCGTCGCGCGGTAGGATGGAGTGTCGGCGGCGATGCGGTGCAGCGAGTGGATGCCGCCCAGCACGATCGCCGACTTGCCATTGCCCAGGTGCTAGATGGCATTTTTGAACCGCTCGGCGACGTTGCCCTCCTCGGCGATGCGGTTCTGTCCGTTCATGGCCTCGATCTGCCTGTCCATCGCCCTGGTTCGGCGATAGTTGAAATAGAGCCCCACCAGCACCAGCACTCCCCCCGACACGGTGAAGACAAACTTGAGCATCTCGCCCTTGGGGTTCACGCTGTCATCCTTCACCCGGAAAAAATCATTGGCCCAATTCTCAAAGTCCATCGAACTCTTCAACCATATGACGGCAAAAAAGATGGCAACCACCATCACGGCCGTCATCACGACATAAAACGCCTGCCGGATAACCTTATCGTTCACACGTGGAAAATTTTTTCTGCTCATCGCCACACATTTTCAAAATTGAGACCGATAAATATAGCTTATTTTTCTAAAAAATCTCAAAATTTTGTATTTTTACGCCCCGAAACGGACGTCAACCAATCGCCAACCAATAAAATCCGATAAAACCATGAAAGAAGCTATCGCAATTCTCACCGGCGGAGGTCCCGCGCCGGGCATGAACGCCGTCGTAGGCAGCGTCTCGAAGACATTTCTGGGCAAGGGCTACCGCGTGATCGGCCTCCATGCCGGTTACTCAGGCCTCTTCTCGCCGACGCCGCGCACGGTCGAGATCGACTATATGCTGGCCGACGACATCTTCAACCGCGGCGGCAGCTACCTGCAGATGAGCCGTTTCAAACCCACCGACAAGAACTTCGCCGAGGATTTCAACCTCGATTTCTTCACCAGCAACAACATCAAGCTGCTGGTCACCGTGGGCGGCGACGACACCGCGTCGACGGCCAACCGCATCGCCCGGTTCCTCGATGAGAAGAAATATCCCATCGCCAACATCCACGTCCCCAAGACCATCGACAACGACCTGCCCCTGCCCGCCGGTGCGCCGACCTTCGGCTACCAGTCGGCCCTCGACAAGGGTTCGGTGATCGCCCGCACGGTCTACTGCGACGCCCGCACCAGCGGCAACTGGTTTGTCATCGCGGCCATGGGTCGCAGCGCAGGCCACCTCGCCTTCGGCATCGGCACCGCCTGCCACTGCCCCATGTCGGTGATCCCCGAGATGTTCAACAAGACCGAGATCACCGTCGACAAGATCGTCAACCTGGTGGTCTCGTCGATCATCAAACGCAAGATCATGGGCATGGATTACGGCGCGGCGGTCATCTCCGAGGGCGTATTCCACGAGCTGAGCGACGAGGAGATCAAAAAGTCGGGCGTCAACTTCACCTACGACGATCACGGCCACCCCGAGCTGGGCAAGGTCTCCAAAGCGCATATTTTCAACGAGATGCTCGAGAAGAAGCTCAAGGAGATCGGCATGAAGGTCAAATCGCGTCCCGTCGAGATCGGCTACGAGGTTCGTTGCCAGACCCCCGTGGCTTTCGACCTGGTCTACTGTTCGTCGCTGGGCATGGGCGTCTACCAGCTCTTCAACGAGGGCAAGACCGGCTGCATGGTCTTCGTCGATCAGTCGGGCAAGGTGTCGCCCCTCTACCTCAAGGATCTTCAGGACCACACAACGGGCAAGATCCCGCCCCGTCTGGTGGACATCAACTCGGACGAGTTCAAAAACACCATCAAGTACATTCTGTCGTACATCACCCCCGAGGACTATCAGGCTGCCAAACAGTTCGTCCCCGACCCCGAAAATTACGACTTCATGAAGATACTCAACTGGTAACCCGCCACCGGGGAGTCCCCGTAACGACCGACAGCCTGCGCTCTTGCGAGTGCAGGCTGTCGGTTTTTGTAACGCGACTTTCCCTCAAAACAGGGGCTCAAAACAGAGGAAAGAAAAGCCGGATAAAACTCCCGGAACAGTTACTTAACGTGAATTTTGTAAATTGACTGTCGAATTTTATATCTTATTATCAACATATTATCGCGCCATCGTTTTTTATGGCATGCGCCCTGAACGAAACCCCTCTTCATGTCACCCTGAGCGGAACAAAGTGTAGTCGAAGGGTCTCGGAAAAACATTATGTGCGAGATGCTTCGACTGCACTCAGCATGACATATTATATTTCAATCTCTTTTATCTCTAATGTCCCCTGAGCGGAACAAAGTGTAGTCGAAGGGTCTCGGCAAAACATTATGTGCGAGATGCTTCGACTGCACTCAGCATGACATGTGGGGTAGAGTCAGCATGACATTTCGAGTTTCAACTACTTCTTCGCATAACTTTGTCCTCTACAATCATAGCGGCAGTTTTTGGAGTAATATCTTTTGTCTCGACAGTTCAAAGACATCAAAAACTCAGCTATTTGTCTAATCTCAAGGTTATTATAATTTGCAAAATTCACGTTATTGAGGTCGTCCGAGGGGTTTCATAAGGCCCTTGCCGAGGTATTCGTCGCGCAGCTGCTGGTCGTTATCGCTTATAATCAGCAGTTTGTCGCCGGGGTGAAGCACCGTTCCCGGTTTGGGAACGAAGTATCGTCCCTTCTGGAAGACCATCACCACGACGGTATGTTCGGGCAGGGGCAGACGGCGCAGGCGGTTGCCGTGGCTGAGCATCTGCTCATCGACCTCGATCTCCGAGAGGGCCGATTTGATCTTCTCGGGGAGTGTAACGTCGAAGGCATTTTTGTCTTTGGGCTCGTCAAACAGACCCAGCAGGTCGGCGAACCAGCCCACCGTGCTGCCCTGCACCAGCAGCGATATGAGGGTGATGCAGAAGACGATGTTGAAGAAGACATTGGCATGTTCGATGCCGGCTATCATGGGGTAGGTGGCAAATATGATGGGCACCGCCCCGCGCAGACCCACCCATGAGACGTAGAACCTGGCCTTTTTAGGAAATTTAGGCCATGGCAGCATACAGATGAAGACCATCACGGGACGCGACAGGATGATGACAACCGCGATCAGAGAGCCGATGCCCATCACGTGCAACAGCTCCGAAGGATTGACCAGCAGGCCGAGGGTGAGGAATACCACCACCTGGAACAGCCAGGTAAAACCGTCGAAAAAGCTGGTAAGAGCGTTTTTCTGAGCTATCTTTTTGCTGCCTACCACCAATCCGGCTATGTATACGGCCAGGTAGCCGTTGCCGTGAATGAAATCGGTCATCGAAAAGATTATGAACACCCAGCTGAGCAGCAACACCGCATAGAGCGACTTGTTGGTCAGGTTGATGCCGTTGATGAACCTGACGGCCAGCAATCCCAGCAGATAACCGGAGCACGCTCCTATCACCATCTGCATCAGGAAAAGCCCCACGGAGTGCCAGAGATTGAAATGGCCGGTGGTCATCACATCGATCAGCACAATGATGAATATGTAGGCCATCGGATCGTTGCTTCCGCTCTCCAGCTCGAGCAACGGACGCAACCTGTGGCGAAGTTCGCCCTTTCGCGAGCGCAGTATGGAGAACACCGACGCCGAATCGGTCGATGCGGTGATCGCCCCCAGCAACAGGCACTCGGTCAGCGACAATTGTATGAACCTGTGGAATATCAGCGTCAACCCATAGACGCATCCGCCCACGATCAATATGTTGATCACTATGCCGAGCGTGGCCATGGTTACCCCGGGGCCAAGCACGGGTCTGATCTCCGAAAATTTGGTGTCCATACCGCCCGAGAAGAGTATGATGCTCAGGGCGACCATGCCGATGAACTGGGCGATCCCCGGGTTGTCGAAGGTTATCCCCACCCCGTCGCTGCCGAAGAGCATGCCCACCCCCAGGAAGAGCACCAGGGCGGGGATGCCCATGCGAGAACTTACTTTGCTGGCCAGTATGCTCACCAGCAACAGTGTCGATCCGATTAGCAGTATGTTTCCGGTATCAAGTACCATATCGTTTTAATTTTTTTATCCTATCACATAATAACAGGCCACGGTCAGGATGGCCAGGATCACTCCCACAGCGGTTTCGTAGGGTATGAGTTTCAAACGCTGGCGTATGGTCATCTCCACCGCGCCGCCCGTAGCGTGAAAAAACGATCCGTGCGGCAGATGGTCGAGCGCCGTGGCTCCCGAGTTGACCATCGCCGCGCCCCACACGGCGCTTATTCCCGCAGCGAGTATCGCCTCGGCGAACGACGCCGAAGCCACCGTAGCTCCTGCCGTAGTGGAAGCTGTGGCGGCCGACATCAGAGCTCCGGATATGGGAGCCAGCGCCGTATTGCCGACACCGCCGCGCTCCATCAATCCGAGGATCACATCCTTGAGTGTCGACGCCTTGATGACCCCGGCAATGGTCCCCGTGCCGACCAGCAGCACCGCCACCACCGACATCTTCTGCAACCCGAAGGTCATGCTGGCCCCCACTTGACGCCAACGCCCCATGGCCACGATACCCACCAGCCCGCCCACCGGAAGAGCGATCAGCGGGTCGACGGTGATGCCGCACAGTGGCCTCAGAACCAGCAATATGACGCTCACCAGCGGAGCTATGATGCTCAGCGCCAGCGGCGGCAGGGCGGCCTCCTCCATGGGATTGTCCATCGGGGCGGTCTCTTCTTCCCCGGAGGGAACAAGCCGCGCCACGACCCAGACGGTCAACATCAACCCCACTATGGCCGGTATGATGTTGACGTACATCACCGACGGCAGCGGGGCTCCGAAATTTTCGGCCGCGATTATCGTGTTCGGGTTGGGAGAGATGATGTTGCCGCACTTGCCGCCGCCCACCATGGCCAGCAGCAGTTTCAGTCTGTTTATCCCCGCCTTCCGCCCCGCCATGAGAGCTATCGGAGCCACCGTGATCACCGCCACGTCGATAAAGACCCCCGTGGCCGTCAGCAGCATGGCGGCCAGCGCAATGGCCATCAGCGTATTTCGATGCCCCAAGCCGCGAACTATGCCGCGGGATATGCTCTCCGCCGCCCCGGTGGTTATCAGCACCCCGAACAGCACCCCTGCAGAGAGTATGCGCACGATGGCCGGAACAATATCCCTGACCCCCGAGATCATATTGCCGACCGTATCGCCCAGCGACACCCCTCCGGCCAGCGATCCGACCACAGCTCCGAGGATCATGCTGTAGACGGGCGATACCTTTTTTATTATAAGTATTATGGCCAGTATCAGGCCCATTGTCGCTCCGAGTGCGCTCATTGTCGACTGCAGATATTTCTGGCAAAGATCATAAGTTGCATCACAGTCCGTTCTATGTTGGCCGCGGCAAATTCGGGCTCCATGGCGCGTGCAAGCGTAGAGGGACCGGGCAATATGGGAAATACGCCGGCAAAACCCTCGCCGTCGAGCGCCGCAGAGCGCTCCACCTCGCCGCCTATGGCTATCACCGGCACACCGGCGCGCCTCGCCGCGCGCAACACTCCCGAAGGGGCCTTACCCATGGCGGTCTGCGCATCCACGCGCCCCTCGCCGGTGATGACCAGATCGGCCCCCTCGAGCAGATCGGCAAACCCTGTCGCTTCGAGCACCATATCGATACCCGGCATCATCCGGGCCCCGAGGACGGCGGCCAATGCACCTCCCAAGCCCCCTGCCGCACCCGCACCGGGAATGCTCTGCACATCGATCCCGAAAGTGCGCTCGACAACCCCGGCAAAACGCCGCAAACCGCCATCGAGCTGCTCCACCATCGGGGCCGTGGCTCCTTTCTGGGGGGCAAAGACATGAGCCGCCCCCGAAGGACCGTAAAACGGATTGGCGACGTCGCACGCCACCACGATCTCCACCCCCGCCAACTCTTCGAGCGCGCCGGACGAATCGATGGACTCAATGCCGGCCAGCGAAGCGCCCGTACCGGGTAGTGCGTTACCCTTTCCGTCGAGCATCCTCAGGCCGAGGGCCTCGAGCATCCCCGTGCCGCCGTCGTTGGTGGCGCTGCCCCCGATGCCGATCAGCAACCGGCGACAACCGCGCCTGAGAGCATCGACCATCATCTCGCCGGTGCCGCGGGTGGTGGTCGTCATGGGATTGCGCTCACCCTCCGCAAGAAGGGGCAGGCCCGATGCCGCCGCCATCTCGATCACGGCCGTCCGCCCGTGGTCCACAATGCCGTACAGCGCCTCCACCGGACGCATCAAAGGGTCGTGCACCCTGACGGCGATGACCTCTCCGTGCAGCGAATCGACCAGAGCCTGCACGGTCCCTTCGCCTCCGTCGGCTATGGCGATCCGGTGCACCCGACAACTGTCGAACACCCGGTGCACGCCCCGCTCTATGGCCCGGGCCACGTCCATGGAGCCGAGCGACCCTTTGAACGAGTCCGATGCAGCTATTATTTTTTTCATCTCCGTTCAGCGTTTGTCGACAGGTCGATCGTACAGCAGACCCGCATCAGCCCCACGTCGATGCGCTCCACTCCCGAACGGATATGGTGCCATGCGGGTTGAAGCGAGATATATTTGTTTATGGCGCACAGCCACGTAACCTCGAGGGCCGTCTCGCGCAAATCGCCGAAAAGGGGATGGTTGGCGCACGAGAGACGGTTGAGCGTGGTCGCCACCCCGCTGCCGCTGTTGGCAGATATCTCGCAGTATGGAGTGTTGAAATAGTCCCCGTTGAGATTGCGCAGCCCCGTAAAAAGCGTCAGGCCGCCCAAAGTGTACGTATATCCCAGCAGAAACAAACTGATGGGCATGTCGTACTCCTCTATGCCGGAGAAGACCATCCGATCATCGGCGATCCGCTCCCTGTCGGTCTTGTATGTGGTTATGGTCTGCAGATCCAGCGATCCGTTCTTCCACAGACCTAAGCGTCCGGTGGGTAGCGACCCTTCCAACTCCAGAAGGTTGACCCAATTGGCCCGGTCGTTGGAAGGATCGTACTGCAGTCCGGTCGTACAGGCGACCGAGGCGCTCTGCCCATAAGCGGCGTTGCGGCCAGCATGGAGAGCGCAAGTTTAGGGGACCGGGCTTTCAGCCGGTCGCAGCGCTTGGCCAATGTCATGATAACAAATGGTTTTCAAACATCCGCAGCGCTGGCAACAATCATGTCAAACGGGGCCCGGATGTTTCGTTTGGTTGGATTTTCGCGGGACAGAGTCCATTTTCAATGGTTGTTTTGTTGTTTGTAACGCAAAGGTGGGGATTATTTTTGAAAATACCAACCATAGCTGTCAACGCAGGCAAGAATCGCTCCTAAAGGGGATTTCACCTTTTGGGAACGATCGTTTTTGACGCCGACACTCTCTCCGTCGCCAGGCCGAGCGCATGTTTTGAGGCCCGCGGCCGGCGCAGGGAGGCGAATCGCAGCTACTTGCTCTCCTTTGCGAAGTGGGCGGTCAGCAGGGTGGCGCGCGAAGCCCCCACCACGGCGGCAAGCTCCTCCGGCGACGCCTTGCGCAGGGCCGACATGGTGCCGAAACGGCTCAGCAGTCGCGTCGCCGACTCGCGCCCGATCCCCGCGATGCCCTCCAGCTCGCTGCGTATGAAGGCGGCCGAGCGTTTTTGGCGATGAAACGTTATGCCGAAGCGGTGCGCCTCGTCGCGGATGTGCATGATCACCTTCAGGGGTTCCGATCCGCGCTCGAGGTAGTAGGGCAGCGGATCGCCGGGGTAGAACACCTCCTCGATCCTTTTGGCCAGGCCGACAATGGCCACCATGCGGTCGATGCCCAACTCGCGCAGCACGCCGCAGGCCGAGCTGAGCTGCCCCTTGCCTCCGTCGACGACGATCAGCTGGGGCAGCTCGGCCCCCTCGTCTATCATGCGGCGGTAGCGACGAAAGATCACCTCGCGCATGGAGGCGAAATCGTCGGGTCCCACGACCGTCTTAATGTTGAAGTGGCGATACTCCCTGCGCGAAGGTTTGCCGTCGCGGAACACCACACACGCCGCCACAGGATTGGTCCCCTGCAGGTTGGAGTTGTCGAAGCACTCGATATGGCGGGGCTCGACCTCCAGACGCAACGCTCTTTGCATAGCCTCCATGATGCGGTCGGTATGGCGGGCGGGGTCTTTGATCTCGAGGTTCTTGAGCTTCTCGAGACGGTGGAGCCGCGCCCCGCGCATCGAGAACTCGAGCAGCTTCAGTTTGTCGCCCTTCTGCGGGACGGTGAACTTCACCCCCGGAAAGAGTTGGGTGTGCGGCAACACCGGCGCCACTATCTCCGCGGCCGCAGGTTCGCCGATCCGGAGATAGATCTGCTGTATGGCGATGGTCAGCAGGTCGGAGGGCTCCTGCTCGACGCCCGTCGACAGCTCGAAGGTGAACGAATTGATCACCGCGCCCTGCACCACATGCACAAAGTTGCAGTAGGCCACATCGTTGTCGGTCAGCAGCGAGAATACGTCGATGGTGCGGGCGGTGTTGCTGACGATCACCGACCGGCTGCGGTAGTCCTCCAGTCGACCCAGGCGGGCTTTGTAGGCGGCGGCCTGTTCGTAGTGCATCGTCGAAGCGGCCTGCTCCATACCCCGCTGCAGATAACGTCTGGTGTCGCGCAGATCGCCCCGCAGTATCTGTCCGATCATCCTCGCCGTAGCGTCATATTCCAGCTCGCTCTGCAGCCCCTTGCACGGCCCCTTACAGTTGCCGATATGGTATTGCAGACACACATCATAACGCCCCCGGGCGATCTTCTCCTGCGACAGGTCGAGTTTGCAGGTACGCAACTGATATATGGCGTGGATCAGCTCCAACAGCTGTTTCTGCATCGACACCGAGCCGTAGGGACCGAAATACTGCGACCCGTCGCGCACGAGCCTGCGCGTCGACTCGATCCGCGGAAAGGGTTCGTTGCGTATCACTATCCACGGGTAGGTCTTGTCGTCCTTGAGCATCGCATTGTAACGCGGCTGGAGCGTCTTGATCAGATTGTTCTCCAGCAGCAGGGCGTCGCTCTCGCTCTCCACCACAATATGGTCGATGCGGGCGATCTGCCGCACCAGCACCTTCGTCTTGGCCGAATGCGACGCGCTGTCCACGAAATAGGACATCACCCGCTTCTTGAGACTCTTGGCCTTACCCACATAGAGTATCTCCCCCGCCCGGTTGTAGTATTTGTACACCCCCGGCAACGAGGGCAGCGTGGCCGCCTGCCGTTTTGCGTCGTCGTTCAATTTTTTCTCTGTTTTTGGTTTTTTCTTCCCGCCTCGTGCGCAGCGGTAAAAGCAAAGGCAAAGTTGTGAAAAAAATCGTATATTTGTCTATTGAACCTGCAAATTCAAGATATGACGCTTGTCACCAAAGAGGAGATGAAGATGGGCAAACGGGGGCTGCCGGCCTCTGTTTTGGCGTTCCATGTCGAAAAGATATTCGGGTTGGGCAAGGCCAACGCGCTGGCCGACAAGGTAGGCCGGGAGTGCGACAGGGACCATGCCGAAGCGTTGCTGCGCGAGTTGGGCATTGTCTGCAACGTGTGTGAGCGGGATATGAACAACATCCCCAAACAGGGCGCGGCCATCGTGGTGAGCAACCACCCGACCGGCGCTCCGGACGGCATCATGCTCATCGACCTGCTCTCGAAGATACGCCCCGACGTGAAGTTCATGGGCAACTTTCTGCTCAACCGCATCCCGTTCCTCAAGCAATATTTCATTGCGGTCGATCCGTTCGACAACCCCGACCGGACCAAAAATCTGCGCGGCCTGCGCGAGAGCAAGGCCCATCTGGAGGCCGGGGGTCTGCTGGTCATCTTTCCGGCGGGCTCGGTGGCGACCTGGACCCGCGCCCTGGGTCGGGTGAGGGATTTTCCGTGGGGACGGTCGATCATGCGTTTCATCCGGGGGGCGCAGTGCCCCGTGGTGCCGGTGTGCATCGAGGCGCGCAACAGCGTCCTGTTCCATCTGCTGGGCAAGATACACCCCATGCTGCGCACGGCGATGCTGCCCCACGAGATGTTCAACAAACACGGACGGACGATCACCATCAACATCGGCGCGCCGGTCGTCCCCAAACGGGTGGCCGAGTTACGCACCCCGGAGCAATACGGCAACTATCTGCGGGCCAACGTCGAATATCTCCACTCGCCCCGTCGTCGACGCAAGTTGACCCGTCGGCGCCCGGCGTCCGTCAAACCCGCCGCCGCCCAGGCCATCATCGAACCGGTCTCCCTCGAGTTACTGCGCGAGGAGATGGAGCAGATCGTCGCGACACACCTGCTATTCGAGCAGGGCAACTACCGTGTGTTCTTTGCCCCGCCGCCGCTCATTCCCAACATGATCCGAGAGATCGGCCGTCTGCGCGAGATCACCTTCCGCGAGATCGGCGAGGGCAGCCTGCGCGAGATCGACACCGACCATTACGACACCTACT
>BNXD01000030.1 GCA_025999315.1 Bacteroidia bacterium | reverse complement strand
GCGCAGGTGACCATATCGGGGAGCGTGGTGGACCACGAAACCAGAAAACCGCTTCCGTTCGCCTCCGTGGCGCTCAGGGGCGACGACGGCAAGACCCTTTCCGCCGGGACGATAACCAACGAACAGGGGCGGTTCGCCCTTTCGGGCATCGGGCAGGCAACTACACGATAGAGGCTTCCTACCTCGGCTATATCGCAAAATCGGAGAAAATCTTTGTTGGCAACCTCAGCCCGTTTCTCGACGCGGGGGTTTTTGACCTCGTTCAGGACACCCGGCTGCTGGACGAGCTCACCGTCAACGGCGAGCGCAGCCCGATAAGCAGCCGGATGGAGAAAAAGAGCTATTCGATGACCGACAATCCGGCGCACAGCGGCGGATCGGCGCTGCAGGCAATGCAGGGCCTGCCCGGGATAACCGTCGTCGACAACAGGGTGCAGTTGCGCGGCAGCGACAGGGTGGCCATCCTCGTCGACGGCAAGCAAACCGCCCTCACCGGATTCGACAACCAATCGGGGCTCGACAACATCCCCGCTTCGGCCATCGACCGCATCGAGATCATCAACAACCCTTCGTCCCGATACGACGCCGGCGGCAACGCCGGCATAATAAACATCATATATAAAAAGGAGAGTCGCCGTGGATTCAACGGCAAGGCGGGGCTGACCGGCGGGCTGGGCGCGCTGTGGGAGAAACATGCCAACCTGCCTGCGATCAGGCCGCAGTACATGGCAACGCCCAAGATCAACCCGTCGCTGATGCTGGGCTACCGCAAAAAAAAGGTGAACGTCTTCTTTCAGGGCGATTATCTCTACACCAGAACCCTCAACAAAAACGAATTTGCAGATCGCTATTACATCGCCGGCGACAGCACGATCCGACAGCAAACCAAGCGCAACCGCAACACGGGTTTTCTGACGCTCAAATCGGGCGTCGATCTGAACCTCACCCTGAAGGACATCTTCACCATATCGGCCCTGTACGGCAGCGAAAAGATAATCGACCGTGGCGACGAGCCGTTCTTCAATGCCGACCTCACCACACGCTATCGCCTGTGGCAGTTCCTGGAGGACGAGCTCAAAACCACCGTTATGGCCACCGCGTCATGGCAACACCGGTTCGACCGTGAGGGGCATACGCTGAGCGCGGGGTTCAACTATACGTTCCACCGCGAGGACGAGAAGTATTTTTTCACCAACATCATGCCCGCGTTCACAGGCCTGGACTCCTTCAAACTGATCTCCGACGAACATGTGGCCGATCTGAACATCGACTATGTCCGTCCGCTGCGCCGGGGCCGGCTCGAGATGGGGAGCAAGTTCCGCCGCAGGGTCATCCCTACCGACATGCGCTTCTTTCCGGGGCTCGGCTCGGCCATCGACGTGAGCGCCGGCGGCAAGGCCACCTACGCCGAGACGATCCCAGCCCTGTATGCCAACCTGGTGTTGGAGAGCCGTGTGATGGAGGTCGAGGCAGGCCTGCGCGGCGAGTATGTCGATGTACGTTACACGGTCGACCCGAGCCATCCGACCTACAAAAGCGACGGATACAGCTACGTTCTGCCCTTTCCCAGCGTGAGGGTCGCCTTCAAGATCGACGAGAGCAACCGCATCTCGGCGTTCTATGGTCGAAGAGTCGACCGGCCGGGCGAAGTCGACATCCGCGTCTTTCCAAAGTATGACGATGTGGAGATCGTCAAGGTAGGCAACCCCGAGTTGCGTCCGCAATTCACCAATTCGGTCGAGTTGGGCTACAAGACCAGCTGGAAGAGAGGCTGGCTCTACGTGGCTCTGTTCGACCGCATGACCGACGGCACAATGACGCGCATCGCAAGCGTCGCCCCGGGAAGTCCGATCATCCATGCCATCTTCCAGAACGCCGGGCAGAGCTATGTCGCCGGCGGCGAGGCGGCCTTCTCTCAGAAGATCACGGGGCCTCTCACGTTCAACATCAACGCCAGCATCTACCACAACCGCATCGACGCCTTCGAGGTTCACATCAAATATCCCGTGGATAGCGACTTCACCGTCGCCGCCGAGCAGGTTACCTCGGGCAACGTCAAACTTGCCGGTCTGGCAACCCTGCCCCACCAGACAGAGATACAGTTATCGGGCATCTGGCTCGCTCCGGACATTATCCCGCAGGGGAGAGTCGGGGGACGTTTCTCTCTCGATGCGGGAGTCAAAAGGGGCGTGCAGCGCGGACGCGGCGAGGTGATGCTCAACGCTTCCGACCTGCTGAATACCATGCGCGTGCGCAAGAGGATACTCGGAGACGGGTTCCGTTACACGAGCGTCGACTACGGCGAAACGCAGGTCATCAGACTCGGATATACATACAAGTTTTGACAATTGTCAAAATTATGTTATCTTTGCACCCACATTTTTTTAACCAATAGATTATGAACTATTACGAAACCGTTTTCATTGCCACGCCCGTTCTGTCGGACACTCAGCTCAAAGAGCTTGTGGGCAAATTCCAAGGTGTTATCACCGAAAACGGCGGTCAGATCATCAACGAAGAGGATTGGGGCCTGAAGAAACTGGCCTATCCGATTCAGAAAAAGACCACCGGATTTTATTTCTTCATCGAGTTTTCGGCTCCCGACGGAAAGATCATCGAAACGCTCGAGACGCAGTATCGCCGCGACGAGCGCGTGATCCGCTTTCTGACCATGAAGCAGGACAAGTATGCTCAGGAGTATGCCGTAAAACGCCGTAACAAAAACGCTAAAAAGGAGGAATAAGCCATGGCCAACAACAATTCGGAGATCCGCTACCTCAACCCGGTATCGGTCGATGTCAAGAAGAAGAAATATTGCCGTTTCAAAAAGTCGGGCATCAAATATGTCGACTACAAGGACGGCGAGTTCCTCAAAAAGTTCCTCAACGAGCAGGGCAAGATTCTGCCGCGCCGTCTGACCGGCACCTCGCAGAAATTCCAGAAGAAAGTGTCGCAGGCGGTCAAACGAGCCCGTCATCTGGCGATCCTTCCCTTCGTAACCGACCTGATGAAATAGAGTGCGCCATGGAGATCATACTTGTAAAAGACGTCGAGAAGCTGGGCTTTGCAGGCGACATTGTGAGCGTTGCCCCCGGCTACGCCAATAACTATCTCATCCCCCAGGGATTTGCCAAAGCGGCCACCGCTTCGGCCCGCAAAGTGCTGGCCGAAAACAACCGCCAGCAGGCTCACAAGGAGGCCAAACTGGTTGCCAATGCCGAGGCTATGGCCTCGAAACTCGCCGAGCTGAGCCTCACCATCGAGGTCAAGGCCGAAGAGGGCAAGATTTTCGGATCGATCACTTCGGCCAACATCGCCGAGGCGCTCAAAGCCAAAGGCGTGGAGGTGGAGCGCAAAAACATCGTCGTCGACGCGGTGAAGACCGTCGGCGAGTACGAGGCTTCGGTCAAGCTCTACAAAACGATCCGGGGCACGATCAAATTCTCGGTCGCAGCCGCCGAGTAGGCGCCCACAAGGCGCGCCTTGACCAAATTGAAAAGCAGGGCTTTGCGGCCCTGCTTTTTTTTGTTATATTTAACCCGTTGGGCATTTAAAAGATTGGGAGTTTATAATCAAAAAGTAATATCCACCCCAATCGCCCCTCAGGGGCGAAGTAACCCCGGCATTGAGCGAGGGGCGGTTCAAAAATTGGCGCAGGGCCGAGCGAAGAGCGACGCCACCTGTTTGACGACGTTAGGCCCCTCAAGGGGCCTAAAAGGAGGAGGTTTGGCGTCGCAGCGAGGGCCAAGGCAATTTAGCCCCTCGCTCACCGCCGGGTGTTTTTGGTTACTTTTTATAAAAAAGTAACAAACGCCCAGCGCAGCGGCTGAACTCACACCTAAACAACGCAAAAACAAACGGTCTATATCTTTAAACCAATATGACGCTTTTTAACCCAACCTTTAAATGTGTAGCAGATCAGGGCGTGTTAACACTTGTCTATTGTTATCCCTAACGAATATGAAATGGCTTTTTGCAGCGCTCTGTGCGCTGGTCCTGGGCTCATTGCAGCCGCTGTGGGCCGCCGGACCGGCCCACAGTCGCACGGGCGATCATGCAGACGACCGTGCGGGCGACATGGCGCGGAAAATGCGGCAGGCGGGGCTGGTCAATATTGCCGCCGTCGACAGCACCATAGCGGTGCGGCTGGCTTATGCCACTGTCGACAACTTCGCCGGGGTCGACATGTACAACGGTTTCGACCAGGCGTGGCTGCGGCCCGAGATCGCACAGATGGTCGCTCGCGCCCAGGCTCGGTTGCGCCGCGTCAGGCCGGGCTATTCGCTGCTGATACTCGATGCCGCGCGTCCGTTTTCGGTCCAGAAATACATGTTCTCGCTGGTGGAAGGGACGCCCCAACAGAAATATGTCGCCAATCCCAACCGCGGCGGCGGCAAACACAACTACGGCGCGGCGGTCGACATCACCATCATCGACTCCCTCGGGGTGCAACTCGACATGGGATCGCCTTTCGACCACTTCGGAGAGGCTTCGCACACCGGTCGCGAGCAGGAACTGGTGGCTCGCGGGGTGATCACCAGGGCCCAAGCCGACAACCGCAAACTGCTGACCGGCCTGATGAAAGCCGAGGGCTTTCATCAGGACCCAAACGAGTGGTGGCACTTCGACCGCTATACCGTCGCCTGGCTCAGAGAGAACTGCCGAAGACTCGAATAACGGGCAGAACAGCGAGCTGTTTTGTCCGCCATCTTCTGCCGCGCTCTGCCAGAGGCGTGTCAATTTGTCATTAGGCAAGCTCTGGCACGTTTATTGTGCATTGCCGGGGAAAACAAAAAACACAAGAGCACTATGAAAAACGGCACTATCGGAGTAACCACCGAGAACATCTTCCCCATTATCAAGAAGTTCCTCTATTCGGACCACGAGATTTTCCTGCGCGAACTGATCTCCAATGCAGTCGACGCCACTCAGAAAACCAAGGCCCTCGCCTCGGCGGGCGAGGTCGAGGGCGAGTTGGGCGATTTGACCATCCGCGTGTCGCTCGACACCGAGCGCAGGACACTGACCATCTCCGACGCAGGCCTCGGCATGAGCGCCGAGGAGGTCGACAGCTATATCAACCAGATCGCCTTCAGCAGCGCGGGCGAGTTCATGAAAAAATACAGCAACCAGGCCATTATCGGCCACTTCGGGTTGGGTTTCTACTCGGCGTTCATGGTTGCCGGCAAGGTCGAGCTGCGTACCCGGTCCTACCGCAAAGGGGCCAAAACCGTGGTGTGGAGCTGCACCGGCACACCCGAATACACCCTTGAGGAGCCCGAGGAGCAGCGCAGCCGCGGCACCGACGTCATACTGCACCTGTCGCCGGAGAGCGACGAGTTCAACGACAACGGGCGCATCCTCGGCCTGCTGCGCAAATATTGCCGTTTTCTGCCCGTGCCCATCGCCTTCGGACGCGAGCAGGAGTGGAAGGATGGCAAGATGGTCGACACCGACCGTGAGCGCATCATCAACGACACGGAGGCTCTGTGGACGCGCAAGCCCGCCGATGTGACCGGCGAAGAGTATGCCAAATTCTACCGCGACCTCTACCCCGGCAGCGAGGAGTCGCTGTTCAGCATCCACCTGAACATCGACTATCCGTTCAACCTGACGGGCATACTCTACTTTCCCAAGGTCACCAACGCCATCGAGCTGCAACGTAACAAGATACAGCTCTACAGCAACCAGGTTTTCGTTACCGATTCGGTCGAGGGCATCGTGCCGGAGTTTCTCACGCTGCTGCACGGGGTGATTGACTCGCCGGATATTCCGCTCAATGTCTCGCGCAGCTATCTGCAGAGCGACTCGAACGTACGCAAGATCTCGGGGTACATCACCCGCAAGGTGGCCGACAAACTCACCGAGCTGTTCAACGACGACCGCGCCGCCTTCGAGAAGAAGTGGGACGACCTGAAGATATTCATACAGTACGGGGTGGTGAGCGACGAGAAGTTCGCCGAGAAGGCCACCGACTTCCTGCTGCTGAAAAACAGCGAGGGGCGCTACTTCACCCTGTCCGAGTACAGGGAGCTCATCGCCCCCAACCAGACCGACAAGGACGGCACGCTGATCTGGCTCTATGCCGACAACATCGCCGACAAACACAGTTTCGTCGAGCAGGTCAAGGCCAAGGGGTACGACGTGCTCGAGATGGGCGGCCAGCTCGACAACCACTTCATCGGCTGGTTCGAGCACAAGAATCAGGATAGCCGGTTCGTGAGGGTCGACTCGGGAGTGGCCGAAAATCTCATACACAAGGAGAGTGATAACGGCCTGTCGCTCACCTCTCAGCAGCAGGACATCATGCGTCCGGTGTTCGAGGCGCTGCTGCCCAAAGACGAGAAGAGCGCGTTCCACGTACAGTTCGAGTCGATGCCCGCCGACGGCATGCCCGTGGTGGTTACGCGCGACGAATACATGCGGCGCATGAAGGACATGGCCGCCACGAGCAACGATCCGATGGGGCGGTTCTATGCCGGTATGCCCGACGACTATACGCTGGCCGTCAACGGCAACCACCCGCTGGTGATCGACCTTTTGGGGCGCATCGAGAAGGAGTATGGCGACGGGTTGCAGAAGATCAACGACCGCATCGAGGCAGAGGTCGGCAAGCAGAACACGCTGGGACAACTGCTCTCGTCCAAAAAACCCGAGGAGTTGACCGGCGAGGAGAAGAGCGAGCGCGACCAGCTGCACAAAAGCATCGAGACGCTGCGCGGCGAGCGTGACGGAAAACTCGCCGAGATAGGCTCGCACAACCAGATCGTCAAACAGCTCGTCGACCTGGCGTTGCTCTCGGGCGGCATGCTCAAGGGCGAGCAACTCACCCATTTTGTACGCCGCAGCGTCGAGCTGATCGGATAGCACTCCCGGCGGGTCCGCCCCGGGGTGTACAGCCTCGGAGCGGGCCCGCGGTTTTATGGTGTGTCGACACACCTGTACGGCTTTTCACCTCACCGACATAAACCCTGCCGATATGGTGATCATGATACTTGTGGGGATCATCCTGAAGTTCGGAGTGTTGCGCAAACCGGGCTACGATGGTTCGTTTCGCGCCATATTGGACCGTATTCATCTGCGACCGAGGCGCAAAAGCGCATAACGGCGATCGCGTTCCGATGCCCCGCATCGGGATGTCGGCAGGCAGAGCAGCGAAATGGCACCCGCATGGGCACAAAAAAAGTGGGTAAGCTACTTATATCGCGCCGCTACAACCACCTTACCCTTGCTCGCTTCCGCGCCTGGGGGGATTCAGCAGGAGCTGACCGTATAAGACTTACCCACGGGTGCAAATATAATGATTTTTTCGGAAATTGGTGATAATCCCCTTAAACCGTATAACTAAAAAATCGAACAGCTTCCGGACGCAGTCCGATACGTGATCGCAAAAAACCGCAGGTTTACCTGCGGCGACGACCTTGTCATGGTTTACAAAGCCGTCAAGTAAGTCCCATTAGGCAAAAGTCCCGGCTCCAGTTTTGGAGGCCGGGATTTTTTTGTCGAAAGAAGTGATTTTTGTGGGGTTGAAATTTTGAGGGGTGGTGGGCCGGGAAAAAGCCCACGCCATGATCACCACCCACGACAACCGGACGACCGTGAAGACCACCAGGATTCACGGTCTGAAACTCTCGCAGAAAGACGCAGTAAAGCTGGCCCGAAAGAAAAAGGATCACGAGAAGAATCTGGCCCGGATCGAAGCCCAACCTCTGAAGAAAGGGGTCCGGGAGCAGCAAAAAGACGCGCTGGCCGGTAAATATGACACCAAGGTCAAAGCTCAGATAGGCGACGCCAAATTTGCCCAACTCGACAGGAAGAAACGGGCGTCGTACGACCGGCGCCTGTCCAAAAAGATCGGCATGAGCCCCGAACATATCCGGCAGTTCAAGGAGTTGCGCAACAGCAAGGCCGTCGACCATCTCAAGATACGCAAGAGCCGCCTGACCCCCACCGAGAAGAGCCTCAGACTCGAATCGCTGAACGCGGAGTATGATCAAAAACTGCGAGGGCTGCTTACTCCCACGCAATACAACAAACTGAAGGCCGACAAGGCCAAGTCGCAGAAAAAGAGAGCAGGCAAAAAGAAAACGAGCTAAAACACCCTCCCAAGAAAAAGTTTTATTATTTTTATATTTGTATTGCCGTCGCTGTGGGGATAGCGCTCTACTCCTGTGTCAAGGACATTGTGGAAATCGAGCCGAACCAATCCGCCTCCGAATCGGGAGTTATCTCTGTCGCAGAGGCAAAAGAGTTCTTTGAAAATCAGATTGCGCTGCAGGCCACACGCGGCGGCGGACGCCGCAAACCCTCGATCCTCGACCCGGGCGAGTTCACCCCGCACTGGAACAGGGCCAAAAGCTCTTCGGGCAAAAGAACGGGCGGAGTGAGCGCGCCGATCTCGCAATCGACCCGGCATGGAGCTCTGCGCTGCGAAACGATAAACGGCAAACCGGCAGTTGCCGTTGTCCCCGTCTATCAGAAGGTTGTTGTCGTCAAGAGCGCCGTGACCGGCGAGATGTCGACCTATTTGTTGAGCCTTGTCCCTACGGTCGGCTTCCACCGCCACAACAAAAATTACAATGCCGACCATTTTGTGATCGATGGCGACAAGGGCGACTTCTCGGGCATCGCCGCATACTACACGCTGGGCGGACGGCTCATAAAGCTTGACGAGTATGCGAACGGCACCGTTCGGCGGGGCGTACACACCATTGGTCCCCGACCCGTGGACAAAAGCAAGGTGGCAGCCATGCTTCGCGGCATACAGATCAACTCGAAGCCCAATATCGCTACGCGATCCGGCGGTGAGGATGATGATGATTGCGGTTGGAGTTGGGACGACTTTTCCGACTGGCTGGAAGACTATTTGGGCGACCCCAACGCACCCGACCACTTCTATTGGGAAGCCGATTCGGGCGAGCCGCCGTGGTCTCCCGGCTGGGAAGATAACGGATACGACTACACCCAGGGTGGCGAGTATGGCGACTGGGAGGACTGGGGCGGCGAAGGTTGGGACTGGGGTCAATACGGAGGCGACGGCAACAACGGGTCCGGTCAGGGGCTGCCTCCCGGATGGGAAGTTCGGCCCAACGCAAACGGCGACGGGCAAATTTATGTCAAAACCGAATCTATCCAATCGGGCTACCGCGAGCGCTACTGGATCGACACCGACGGCGACGGCATGCCCGACCAGGAGATCGGGGTGATGATTTTCGTGCTGGATGACATTGTCGTTGAGGCCACCAAGCCCGGAGGCAATGGCAATCCCAACGATGGCGACACGGAGGAGACCACCGAAGGCACATACTGCCCAACATGCGGCTCGACGGAGTGCGACGGCGACTGTGAAGACGGCGACGGAAACAACAATAATAACAACACAGTTCATTCGCTGAAATATGATAATAACGAAGCCAAAATGGCGATTGAGGATGCGTTGCAGAAAATTATGAGCGACTGCATGGGCTCCACGCTCATGGATAATCTCGCTTCGGTGGACCTCCATATGATATACAGACCCTTTGTCCCCGATGATCCCGATCCTCCCATATACGATGGGGAATATGACAGGAACACCAAGACCATGACGATAGTTGAAGGCGCTGATGAATATACCGTGCTCGAAGAGTTGTTTCATGCCTATCAGGACAACAACTATTGGGCGTCAAACAAAGGCGACAACGAGATCGAAGCAAAAATCGCAAAGCTATATTTTTCCTACAGGCACGGAGATTATAATTATGGCACGGATTGGGATAGCATCAGTGATTTTGTTCGCAATCCGTGTGAGGAGACATGGGATTCTACCGTAAGTGCGTTAGTCGGTATGGGCTACTTCAGCAACCGGGGTTACACCTTCTCTTCTTATGCGAATTTCCACACGCCGAATCTCGATGCGCTCATCACTGAATGTTAATCAGAAAATTCAAAAACCATGAAAAATATTATTATCATATCCATATTCAGCCTGTTGTGCATAGAGGCTGCGGCACAGGTTGATTATTATGCCAATCACGACACGGTGGCAGGAAGCAATGTCATCTATAAAGTCAAGTCAACTGCCTCCAATTACTTTTATATCATAAGCAACATCAACAACACATATGATGACGAGCCGATTCGTTATCATAATGGTCAATTGGCAGAGCGAAACGACAAGTTCACTGCAACTCAGATTGGAGATCGCAAACAACTATACCGGCAAGCCATCGAAGAGACATTCACCGCCGCCGAGATCACCGGCCTGAGAAGCAGCAATGAATGGGTGGACGTCTCATATAAAATCGATCTGTCGGGCAACATAATGGAGGTCCACTTTATGTTCCCAAAACACCCCAAAATGTATTCGATCCCGCCGGACAAGTGGTTCACCCTCGAACAAAAAATAAAAACATATATCAAGTTCTCAATCCCGGAGCGCAGCAAGGTCGTAACGTTTCTGGCTGCATCGATAAGAGTGTATTTCGACAAATTGTATAATTAGGCTGCAGGGTTTCCCCCGGCCTCCCTCGCGGAGGCCGGGGGTTGCTTTTAACACAGGAAATGATTATTTTTGAACAGATAAGGTCAAGTCATGAAAAAGATGATATTATCTGCCATCTTCGCCTGCTGCGCGGCATCGTTTGCCGGGGCCCGCACGACACTGGACCTCCTGAAGCAATACAGGTGGGAGTCGTATGACTGGAAAGAAATGACCTTGGTTAAATTATTCACAAATACTACTTATAATACTCTCGCTATTGACAACGTTGACAATACGACGGACGAAGACCCTTACCAGTTCTATCTGAGCGGCAATGAGGAGACAACTTTTGTCCAGTCGAAAGTCGGACAGGTGCAATATGGCAAATTTATTATTGCAAAATCACTGGAAAATGGGGAAGTGTCTTGCTATCGGATAATAACCCTCAACGACACCGAACTCTATTTCATCTACTGCCCCAAGCCTGGTGAGCAGATGTTCGGCGGTGGTCCGATAAGGTATTATGCCAAACCGAAATAGAAAGTTGTTTATGCCTTTGAAACGCCCCGGCCTCCCCTCGAGGAGGCCGGGGGTTGTTTTTCACGCAGGGAATGATTGTTTTTGACCGGGTCCACCCGCAGCGGCGGCGAGGACGATCAGGGTAATTGATGGTCAGCGGGCAGGGTCGACGCATTATATCAAAGAGGCTGTGAATTTAAGCAGTTTCTTGTATCTTTGCGCTGTGAAAAAACGTACGCGAAATTTTCTGCTGATCGTCCTCGGCGCGCTCCTTTTGGCGGGGGGCGTGGTGTGGTGGCAATATATGGCCCTTGTCGGCAACGCCGTGCGCAGCGACAAGGTGATCCACCTGCCCACGGGCGGCGATATGGGGATGCTCTACGACTCGCTGGATCGCAGCGGGGCGATAGGCAGCATGACCCGTCTGCACGTGGCCGCATCGCTGCTCAAGCTCGACGAGCGGAACTATCACCCCGGCGCCTACCGGCTCACCCGCGGGATGAGCTACATCAGGGTGGCGAGGATGCTCCGGCGCGGGTTGCAAACCCCGGTGCGGGTTACCTTCAACAACCTGCGATCGCTCGAATCGCTCTCCGCCGCCCTGGCGCGTCAGCTGGAGCCCGATTCGGCGGCCTTTGCCCGCGTGCTGACCGACGCGGCCACGGCCCGGCGCATGGGCTTCACGCCACAGACATTCATGGCGATGATGATCCCCGACACCTATCAATTCTACTGGAACACCTCTTCGGAGGGTTTTGTGGAGCGAATGCGCAAGGAGTATGACCGTTTTTGGAACGGAGAGCGAACCTCGCGTCTCGCCGCTCTGGGCATGACACGCGAGCAGGTGGTAACGCTGGCCTCGATCGTCTATGAAGAGACCAAACGCACCGACGAAATGGCCACCGTGGCGGGGGTTTATGTCAACCGCCTGCGGATCGGAATGGCCCTGCAGGCCGATCCTACGGTCAAATTTGCCGTGGGCAACTTTGCCCTGCGGCGCATACGGGGGGCGGCCCTGGCCTCGGATTCGCCCTACAACACCTACAAACATGCCGGTCTGCCACCCGGACCGATCTGTATGCCGTCGGTTGCGGCGATCGACGCCACGCTCGGCTATGGCCATCACAACTATCTCTATTTCTGTGCCAAACCCGATTATTCGGGCTATCACAACTTCTCGACGACCCTCGAGCAGCACAACCGTTACGGGGCCATCTATCACCGGTGGCTCGACAGCGAGGGGATCAGATAAATTTGGATTATTGCGTAATTGTTTCTATCTTTATAAGATAAAACACACCGAAATGATCGTCAAGATATACCCGCAGAATCCCGATGCCCGTCGTATCGAACAGGTTGTAGAGATATTGCGAAACGACGGGGTGATCATCTACCCCACCGACAGCGTCTACGCCTACGGCTGTTCGCTATCGAGCAGCAAGGCCATCGAACGCATAAAGACCATCCGCGGCAAGGAGGCGGACCGGCTGACGGTGGCGTGCGCCGACCTGAGCCAGATCTCGGCCTACGCACGGATGGACAACGATGAGTTTCAGATACTGAGGCGCAACTTTCCCGGGCCGTTCACATTCATCCTCAACGCCAGCTCGAAAATGCCCGCCAAGGCGCTCGAGAAACGCAAAACGGTGGGTATCCGCATACCCGGACACTCCGTATCGCAGCAGATCATCAAACAGTTGGGTTGTCCGATGATCACCGCCTCGGTCAAGAACGCCGAGGAGGAATACACCACCGATCCCGAGTTGATCGAGGAGCGCTATGGCCGAATGGTCGACGCGGTGATCGACGGCGGATACGGTCAGCAGATACCCACGGCGCTGGTCGACCTGTCGGGCGACGAGGTGGTGGTGCTGCGCGAAGGCAAGGTGGAGGTTATACTTTAACGTACAATATGACAGAAGAAGAATACGTAGGGCCGGGCCCCGCAAAGAGTTTCTGGGGCGATGCGGCCAGGGCGGGCGGTGTGCTGGGGTTGGTGATCGCGGCGTTCGCTTTCGCCGTGCAATATATGGGCTTCGGCGAGCGGTCGGACGGGGTGGCGGGGATGTTCAATCTGGCGGCCGCCGCCATAACCATCTGGGTTTATGGCCGGCAGCGGGCGATCAGATATGCAGATCGGGGCTTTTCGTTCGGCAACAGTTTGGGTTATACGCTGGCGATGATGCTCTTCGCCGGATTTCTGTTCGGCGTGGGCCAGTGGGTGATCTTCACCTGGATCATCCCCGAGCAGTATGCCCTGACCGTCGCCCAGGCCGTGGAGAAGAGCCGCGTGCTGCTCGAAAGCTTCCCCACCGAACAGACCGACGCCGCCATAGCCATGGCCAAAAAGCTGAGCACCAATCCACTGTACATCATATTCACCTACATGATCTACATGGAGGTCAACGGCCTGCTGGTGGGTGTGCTGGCCGCCCTGCTGCTCAGAACCGAAGCGAGAAAACAGTAATGGATATATCTGTTGTCATACCGCTGCTCAATGAACGGGAGTCGCTCGGGGAGCTTCACGCATGGATTGTCAGGGTGATGCGCGAGGAGGGCCTGAGCTATGAGGTGATATTTGTCGACGACGGCAGCCGGGACGGCTCGTGGGAAGAGATCGAACGGCTGGCGGCCACGGACAGCGCGGTGCACGGCATACGCTTTCGCCGCAACTACGGCAAAAGCGCAGCCCTCTACTGCGGTTTTGAGCAGGCCCGGGGCGATGTGGTGGTTACGATGGACGCCGATCTGCAGGATTCGCCCGACGAGATACCCTCGCTCTACCGCATGATCACTCTCGAGGGTTTCGACATGGTGTCGGGGTGGAAGAAGGAGCGTCATGATCCGATGGGCAAACGCCTGCCGAGCAAGTTTTTCAACTTCACGGCCAGGTGCGTTTCGGGCATCCGCCTGAGAGATTTCAACTGTGGACTGAAGGCCTACCGCAACCAGGTGGTCAAAAGCATCGAGGTCTACGGCGAGATGCACCGTTTCATCCCTATACTGGCCAAGAGGGCGGGTTACGGTCGCATCGGCGAGAAGACGGTGCAGCACCGGGCCCGCAAGTACGGCACCTCCAAGTTCGGCTGGGAACGCATGATCAAGGGCTATCTGGACCTGATCACGGTAATGTTCATGTCGCGTTTCTCTCGCAGCCCGATGTATATCTTCGGCGGGCTGGGCACGGTGATGTTCATCATCGGCGGGGCGACCACGGTGTGGATCATCGTCGACAAAGTCGTCAAACAGGCTCATGGCATCGCCGTGCGCGGGGCGACCGATCAGCCGCTGTTCTATCTGGCCATCGTTACGGTGATCCTCGGGGTGCAGTTGTTCCTGGCCGGTTTTCTGGGCGAGCTGATCAATCGCAACTCGGGAGACCGGAACAGTTACCTGATAGACAAACAGCTATGATACAGCGAATCCAATCCGTATATCTCGCTCTGGCCGCGGTGATGATGGGGCTGATGTTCGTCTTCCCGCTGGGCGATTTTCTGGGCGGGATCGAGCGGTTTCATCTCACTCCCACAGGGTTATACAGCAGCGAAGGCGTCCGTGTGGCGCAGACCCTGCCCATGGCCATGCTCTCTGTCGTGGCCACGCTGCTGCCTCTGGTCGTGATCTTTCTCTACCGCGACCGCCGTCTGCAGATGCGGCTGTGCGTGGCGGAGATGATCCTGCTTTTCGGCGAGCAGCTGATGGTGTGTCTGTGGCTGTGGCGTTCGCTCAGGAGCATGAGCGGTTTCAGCCCCTGCGGTTATCACTTCTCGGTGGCCTCGGCGCTGCCCATCGTGGCGTTCGTCGTGGTGTGGCTGGCCATGAAAAGCATCGCCCGCGACGAGGCCCTGGTGCGATCGGTCGACAGGATCAGGTAGGGTCGATCTGCCGGACGCGCGGGTCGCAAAACTCCAAACCGTTCCCATCCAAATACAAAAGCGAGGCTCTCTCCGGGCCCCGCTTTCATTGTGTTATTTTTATAAC
Organism: Bacteroidia bacterium; assembly: GCA_025999315.1. Lineage (GTDB taxonomy): Bacteria > Bacteroidota > Bacteroidia > Bacteroidales > Rikenellaceae > JAIRQC01. The sequence continues at coordinate 4,093 of BNXD01000030.1, read as the reverse complement.
ATTCCTTAGGAATATTCGTTACTAATGTATAACTTTGCAGCGTGAAACAATTCACAGCAAAGGGCCGATCGAGAAGAATTGAGAACTAAAATAAATTAAATCACAACGTTATGATGACCAAAAACAAAAAGTTGATCGAGTGGGTCGACCATTGGGCGGGTATCTGTCAGCCCGACAATGTGGTATGGTGCGACGGATCGCAGAGCGAGTACGACCGTCTGATGCAGGAGATGGTCGAGGGCGGGGTGGCCGTCAAACTCGACGAGAAGAAACGTCCGGGCAGCTACTACTTTCAGAGCGACCCGTCGGATGTGGCTCGCGTCGAGAACCGCACGTTCATCTGCAGCAAGACCAAAGAGGAGGCTGGTCCCACCAACAACTGGGCCGATCCTGACCAGATGCGCCAGACGATGCTCGGGCTCTTCAAGGGCTGCATGAAGGGGCGCACGATGTATGTCATCCCCTTCTCGATGGGTCCGCTGGGGTCGAAGATCGCCCACATCGGCGTCGAGATCTCCGACTCGGCCTACGTGGTGTGCAACATGCGCATCATGACCCGCATGGGCAAGGCGGTGCTCGATCTGCTGGGCGACGATGGCGAGTTCATCCCCTGCATCCACTCGGTGGGTTATCCGCTCGCTCCGGGCCAGAAGGATGTCAAGTGGCCCTGCGCTCCCATCGAACAGAAGTATATCACCCATTTTCCCGACACCTACGAGATTTGGTCGTACGGCTCGGGCTATGGCGGCAACGCCCTGCTGGGCAAGAAGTGTTTCGCCCTGCGCATCGCCTCGGTGATGGCGCGCGACCAGGGATGGATGGCCGAGCACATGCTCATCCTCGGGCTGACCAGCCCCAAGGGCGAGAAGAAGTACGTTGCGGCGGCGTTCCCCTCGGCCTGCGGCAAGACCAACCTGGCCATGCTGATCCCCACCATCCCCGGCTGGAAGGTCGAGACGGTGGGCGACGACATCGCCTGGATGAAGTATCACACCGACGGCCGTCTGTACGCCATCAACCCCGAGGCGGGTTTCTTCGGCGTCGCTCCGATGACCTCGCTCGAGACCAACCGCAACGCCATGCTCTCGGCACGGGCCAACTCGATATTCACCAACGTGGGGCTGACCCCCGACGGCGACATCTGGTGGGAGGGCATCGGTTATCCCTGCCCCGAGGGCACCATCGACTGGAAGGGTAACGTCTACGATCCCGCTTCGGGTGAGCCCTGCGCTCATCCCAACGCCCGCTTCACCGCCCCTGCGTCGCAGTGCCCCTGCATCGACAAGGATTGGGAGAACCCCGTCGGCGTGCCCATCTCGGCCATCCTCTTCGGCGGGCGTCGTCCCTCGACCGTGCCCCTGGTGCATGAGTCATTCTCGTGGAACCACGGCGTATTCATGGGGTCGATCGTCGGCTCGGAGGTGACCGCCGCCGCCATCGGTCTGAAGGCCGGCGTGCGTCGCGACCCCTTCGCCATGCTGCCCTTCTGCGGCTACAACATGGGCGACTATTTCAAACACTGGATCTCGATCGGCCAAAAAACCTCGGCCGACAAGCTGCCCAAGATATTCTTTGTCAACTGGTTCCGAAAGAAGGACGGCAAATGGCTGTGGCCGGGTTACGGCGAGAACAGCCGCGTGCTGGCCTACATCTTCGAGCGTTGCAACGATCAGGGCAAGAGCGTCAACTCGCCCATAGGCATCCTGCCCGCCCCCGATGGCATCGACACCACGGGCCTGGAGATCACCCCCGACGATATGAAGGAGGTGCTGGCAGTCAACCCCGACGAGTGGCGCGAGGAGATCAAGGGCGTCGAGGAGTATTATGCCCAGTTCGGCGACCACCTACCCGGCGAGCTCAAAGATGAGCTCAAGGCGCTCAAAAACCGCCTCGGATAGCAACACGATTCCCGGAAAAGGCCCTCGAAAGGGGGCTTTTTCTTTGGAGCCATACTGAACAGAAAGCAAACTTTAAATCCTGATATGAACAAGATCAAATTTACCACGCCCCGGGAGGCGGTCAAAGTCATCAAGTCGGGCGATCATGTCCATCTGAGCTCGGTTGCCAGCGCACCACAAGTGTTGATCAAGGCCATGTGCGATCGCGGCCTGAACGGCGAGCTGAAGAATGTCCACGTTCACCACCTGCACACCGAAGGGCCGGCGCCCTATGCAGCGGCGGAGTTAGAGGGAGTGTTTCAGCTCGACAGTTTCTTTGTGGGCGGCAACGTCCGCAAGGTGACCCAGAGCGGCTATGCCGACTATATCCCCGTGTTTCTGAGCGAAACGCAGAAGCTCTACCGTGGCGGCTATCTGCCGTGCGATGTGGCGATGATCCAGGTCTGCCCGCCCGACAAACACGGTTATGTGTCGCTGGGTACGTCGGTCGACGCTACGCTGGCGGCCGTGGAGTGCGCCCATACGGTGATCGCGGTGATCAACAAGTATGTGCCGCGTGCGTTCGGCGATGCGTTTATACACGCTTCGCAGATCGACATGTTCGTCGAGGACGACACTCCGCTCGAGGAGGCGCACTTCTCGGTGCCCGATCAGATCGAGACGGCCATCGGCAAGAATTGCGCCGAGCTCATCGAGGACGGAGCGTGCCTGCAGATGGGCATCGGGGCGATCCCCAACGCCGTGCTGGCTCAACTGGGAGGGCACAAAGATCTGGGCATCCACACCGAGATGTTCGCCGACGGGGTGCTGCCGCTGGTCGAGAGCGGGGTGATCAACGGGGCCAACAAGGTGATCGACAAGGGCAAAATGGTCTCGACATTCCTCATGGGGTCGCAGAAGGTCTACGATTTTATCGACAACAACCCCGGGGTGGCGATGATGGATGTCGGCTACACCAACGACCCGTTCATCATTGCCCGAAATCCGAAGGTTACGGCGATCAACTCGGCCCTGCAGGTCGATCTGACGGGGCAGATATGCGCCGATTCGCTGGGTAAGACCTTCTACTCGGGCGTAGGCGGTCAGGTCGACTTCATCTATGGAGCGTCGCGCTCGGAGGGCGGCAAGGCGATCCTCGCCATGCCGTCGGTGACCAACAAGGGGCTGAGCAAGATAGCCCCCACGCTGAACGACGGAGCGGGGGTCGTTACCACGCGCGCCCACGTACATTGGTTCGTGACCGAGTATGGGGCGGTGAATCTCTACGGCAAGTCGATGCAGGAGCGCGCCCGCGCCATCATCAGCGTGGCCCATCCCGACCACCGCGAGGCGCTGGACAAGGCGGCTTTCGAGCGCTGGGGCGCCCACCACACCTATATCTGCACCAAGTGCGGATGCTGAGCGTCGAGCGGTCGGCCGCAGGGTCGGCCTGCGACAGATGAAACCCGCCCCGAACTGTCGGACAGTTCGGGGCGGGTTGATTTTTTGGCGGTCGCTTCGATTTTCCTGTCGGAGAGGCTATTCTGACTTGCAAGAAGGAGAAAGACGGGCATCTCTTCGCCCGCCGACTTCTGTTACCCGAAGCGAGCGCAGAGCAAGGTTTGTCTTAATCCCTCCTCTCTCTCGTGCACGGAGAGCGGGCTGGGAGCCAGCGAAGTCGGTTGTGCGGCCCGCAGACAGCGGGGGCTGCCTTGTGAGCGTTAATCCCGATGCCGTCAGGCGAGGGTGCACTGACAAAGGGCTGCAGCTCTCCGCCCAAAACACACCAGAAACACAGGAGTGTGGCTGCGGCTGTGCAGAGTTGTACGAGCCGCGATGCAACGTTTTGCCACAGACCATAAGGCTGGCCATTGTCAAAAGTCTACTGAGTTCCGCTACGCGCGGGGCGGTTACTTTTTTATAAAAAGTAACCAAAAACACCCGGCTGTTCGCCTCGGCTACTCGCCTGGAGAAAATTGAGCTACGACGCCAAATCTCCTCCTTTTAGTCCCCATTAGGGGCCTAACGTCGTCAAACAAGTGGCGTCGACGAACGCTCAATTTCCTCCGCTCGCTTAACGCCTCGGCTCAATGCCGGGGATGTTTCGCCGCTACGCGGCGATCAGGAAAGCGCGCGCCATTGGCGGGCAAATGGACGCCCGCCTCCATCTTGCAGTTTTGCCTGTCAAAACTGCCGACTCCCTCGCCCGGCAGCGG
>BNXD01000029.1 GCA_025999315.1 Bacteroidia bacterium | reverse complement strand
CAGCAGGGCATGTGCAATTTTTACGCTCCGGGGCCGAACGTGGGACGTCAGAGCGATTTTTATGCGCTTGGGTTCACAGGCGGTTACAACCTCAGGCTCACCGATGCGTTTGCGCTCGATTTCAACATCGGGTTGGGATATGCCTGGCTGGATTACTATCAGAAGTATACCAGGGGCAGCGACAACAGTTTCTACCTGATCCACGCCAAGAGCAAAGGCGTGCCTACCATAACCCAGATCGGGGTGAATCTCGTGTGGAAGATGTAGCGGGTTGTACGCAAGTAAAATGGGCGGGGCGCACGGTTGTGGCCCCGTTTTTTTTAAAGAAAAAGACAGACTCTAAAATTCAAACATTTTCCAAATCGTAAACAGCTAAACAGACGACCATGTTTTCACGCGATGAGATTTCACAAACGGTGGAGCATTATATCGAAGGACTGCAGCTGCCCGGGCATCCGGCGGGGCTATACATGCCTGTCGATTACGCTCTTAAGGGTGGCGGCGCCAAAAAGAGTGCACCGGCGTCGCCGACGGTGACCGTCCTCTCGGATGCCGATTTTCGCGAGCGCATCTACGACTATGTCAAAAGTCCCGACCACTGGCTCTACAAGGGCGACAAAGTGGCTGTCATAGACTTCTACGCCGACTGGTGTGGCCCGTGCCGTCAAATCTCGCCCTATTTGGAGGAGCTGGCCGGCGAGTATGCGGGCAAAGTGGCTGTCTGCAAGATCAATATCGACAACGACAATCAGACCGCCAAGTTCTTCGGCATCCAGTCGATCCCGCTGGTGATGATCATTCCCGTCAAAGGCGACCCGATCACTCTGCTCGGATCGCGGGCAAAGAGCGAATATCGCGAGGCGATCGAAACTGCCCTGAAATAGAGGGTTTTCGCAGCATCGACAGCCCCGACGACATCGCAGCATCATCAGCCCCGACAACCAACCCTGAAAGCGACCGTTTCCCGAACGCGGACGAGGGAACGGATGTCGACGGTCAGGTGCCGCTACGGTCGCGCGTCAAGGGATATGTTTGCGATCGTTCACCGACATGGGTTTGAGGGATTGAAAGCTTGCCGGGTTGCGGGCTACTCTTCGAGAGTTTGACGCACCTTGAGCGGGAGTTTTCGGATCACCTCGCTCCGTGAGTGGTCGATAAGCGTACGCACCAGATCATCAGGCACATCGCTGTCGAGATACACCGTATTCCAATATTTTTTGTTGAAATGCCAAGCCCCTTCGATGCCCTCGTAACGGTCGCGCAACTCCAGGGCCCGCTCGGGATCGCACTTAAGGGCGATCTGCGGCCCGGCGCCATCCAACGGTATCAGGGCGAACATCTTGCCCGCGACCTTCACCACCAGATTGAACTCGTCGAAGGGGAAACACTCCTGGGCCCCTGACTTCGACAGACAATATTCGCGAGCCTCTTCTATATTCATTTTGAAAGGATTATATCCGTTGTATTTTATAAAGCGATGGGCAAATAGTTGCTTGTCATTGCGGCTCGAAGAGTCGCGCGACCCTGACCACCCGGCAGGGAGGGTTGCCACTCGTCTACGACTTCGGCCATCCCCCCGCTGGCTCCGGTCCGCACGACTTAAGTTCTATGCACCGACAAAATCTCAAAGCAAGCCAGTGTTTTCGGCCGCGACCGCACCTCACTTGTCGTAGTGCAATTTCCAACTCACCTCCTCCCGGACGCTCCTCAGGCTGCAGTCGTTGACAACCACGCACCTCGGGGCGACATCGGCCGTAACCATCGTCCCCATCCCGACCACAGCCCCATCGCCGATTGTAACACCCTTTGCAACAGTTACATTGCACCCCACCCACACGCGATCGCCAATGTGTATGGGCCGTTCGCCGTTGATCATCAGTCCGTCGCGGTCATACAACGGGTGGGTATCGCTGGCCCATATCTCGATCCTGTCCGAGAAGAGGCACTCGCGCCCTATCGTTATTGCGTTGTCCGTGCCGACGTTGACGATCCTCACACCGCCGAAGCTCGATGCGGCTCCGATCGAGACGGTGTTGCCGCTCCCGCGTATGATGATGGTCGCATCGCGCAGGATAACGCCCCGCTCGATCGTCAGACGGTTGTTCGTCCCGTCGATGGTCATCTTCGACCGGTTGATGGTTGCATCCGTGGCGGTTATCGTGTTGCCCTCACCCGAAATGCTGAAGATGTTACGCTCCAGAGCACAGTCCCGCAACGCACAACAGTTGCCATGACCGACCGCATATCTGTTCAGAAAGCATAACGACCCCTTCAGGCTGAGGCGAGGCGAGGCGACCAGACACAACCGTTCTGCAAGCGAAAAAAGGCGTTTTATGATCTTTTTCATACCGTTACCAATAACAGGCCCCCTCTATCTTTGTCGCCTCGCGGGGTCGTTCGCTCTCGCCGGGACGCACCCAGGCCGGGTTGAACAGGTTGGAGTAGGGCCACACTAAATAGTTCTCCCACCGGGCTCCAAGGATGCCGAACAAGAGCTGGGTTATGCCGGCCAGATGGATGCTCTTCTTGCCCATGCGCTTGACGTGGGCCGCCAGCGGAAAGCCGTAAGCTCCACAACCGATGATCGATATGTCGTAATCCGTCCGGTCGATCTCGCCTTTCATCCACTCCAGCGCCTCGAACCAGTCGGCAAACGGGGTCTGCTCGCCGGCGATGCTCTGCACCGCCCTGATGGTCTTCAACTCGAAGCGGGGCAGCAACCCGTCGGGGAATATCTGCTCGCGACGGGCATACTGCCGTTCGATGGTCTCGGCGAACGGGTGCACCACCAGCACTTTGCGCCCCTCCAGCGCCCGCGTCCACGGATTGGGGGCGAAAAACGGCTCCAAATCCTCCAGCATCACACGTTTGGCCCCGGCCAGTTCCCGGGCGAAGCGGCTCTCGTCGGCGAGCCACGATCCCAGCAGGTCGACCTGGGTCATATCACTGATCATCAACTCGCAGAATCGTTCGGCCATTTTCGGTGCCGGGGGGAAGAAACCGCTCCACCGCTGCATCTGGTCGAGCGTCGTTTGCTTCCACCACCACGGCAAAGCCCGACCACGAATGAAGCCGACAGGATCCTTGCGGCCGCCCCGCACACCGAGAAAATTGGTCATGCAGAGCATCTCCGTCGCCCCCAATCGCGCCGCCATGCAGGGCTCATCGCCCGTCAGCATGCCGTAGATCAATTCATTGGCATACTCCTTCATCGGAACCATATAGGGCTTTCGCCCCACCGGCCGGGGGGCGCACACTCTGCGCAAAGCGCTCAATGGAAGGCTAAGTATCATAATCTACGCACTATATATGTGAATTAACAGTCGACATTTATATTTGATTATCAATATCTTATCGCGTCATCAATTTTCATGTTATCTCTCCCCGGCAGAACCCTTTTTCATGTTACCCTGAGCGGAACGAAGAGATCGAAGGGTCTCGGCAAGACTGCATGAGATGCTTCGACTGCGCTCAGCATGACATGAAAAAAACTTCCCTTCATGTTACCCTGAGCGGAACGAAGAGATCGAAGGGTCTCGGCAAGACTATGTGCGAGATGCTTCGACTGCGCTCAGCATGACATATTGTGAGTTCGACTCTTAATGTTATGTTGCCCTGAGCGAAACTCTTTTCCATGTCACCCTGAGCGGAGCATAAGCGCAGTCGAAGGGTCTCGGCAAGACTGCATGAGATGCTTCGACTGCGCTCAACATGACATGGCAAATTTCAACTGCTAATTCACATTATATAAATCTCGTTATCGATCGCGCACGGCCTTCTGCAGGCTGAGAGCACGTTAACACACTCTTTAATACACCTTTTTGTTGCGGTGGTCGCCCTCCTTGTACTTGATGGTGCGTTTGAGGGGTATCTGCATGCCGCCCGAGCCCTCGAGCCAGTCGTACATCTGCCCCACCATCGCCTTGATGGTATCCTGCAGCTCGGGCTTGTCGATCAGGTTCATCGTCTCGTGGGGGTCGCTGGCCAGGTCGTAGAACTCGTTGGTGTCCCAGACGCCCAGATAGCGAATATATTTGTACCGGTCGGTGCGCACGCCTATCACCGTGGGGGTCTGGGGATAGTCGTACTCCCAGTAATATTCGTAGAAGATCCTGTCGCGCCAGCCGCTCACCTTTTGTCCGCCGACCAGCGGCAGGAACGAACTGCCGCGCATCTGCGAAGCTTTACCGATGCCGCACGCATCCATCACCGTGGGGCCTATGTCGACGTTCTGCACCATCTGGTCGACCACCGTGCCCGGTTTGATCAACTCGGGACAGTAGGCCAGCATCGGCACGCGCACCGAACTCTCGTAGAAGGTGCGTTTGTCGATCAGGCCGTGCTCGCCCCACGTGAAACCGTTGTCGCCCATGTAGATGACCAGCGTCGATCGGTCGAGGCCCTCCTTTTTCAGATACTCCATCAGACGCCCGATGTCGTCGTCCATGCTGGTGATCGCCTCGCAATAGTTGCGAAGATCGGTCTCATAGGGTTTGGCCCCGTGATACTGATAATCGACCCCGTGCCAGCTCTCGCGCTGGTTCTTGACCCAGTCGGGCATGCGGTCGGGGCCATACCAGCCGCGTCCCTCGAGCGGTTTGCCATTGGCATCCTTGCTCGGCAGCTGCGGGATGCCATAGTGGGGGACATTGAACGAAGGGGGGTAGACGATCGGCTTGTCCTGATACATGCCTTTGCGCGAAGGCGAGGCATCGAAGGGCGAGTGGACCGATTTGTAGGAGAGGTAGACAAAAAATGGATTTTTTTTGTTGGCGTCGATAAAATCGATGGTGTGGTCGGTGATGATGTCGCTCGAGAAGAGCTCGGGGCTGAATTTGGTGCGTTTGCCGTTGATGTTGATCATCACGTTGTAGTAGGTGCCCTGGCCGCGGAAACCCTCCCAGTGGTCGAACCCCGGGCGGGGCATGTCGTCGTCGGTGCCCATGTGCCATTTGCCGAAGAAGGCGGTTTTGTAGCCCGCCTGCTGCAGATACTGCGGAAAGAAGACCAGGTTGGCCGGCTGGGAAGCCTGGTTGTCCACCACGGTGTGCTCGTGGGTGTAGAGGCTTGTGAGTATCGAGCAGCGGCTGGGCGAACTGAGCGACGTTGTAACAAAAGCGTTGCGTATATGGGCGCCTTCGCGGGCCATTTTGTCCATCGCGGGGGTCTGCAGCCAGGGCACCGTGCCCATGAAGCCCATGAAGTCAAAACGGTGGTCGTCGCTGAGGATGAAGATCACGTTACGGGGCTTGTTGCCGTTTTTGGCCGGTCTTTCGATCCCCGAGGCAGGCGCCGCGGCCCCCTGCAGCATCCCGGGCAACGCCAGAGCGAGCGTGGCGGCAGAGAGGACGCAACGGTTTGTTTTCATATTTGTATATTTGGATTTTACGGTCAATTTTACAAAACTAATAAAAATATTGCACACACAAAAGCCGCTACGTCGATCGGAGCGGCTTTTGTGTCTATTCACTTGTCGCGGACCTGACATGCCGCGTAAGGCTCGCAAGGTCCCGTGCATTCTCGCAAATTTTCGCGCATCCACGCGCGTTCCGGTGTGTTCCCCGTACGGGGGCGTCTACTCCCAAAGCAGCTTTGGCATGGCACCTGCGTAGAAGATGTTCTGTGTCAACGGATCGTCCTGCCAGTAGATGCAACCGATGACAAACTGCCGCGTGGAGCCGTTGGAGTTGGAGTTGTTGCACCCCACAACGCCTCCGCAGAAGAGGCCTGCCGCCGCCGGTATTGTCTGCGCCGACATCAGCGAAAGGACCCAAACGGTCATACCCGCCGCAAACGCGCCCGAAACCCGCCTCATCCTGTAATTCGTGATCCCTTTATGGATTTATCTCAACAAGGATACTTAAAAAACATCAGGGCGGCCTTTGGCCGCCCTGATGTTTTTTAAGAAGTTAACTGTTCGCTCCTCGGCATGACATGCGGGGGAGAGAGACCCTTAGACTTCATTCCGCTACGCTCCATTCCGCTCAGAGTAACATGAATGGAGCTGAGCTCAGGGTAACATGAAGGGAGCTGAGCACAGAGTGTCATGAAGGGAACTGAGCTCTGCCCTTTATGTCATGCCGGGCGGAGCGAAGCATCTCGGAGTGGCTGTTCTTGTTTGGCCAAGATGCTTCGACTGCGCTCCACTTGGTTGCGCTCCGCCCGGCATGACACTTATTAAGCTTCAACACTCAATTTGCCTAAGGATTCTGCACGCACCGGATGGTGAATGTGTACGCCAAAAGGTTGTTGCCGGGATAAACCATACTGAGCGACTTTGTCGGGAGGTAATAATCCAGATACCAGCCATTGGCGCCAGAGCTCAGAGATGATGTCCACAGGTGATAAAACTGGCCTATCTGAGAGATTCTTCCGTCAGGCTGCATTCGGTAGCCGGAGAGGGGGACGAAGAGCGATGCGTTGAACCGGTCGCTGCCTGCCAGCGGATTGAATGACACTGTGCCGAAGAAGGCTGCATTCTTCGAATTGTTGCTTCCGGTCGTACTCCACGATGCAGCTGAATTAGAATAGGAGGCATTCCCAAGTACCGGAGAGCTGTGGTCGCGGCGGTCGAAAAAGCCGTCGGCGTAATATCCAAACAGAAGATTGTCGTTGTTTGCGCTTGAGGCTAGGGCGTTGCCGCTTTTCGGATATGCAAACAGCGACTGTCTGGTTTCGGAGCCGATGACATTGCTGGTGGTGCTCGTCGCCGCAGATTCAGGGACAAGGTCGATCGGAGCATTTGAGGCTCCTTCCGCCGGACGGCGAAAATCGGCAATACCGTACGACAACTGATAGTTCTTGGGGCAGACCTCGTTGGCGGCCTCCAGCGTATCCCAGTATGTGCCGGGAGGAACGACGCTGGTATCCCAGTTCGATATTGGGCCGATCGGTTCTATCGGGTGGAATGCTCTCCGGGGAGCCAGCGGGCTGGCAAACTGGAATAAGGCTCCGCCCTGGGTGGGATAGGCGGTGAATGCTCCGCCGTTCGGTGCAAGCTGCGGATGGTCGGTCACCGAGGCTCCGCCGTTGGAGAAGGTTGCCCACTGTGCGTCGGAGGCGGTGATGGTGTATGGCGATATCTTGCGCGCACTCGGCCGGGTGGGGCTGGTGTAGACTCCTGAGGTGATCGGGTCGTTGGGGTGCATCAGGTAGTCGGGGTCGTGACCCTGCCGCAGGAAGAGCTTCTGGGTCTTGGCTCCGTTGTTGTAGTTCAGCGTAACCACCGCATAACGCGCAGGGTAGGCTTCGGTGGGCGAATAGCTGCTTTTGAGGCCGATACGGAAGCTGATCAGCCCGTTGACCCCCACGTTGCCGCTCACGGAGCGATTCTCGCCCGACAGCAGATAGTTCTCGGCGTCGGCCGGATTCTCGGTGGTGTAGTTCCACGTGATGCCGGGGTCGTTGCTGTCGTCGGACGAAAGAAGTATCTCGTCGCCGTCCCAGCGCGGATCGAGCCACGCCACGGCTGCCGTCCAACTGCCGACATTGGCGCTCGACGAGCCGACACTGATGCGGATAAGCCGCTCGCCCTGCTGATCGGCCCTCCAGAAAGCTCCGGCATAGGTATACGTACCAAAGGGAGTGCCCACTCCGGGCAGGGAGGCGATGTCGGCGTTCTGGACAACGGTGGTCACCACATCATCCAGGTAGCCATTGACAAAGACGTTGGCTATGCGGGCGGCCGTGGTCGAGATGTTGGCGTCGGAGACCAGGTAGACCGTCTGCGAGCCTGTGCCCGAAACGTTATCGTTCGCCCCTGCGCCGCTCGGATCGAGCGACAGTTTAAGCCACGAGCCGGACGAATAGAGCGTCCACGCTCCGGTGGGGCTGGCGGTGTTCACCTGGATGGTCTGCGTGGCGGGGGCGTGAGCCGTATTGTCAAACAGAATGTGCGAGGTGGGAACGGAGATGGCCGCAGGCTGGTTGATCTGAATCTGATCGTCCCACGGGGTAACAACCATCATGATCTGGAAGTAACCGTCGCGAACCTTGTCGCCGACATCCTTCGAGCCGATGGGCAGGTCGGTGCGGTTGCCCTTGTCGTCGTAGAAATGGTCGTCGGCCAGATAGCCGTTGCACGAACCGAGCGTCCCCAGACCGATGTTGTAAGTGTAGCCCTTGCCCGACGCCCATGTAACATCGGCATCGTTGCCCAGAGGCCAGGCCGCCTTGACAAACAGCGGCCCCGTGTAGCCGTTCAAATCAAGCTGACTGCCGGAGTAGTTCGGGTGGAAGGAGGCGTCGGAATAGCCTACCTCGTTGGACGTGCCGCGAACCATGCGGTAGACAAGACAGATGTAGCCCTGTCGTTTGCCGCTGCCGTCGTCCTTTGTCGGATCGGTCGGGTCGAACCTCAGAGCCGGCTGCCATGTCGCTATGCCGCCCGGAATCGACCCAACGGTGGGCAGAAGCATCAGGTGGTTGGAGTGCGAGCCTGAGTAGACGGGGTTGGGCGTCTGGTTGTCGCTCACCGACGGGCTCCACACCGGCAGAACGGTCGCACCGCCGCTGCCGCCCGGAACCAGCGTGCCGAAATAGGTGTAGTCGTCGGTGGTAGCAGTACTGTTGTACCACACCCCTTCCGTCGAGGCGCTGTTGGAGATAGGGAAATAATTGCCTGAATTGTAGACGCCTCCAACCGAAACCGCCTGTACGATCGGCGTCGATCCGACGCCTGCTATCACACCCAGATCGACCTTTGACAGGACATGTTCAAAGGTGAGAGGCAGCACGCCGGTGGCAGGCTGCGCGGCAATGGTGTTGGTGGCCGCCACAAGGTCTACCTGCTGTCCGGCGGGCTGAACAGTGAAGGCGAGCTCCACTCCGAGACCGCTGGCGTTCACCTGTGCATTGACGCTCAGCCCAGGAGCCGAAACGGGATAGATGGCGCCAAACTCCATAGGGTATTTGCCTGCCCCCGAGGGCCACTCAGGAGCCGAGTTGCTCCAGCCCCACGCCCCTGAGGAGTAGCGGTAGAGGTTGGTGCCGTCAAGTCCGGGAAGCAGCGAGGTGCTGTTGTCGGCTGTGGCGGCATACACTGCAAAGCCGGCAGCAGAGCCCTGAAGCGCCGGCAGATCGGTGATCGGCGCACGGGTGGTGCCGGGCGCAAAGTTGATGATGTTGGTGTTAAGCGGCTTCGCCCTGTCGGCGTCGTCCCTCACACATCCGGCTGTTCCTGCCAACAATAGCGACAGAACGGCCACCGATAAATTCTGTTTTTTCATTGAATTGGTTTTTAGTTGAACATAAGGTGTTACTGTATGATTATTACCGAATCGTCCCAACTGTCGACAGTTATCTGTCCGTCGATATACGGCAGGTCGAAACCGACATGAATATTTATATCGGGGCCTGCGCCCGCAGTAACCTGCGTCGTTACGTCCCACTCCAGCGGCACAGAGTGAGCGTACAGCGCCCCGTCGACCGTATAGACCGTCAGACCGAGCGAATAGACCTCCAACTGCGGCAGGCGGCCGAAAGAGAGGAAGCTGCGGCGAGCCGTGCCGTCCTTGCCGTCAGGGGCGTACTGCCGCCCGTCAAACGAAAAAATATGGGTCGCCGCACTCTGCTCGACCTGCGCCGAAGCCATGTAAACACGATGGGCGAATCCCCGCGCCGCACCATAGATATACTGCGCCGAACTCAAATTCTTCACCTCGGCCTCCACATTGACCCTGTATGTCAGCCGCCGCATCACAATGTGGGTCAGCGTCTCAAGCATCGCCAGCTCCGAAGCGTTCGCCGTCGACCCGCCCCCGCGCGTAACGGTAACCATCCGCGGCGTCACCTCGAAAAACCCAACACTCCACGAGGCCAGAGGCAAAGGCTCGACGATCAGCCGCTCGTTCGGCGCAGGAGAATAAAAACGGCGGTTCGCAGCATCGTCCGCCACAACATTCGCCGCAAAACCGGCATAACTGTCCACATCGGTAAAGGAAACCGCATCGCGCCAGTAAGTGAGGTCGTACACCGATTCATTGAACACTACGACCGAATAGCGGCCAACCGGAACAGATATTTCCCCCTCGACAACGTTGCTCTCCAGATAACGATCGAAAGCAGCCGAACCATCCTCAGGAAAGAAACGGAGCGAGACGCGATGCACATCCTCGGTCAAGGCAAGATTCGCCTCATTGATGCCCGAATGGCTCCAGTCGATCTTCACCGGAATGAGCGCCTCCATGGCAAACTCATCCTCCAGCGGACGGCGACAACAGCCGTCCGTCAACGCAGCCGCCGCCGCGAGCAACAGCAATACACATCTCCTCATCGCCCACCTCCTTTCATCTCTCCGGCGCGAATATGGCTGCGGCCATTGATCATCCACACCAGCGAAACTCTTGCCCGCGTCGGGCCGACCCACGTAATATTGCCGCTGCTGCGACGGATCAGATGCCACCGCTCATCCGCATCCTGCGACGGAGTGTAGCGGCGGTACTTCGTGTTAAGATAGCCGACCCCAACCGAATACTCCATGCGAAACGTGCCGCTGCGGTTGATCGTGTGAGCATAACCCCCGCCAAGTCCGGCAGCAATATAAAACTCGCCCTGATAGCCATGATCGCCCAACTCGAAGTCGTAGTAACCCGCTCCGGCGTAAAGTCCCGCGAACCATCCGGTCAGTTGAGGCCTTTCTTCGCGGTCGCCAAACCAGTAACGCCCCTCAAGATTGCCGCTAAGGGTCTGGAGACAATATTGCCGCCCCTCCCACAGCCACCACGGAAAGATATACTCTCCCGCTATCGACCAGCGGCGACCTATCGGAATCTCAACCTCGACGTTCATAGCAGTCGCGACGTCGAACAGCAGGTTGGTCTTGACGGCCAGCAGCGGTTTGCGTATCCATCCCTCGCCGCCCGCAACGAGAGCGCTGGCCGCTATCGTGTCGATGCCCATACTGTCGGCCGCGCCCGCAACTGTCGGCTCGCTGGCGGCGAGTGCATGCTCACCTGCCGGCATGTCGGCGATTCGTGCCTGCGCGGCGGCTTCCACCTGCGCGGCGACTTCCACCGGCGCGACAGCTTCCACCGGCGCGGCGACTTCCACCGGCGCGACATTCGCTACCGAATCGAGCATAATCGGTGCGACAGGATCAAAATCCGGCTCCTGACCGCTTGCCGGCGTCAACGGAGCATCAGGATGGACCGGAAACTGATTATTCCGCAGGGCATCCATCCGGCTGACATACTTCGCGATCGACTCCGCGGGCGTCTTCCGCTTGAAGAAAATGGCACAGGCAATGCCTCCGCGCAGATAGGGAAACATGTTGAGCGTGATATATTTGTAAGTATGTCCTGCGGCGATATGCTGCAACAAGTAGCGTGTCCGATCGCCGGAGAGCTGCGAGTCGAGCACGTCGAGGGCCTCTTCCCTGCCTGGAGTCAAATGATCGTTGTCGATCATCCACCTGAGCCCGGCCCAATTCTCTCCAGCCGAAAAGGCGACTATGCGGTCGCGATCCGCGTCGGGATGCCTCCACATGATGTAGCTTTTGATCGCCTGTGCGCGAAGCTCGGCCAGCTTTTCGTTCATCGCAGTGTTTCCCTCGGGCGAGGCGGCAGCCGTGATCACCACATAATCCATATCGGCCGATACGGGTACATCCCAAAATATGCTGTCGAGAACATTCAGCATCCAGGCATTGCCCATATATTCGCTCTCGAGCAGTGAACTGCCGATGCGAAAATGGAGAGGCACGACCACGCTCAGCCTTCCATCGCCTGAAATGGCGGACATGTCGGCCGGATCGATCTGCATCGTCGTCCGGCTGAACGGATCGGGAACCGGGCGAAGCTGCTGCGCCGATGCCTGAAACGCTGCGACAAGCTGCAACGCTGCCAGTACGGACAGGAATTTTATGGTACATTTTATATTCAACATCCACATTATTAGGATAGTTTCGACGCTACGTCCGTGATAGTTCGCACTCAATGACTGCCGTTATATGGGCGATATTGTACGATTGTAGAGTATCCATAATTGGCGCGAGCGTGGTAGGCTCCAGGACGCTGATGTATAGCGTGCGCGCCGCACGATCGATTCACGGGTCACCGTATCGCGCACAATCACATGCCTGACGATCACTCCATTGTGTGGTACCATCCGATTGTCTGAGGTGATGAGGATAACCGGAGGGACGATTATAATATTTAAAATGTATTTGCTCCTGCATTACTATCAATTCTTATGACGGATTTCAATGTCTGATAATGCAAATACTGTGCCAAATGATCGAAGCCTGCATTTACAATTTCCGCCTGTTTATTCACAATTAATCTATTTGCTCCTGCATTACTATCAATTCTTATGACGGATTTCAATGTCTGGAAATGCAAATACTGTGCCAAATGATCGAAGCCTGCATTTACAATTTCCGCCTGTTTATTCACAATTATCGCCAAAAACGGCACCGGGCGACGCTTTGAAGCAAATCCTCGCGGATGTATCATCGGAACAGCGGCAGCAACAGCGACCCGCCGCACAGGATAGGGCCCGGTTGCGACAGCAAAAGCAGACGCATCCGCCCGGCAAACGGATAAGACGGTAGCGGCATAAATGCAACCGCAGCAAAGGGGCTCCGGGCAGCCGCTATTCAGGGAACCGCCGATTTGAACGGTTTTGCAAACTGCGGATCGGTCGCCGTTTCCGTCTTCCTTTTCTCTGAAGATTTCGCACACTCCATCCGAAGCATCCCCGCAATCACACAATAACACACATCATCACTTCATCCCACTATTAACTTAAAAACAGAAAAAGCAATGGCACAGGAACAGAACATCCCCGGCGGGGGCGTCGCCCCGGCAGAGGGCGGCGGCAGGCGGCAGGGAGCAGACAGCAACTTCGCAACGCAAGCGCACAGCGGCGAAGGCGCATCCGCCTGCCGGTTCAAGGAGGAGATCATAGACTGGGAGCAGCTCAAGTCGATGGGGCTCGCGCGCGAGTACCTTCAACGGAGCGGCATGCTCGACACGATGCTCCGCGGCTACCAGACCGACCCGCAACGCATCACGCTCGACCTGCCCGGAACGAAGGGCAGCATCAGCGCCCGAATGTCATTTCGAGGCGAGAGCGACCGCACCGTCCTCAATCTCGAGGGCGTGCAGCAAACCCCCGACCTGACCAAACCCTACCTCGGGCATCTCTTCTCGACCGAGGACAGAAAGAACCTGTTGGGGCCCACGGGCAACATGGGCCGCGTGGTCGAGCTGACCTGCGGCCGGGAGAAGATACCCTGCTTCATAAGCCGCGACACCAGGACCAATGTCATCAAGCACATGAAACTCGAGAGCCTCAAGCTCCCCGCCGACTACAAGGGACAGGTATTCGACAGCGAGCAGCGGGAGACGTTGCGGCGCGGCGAGCCCATACTGGTCGAGAACATGACCGCCAAAAGCGGCAGGGAGTACGACGCCACGCTTCAGGTTAGCGCCGAGCGTCGGGGCTGGGCATCTACTTCGACGATACGAAGCTCGCCTATGGCCAGAAGTTCGGCGGCGTGCCGCTGACCCGCGAGCAGGTGGACGCCCTGAACGCAGGCGGAGCGGTCAGGGTGGAGGGCATGGAGAGCAAGGAGGGAGAGGGAACCTACTCCCGCTTCGTGCATATCGACAGGATGAGCGGCAGGCCGGTGTACACTCTCTACAATCCCGATTCGCCGGAAGGCGACCGCGAGATCATCATTCCGCAGTCGCTCGGCGGCGTGGAGATACCCGAAGAGGATCGCAAGCTGCTCGCCGGGGGGAAAGATATTTTCGTCAAGGATATGCTCAACCGTTATGGCGAGACCTATTCGAGCTTTGTCAGGCTCGACATGGAGAGCGGCGTCCCGATGTACGCCCGCCATCCCGACGAGTTCGGGCAGACGGCCGGCGTGCCCGTCCCGCAGAAGATACTCGGGCAGGAGATAACCGGCCAGAATCGTGCCGACCTGCAGGAGGGCAAGGGGGTTTACCTGACAGGCTTGCAGGGCATGGGCGGCAAGGCGTTCGACTCGTGGGTGACGTTCGATCCCCATTACGGCAAAGTGAACTATCACGACAGCGACCCCAATGTCAGGCAGGGCGCAGGGCAGGGGCAGTCGTCGCCAAGGCAGGCCGCTTCCGACGGTCGGACGCAGGAGCAGGGACATCAGGCCGGAGGCGGCGAGGCGGCCAAAGGGCAGCAGCAGAAACCCGCCCAAAAACCGGCGCAGGCGCAACCTCCAAAACCGGCTCCGGTGCAGAAACCCAAGGGGCCGAAACTGTAATGCGGTTGTTCGGATCCGGGCGGCAGACGAGGATACGGCAGCCCTCTGCCCAAGAAACGCATAAATGCGTTTGTGGGCTATCGATCTTGCCGTGCAATGCCGAATGACTTGCACTGGTATTGAGTATTTTATGACACACTGCCCTATGCGAAGCGAAGTATTATGTCACCCTGAATGGGGTTCTTTTCATGTCGCCATGAACTCATGTCACCCTGAGCGCAGTCGAAGGGTCTCGGCAATACTGTTAAATCAATCATTTTGAGATGCTTCGACTTCGCTCCACTTCGTTCCGCTTTGCTCAGCATGACATTCTGAATTTAAACTGCTGATTAGCATAACTCTGCCTCCGCAACAGCCGGCGTCGACGTTTCCGACCCGACCGTTCCATCCTCAGCTCGAGGCTCGGCCACCAACCTCACCGGCATCTCAGCCCCGACCGTCCCTGCCGATCCTTCTGCCTCAGCCGAATGTTCGATCGTCAACCCCAATGGCGCCACTGCCTCAGCTGACGATCCGACATCCGGTTCGTGTTCCGGCTATGTCCACAACCCCGACTTCGCCACCCGCCGCCTGAGGGTTGTCGCCCGCCTGTTCGAGGCGTGCGAGAGTATTATCGTTGTCACGGCTCCCGACCGCGAGGGGGAGTTGATGTTCCACAATATTTACCAATATCTCGGCTGCACGAAGCCTTTCCGCCGCCTGTGGCTCACCTCGCTCACCGATGAGGCTGTCCGTGCCGGACTGAACGACCTGCGCGATGGCGGCGAGTTCGACGGCCTCTGCCTTGCCGCCGCCACACGCGCAAAAGTCGACTGGCTGGTGGGCATAAATGCCAGCCGGACATTGCAAGCGGTAGCCGGTGTTCCGAACATCTCCCTCGGTCGCGTCCAGACCCCCGTCCTGGCAATGGTCTGCCGGCGGTTCGTCGAGAACCGTCACCCGGAGGCCAAACCGTACCGGAAACCCTACCTCACCGTTGTCAAGGATGGCGTCCGCTATCGCTTTGCCTGCGACGGCAGCTTTACGGAGCGTGTGGCAGCAGAATCGGCCTACGCCTGCCTGCAAAAGCAACCTGCGGCGCAGGTGGTCAGTGTCGAGCGGCGCACGGTCAAACAGTCGCCGCCACCCTTGTACGACCTGACCTCGCTCCAGATGGACGCTATCACCCGTTATGGTCTTACCGCTTCGCAAACCCTCGCCGTCGCCCGCAGGCTCTACGAAGCAGGGCTGATCTCGCATCCGTCGTCCGGCACAATCGTCACCACCGGCGGGTCATTGGGCGGGTTGGGCGAATCCGGCAAGGTCGACAACTTCAAGTACAGCGGTCGGCTCGACGCCACCGGCGCGTCAGGCAAGTCCGACCCGTCAGGCGAATCCGAAGGTCTTCACAACCCCGGCAAGCACGACAAATCCGGCGACCTCGGCGATCCGGTCAAACGCAGTAAGCATGACGGCCTCGACAATATCGGCGGACACGGTCGGCCCGACGCCACCGGCAACCTCGGCGAGCACGAGCAGGCGGTTTACAGCCTGATCGCCGTCCGGGAGCGTGAGACCGCCTCGCCAGACTGTCGAAAGAAATCGGTACGGGTGCGGGTGGTATGCGGTGGTATGTCGTTCGCCTTGCGGCAGGTGCATGTTGTAAACCCCGGCTGGCGTGAGGTATTGAACCGCGCTACCGACGCCGAGCAGGACGAGGTGGGGTATGGCAGCGTGGGCGATGAAAACGCGGGCGATGGTAATGGAAGCGGTAGTAATGGCAGCGACGCCAAGCATGGCTGTTCTGACGTTAAACTGCCGATTCCAGCCTTTGTCGCCGAGGAACTGTTGCCCGTCGCCGGTTGCAACCTTGCCGAGCTGAAACCACACCCCAAACCGCTCTACACCAAGGCGACATTGCTCGAAGCTATGGCCAACGTCGGGCAGGCTTTGCCGGAGGTGGCATTGGCGGAAGCCGAAGCGCCTTCGCAGGCCGAATGGACAAAGGATGCTACCCATGCTGATACCGAAAGTGCGGCGGCGGCAGCTTCGGCAACCGCGCTGTTTGATGCAATGCCGGGAAATGCGCAGCTTGACACACCTGTTTCATCAGCTACGGCAGTTCCGCCGCAACCGGTTCAATCAATTCCGTCGGAGGTCGGAGCGCCGTCGCAAGTTGCTGAAACCGAATCCGCCGTCCCGACAACCGCGGCATCCGGTAACGACCGCATCCATACTTACGGCATCGGCGCTCCCTCCCCCCCCGCCTCCGTCATAGAAACCCTTATAGCCCGAGAATACGTCGAGCATGAGAGCGAGAGCGAGGGCGCGGCGGCGGGCCTTATCCCCACCGAGCGGGGGCTGCATCTGTGGAAGGCGGTGCACACGATGCTGATCGCCGACATTGGCATGACCATCCATTGGGAGCGGCAACTCGCCCTGATCGGGAGCGGGGAACTGACCGCGGATGCCTTCCACGGGGAGATCGCCGCTCACGTCCGCCGTATGACCGCCGAGATACTGGCCATCAGCACACCGGATGGTGCGTGGGGATGCTTTCCATGCCCGAAGTGCAAGACCGGCAAGGTCATCCTCCGTCCACGCTCTGCCCGTTGCAACAACCCCGCCTGTGGCCTGGCCATCTACCGCACCATTCGCGGCGTTCGCCTCACCGATAGCCACGTAGGACAACTCCTAACATCCGGTAACACAGACATCATCGACGGCTTCGCCGGCGCCAAAGGCCGCAAGTTCAGCGCACCAATCGTCCTCGACGAAAAGTACAACCTGAGGTTCGAGTATCCTGAGGCGGAAAAACGCAGGAAGAAGTAAAACAAATTATTTGTCTGCTGTACCGCATCTTGACGATCTGCAAAGCACCAACGCGACCCGAAAAGGTCGCGTTGGTTATTGTGTATTAATACTTTCAGCAATCAACCGTTTCTGCTCTCAGATTAAACCATATCCACTAAAATGCGCAACCCTCGGAACGAGCTGCGCATTTTGTGTGAAACGAAGTTCAATCAAAACGCTGTTACCATCTTACCGCCTAATGTCAGGCATACCGGTCATTTCTGTCGCGTCAGGAACTCATAAGCAGGTATGACGTCGATCTGTTTGCCATCCTGCATGTAGGCGTCGCGCTGAGCGCATGTTACGATCATGCCGTTGGCAGTGTCGAAAAACTTCATCGCTTCGTGCAGACCTCGCTGCTCACGCTGGCGGTTTTCTGGCGACAACTCGTAGCAAACCTGAACGACACGTTCCGCCTTGCCGTTTTGCATGACAACAAAATCGCACTCCGCCCCATTCTCATTGAAATAATAGAGTTCTTTACCTTGTCTGCGAAGCTCCCAGTAGATCAGATTTTCGAGCAGATGGCCACGGTTGTCCGTAAACGATACGGAGGCGATCTTTATTATCCCCGGGTCGACGGCATAGATTTTTCGCGGGTTGACCAACTGCGCCCTGTACGAATAGCTGAACTTCGGCAGGAAAGCCACCAGATATGTGTCTTCCATAAACGAAAAATATTCCAGAATCGTAGCCGTACTGATATTCAACGGCTGCTGCAATCGTGTGGCCGTTACAAGGTTGCCGACATTCGAGAAAAGATATACGGCAAGCCGTTTGAGCTGGTTCACATCACGAATATTATGCCGCACGGCTATATCGCGGTTGAGAATGTCGTAAAACAGTGCAGTCATAATGTCTCTGTTGCCCGTTTTGACAAACTCGGGAAAGCCGCCGACCGTCATATATTTCTGGAACGACTTTTCGCCGGCTTGCAACGATTTGAAAGCCAGAAATTCGCGATACGAGAATGGGTACAGTTCTTTGGTTATGTGCCGTCCTGTGAGTTTGGTCCCCAACTCACGGCTGAGCAGCGAGGCGTTGGAGCCCGTGACGACGACCTTGAACCCCTCATCCAGTTTCTGCCTCACATACAACTCCCAGCGATCGACGACCTGAATCTCGTCGAAGTAGAGCGCTTCGCACTTTTTTTGTCCGATAATATTGTCCAATAGCTGAAAATCTTCCAGTTCGAAACCCGACAGGCGCGGGTCTTCGAAATTGAGATACAGCGAGCGGCGGCTGTCGCTGCCGAGCAGTTGCAACAGCAGAGTGCTCTTCCCGCAACGCCTGATGCCCGAAACGATCAATGCGTGCGACCGCACGTCGGATATTTCGGACAACACCTCTCTCGAGAGCATTGAGGAACTGCGTGCCGCCTTTTGCGCCTGCTCTTCGATAACCTGCCCCATTATAGCCTGCCGTATCATATTTTCAACATTTTGGATGACGCTGCAAAGATACGTATTTATTGGTTAGCAACAAATATGTTTACTATTGCTAAACAAGTTTGTTCATCGCCAATATTGAGAATTTACCTGGTCGAGAAAGAAATCTCATAATATCGGCTGAATCTCAATGGTTATCGCATTGCTACATCATTTGACAGAGATATATTGGTGTTTCCCCTTTCGGGTTGTGTTCGGTTTCAGGGGCGAAGTTACCGGCGGTGTTGGGAGGAGCGGGCAAGGCCGGGCCCTGCGGGTTGCGCGGGAAAATCTCCACCCTGGCTCGCCGTCGCGCCTGCGCTTCGCACAGCCGCTGCGGGCTGCGGGTAGTATTTTCCCCGCAAGCCTTGCCCGCTCCGCGCCGCCGGACTTCCCGCCCCCGAAACCCGAACACAACCCGAAGGGCCACACGGTGGCGACAGTGGAATTACGAATTACTGAATAATGCTAATTAAAAGTTGAAAATAATATTTGATATCCAGGACTTTACAACAGCAAGGCTTTATGCAAACATAAGTATTATGTCACCCTGAGCGAAACGAAGAGGTCGAAGGGCCTCGGCAATATTTAAGAACCGGTCATTTTGAGATGCTTCGACTCCGCTACGCTTCGTTCAGCATGACATATTAGATTTCAACTGTTAATTCGCATTAAGAATCATTAAATAGCTGATTATATGAATACCATGATGTTGATTCTGTGTTTTCGGGCGTTCCGGGTGCTGATGCGGATCGTCCGGTTGCTCGCGCCGATGATACTGGTCGTCGTCTGTATCTGCAAGTCCTGTCCTGGCGGCGGGACAGCAGGAGGAAGCGTAGCAGGCGCAGTAGCCGGTGGTACGGCAACCGCAACCATCATGACGGCAATAGCGGCGGTTATCGTCGGTCTGTGGATAGTCCGCTTTGTTCTGCGGCTGGCGCTGCGAATCCTGCGCTTTGCGCTCTCGGCAGCAGTAATAGCTGTGATAATCTATTTATTATATAACATCTAAAAATTAATTACACAAATATTTTTAATGATTTCATTTGGTCTGTCCGCCGATGAAAATAGTCGCCAGAATTTGGCAATGCGTTCTTTGAGAGATGATAAATAACGATTGTG
>BNXD01000028.1 GCA_025999315.1 Bacteroidia bacterium | reverse complement strand
TCAGGTTCTCGCGCCAGAACTCGCCGGGATCGGAGCCAACCCCCCAGCGGTATTTTGTCGCTCCGATGCGTATGGCGATGCTGCTCAGCAGAGAGCGTTCGAGGGCAAGCGGATCGTCGGTGTCGATGTTGAATTTCTCGCCCGTAACCGCATCGATGTTGTCGCTGGTCAGCCAGGCCAGACGGTCGGGTTCGCCGGAGGCTTTGAAGGCGACCCTGTACTCGGATATGTTCCACTGCCGGCGCATGTCGCCTACCTTGAAATAACGGACGAAACTCGGCAGCGGACGTATGTAGCTTCGGCCAACCATCGCATTCTGGATGTATGCGTTCGAGTTGTTGTTTTGTGTGGCGCCGAACTGTTTGGACCAGGCAGAACCCATCTGGGGGTCGGTGCAGTACTGTATCTCCCAGAGCGATTCGGGGCCGTTCTTCTTGCCGGTCAAAAACGTATTGCCATATTCGGGATTCAGCGAGTATACCCCCGAGCTCCTTATCTCGTCGCAGAGATCGCGACATTTGGCGAACAGATCGAGCGGAGCCCACTGCAGCTCGGTATATTCGTCGATGGGCTGCGGCCGGCGGATCATCGAGGTGCCGAGGGTGAGATAGACCTTGGCAAGCAGACCCTTGGCGGCCCATTGGTTGACGTGCCCCACAAGCTTGTCCGTCGACAGCACGTCGTCAGCCGAAGCGAAGGTCAGATCGTCGATGATCGATCGGTAGACGGCGCCGATCGAGTCGCGGCGTATGCGATAGTTGTACTCTGTGGTCTCTTCAAGCACCAGGGGCAGCCTGCCGAAGGTCTGCACAAGACGGAAATAGGACCAGGCCCTGAGCATTTTCGCCTCGGCCGTTATCCGGTTCAGGTCGGCGGGCTTGATGTTGGGCACCTTAGGCGCGCGGTTTATGATGACGTTGGCGCGCTGAATGACCACGTAGTGTGTTTTGTACCAGCTCTCAACCAGCGAATTGTCGGTGGTGATGCTGTACCTGTCGAACAGGGCCGCATTCGAGTTGGCGTTGGAGTAGTAGGCCTCGTCGGTCCCGATCTCGCTTATGGGCAATGAGTTGGCGTCGAAAATGTCCGCAACGCCCGAATAGACTCCCTGCAGCCCGATCTCCAGGTTCGCGGTCGAGGTGTAGAAATCGTCCATGATGAAATTGGACCTGGACTCCTCTTCCAGCCATTTGCCGCACCCGGCGAGGGAGAGCATCACGGCCACCGACGCGGCAGCCTTTGACATGTATGATATGATATTTTTCATGATCACCGTTGCTTTGATGGTTAGAAAGTGATGTTGACGCCCACGGTGTAGGCTCTCGTCCGTGGCAGCGAACCGGCGTCGAGCTTGGGCACAAGGTCGGCATAGATGCCCTTGGCCGAGCTCACGTCGGGGTCGTAACCGGAATACCCGGTGAATATGTACGCATTGCGCACCGAGAAGAATACGGAAAGTTTATTGACCCTGATCAACTGCCGGATATTTCGGGCCAGATCGTACGAAAGCGTGATGTCGCTTATCCTCAGGTAAGAGGCATCTTCGACAAAACGCTGGCTGAGATAACGTTCCCAACCGAGCGCCGGCATGTGTATGTCGGAACTCTCGTTACCTTCGCGGTAAACCTCGCCCGTGGTGATGTCGAAGAGCTTGGGCTGCCAGTAGCCCTTGTTGCTTGAGAGCTGGTTGGCCGCCGCGTTGGAGTTGAGCTGCGAGAGTTCGAGCCCCGTGGCGTTGAATATTTTGCCGCCATAGACAAATTCGAGACCGAGCGTAAAGGTGAAGTCGAGAAACTTGACGACGTTGGTCAAACCCCCCGTGAAGGTCGGTTCGGAACAGCCGATGATCCTGCGGTCGGCATCGTCGACGGTCCCGTTGCCGTCCACGTCGACAAATTTGGTGCTGCCCGGGTGCAGCGCGCTTTTGGCAACGCCGATCGAGGAGTAATGGTCGGGCAGGGCGTCTATTTCGGCCTGGCTCCTCCATACGCCGTCGGTTTGGTAGCCATACCAGTTGCCAAAGGGCAGCCCCTGTTGCAAAATGGCGTAATTGCTGATGCTCAACGGCGAGTTCGGGTTGAGGATCATATAATCCTTCTCTCCGAGCGATTTGACCCTGGAGCGGTTGAAGGCCATGTTGTAGTTGGCGCTCCAGTTGACCTTCCTTCCTCGCACTATCATACCCCTGAGGGTTATCTCGAGGCCCCGGTTGTCGACTGCGGCGATGTTGCTCCAGCGTGAGGAGTAGCCGGTGGAGTAGAGCGTCTGTTTCTCGAACAGCAGATCGCGCGTCTGTTTCAGGTAGAGGTCCACCGTACCGCTGATCCTGTTTTTGAACAGGCCGAAGTCGAGCCCGAGGTCATACTGTATCGACGTTTCCCATTTGAGGTCGGGGTTTTCCGAGCGTGTGGCAGCGAGGCCGAGCCCCTGCTTGAGACCGTCCATCGGATAGTTGGCCTTGGTCATCACGCTCAGCGTCCTGAGCGAGGGGATCGCCGAGTTGCCGCTGACACCGGCCGAGGCGCGCAGTTTGAGAGAGGATATTTGCCTTATCGGCTTCATCCACTTCTCCTGGTCGATCCTCCAGGCAAAGGCTCCCGAGGGGAAGGTGCCCCACTTGTTGTCTTTGCCGAAACGCGACGAGCCGTCGAAACGTATCGACGCGGTGAACAGATAGCGTGAGTCGATGCCGAAATTGGCCCGGCCCAGATAGGATGCCATGCGCCAGCGGCTGACATCCGACGCCACGTCATAGATCACCGAGCCGAGCCCCATGGCGTCCGTCGTCAGAACGTCGTTCTCGAACCCGTGAGTCTCGCCCGAGAGCATCTTTTTGCGGTTCTGCTCGAAGATAGCCCCGCCCATTATGTCGAACGTGTATTTGTTGCCGAAACGGGTGGCATACTTGAGCAGGGTCTCACTGTTGAGTGTGAACGAGTTGGTCATGGCGTTGACGGCCTTGCCCTCCTGTGTGCGCCCTTTGGCCACGTCTCTCGGAAAAAAGTCCTCCTCCTGGAGCTGGTTGTTGGTCAGGTTCCCGGCTATCTGCAACTGGAGCCCTTTGGCGAGCTGCAGATCGAAATATGCCCTGAGCGCCACATTGGTCTTGTCGATCTCCTTCTTTATGCGTTTGGCCTGATAGAGGGGGTTGTTGTTCTCGAACTGGGTCTCGCCGTCCTCTGCCTCCCAGTCCTCGGCCGAGGGCAGTTTGGTGGGGGCCTGAGAGAGCATGTTCATGGAGATGTTAGAGTTAAGGTCCAATCCCTGCTGGCTGGAACGCGAGCCGTTGATGTTCAGCCCATATTTCGAGCTCTTGTTGATGTTGTATTCGTAGTTGCCGCGCAGGGTATACTTCTCGAAAGAGTTGTAGACGACGATGCCCGGCTGGTACAAATATCCACCCATGAGCGAGAACCTGCTTTTGTCGTCGCCCCCCGAGACGTTGGCCCTGTAATCGAACACGGTCGAGTTCTGGATCATCAGATTCTGCCAGTTGGTGTTGATGTAGTCGGGATTCGATTTGTCGCCATACTTCTGATAGTTCTGCCACTTGTCCATCGTGTTGATCTGGTAGAAGTTGCCCTCGGAATCTTTATAGAACTGGCGACTGGAGGTGTTGAAGTCGATACCCGTGGTCCCTTTGGAGTAGTAATTGATAGAGTTGTTGCTCTTCATTCGGGCATATTCATACGAATCCATCATGTCGAGCAGGTTGTTGCGCGTCTGGAACGAGGTGTTCAAGGCGACATTCACCCGCACTTTGCCTTTGGCGCCGCGCTTGGTGGTTATGATTATCACACCGTTCGCCCCGCGCGAACCGTAAATGGCGGTGGCCGAGGCATCCTTGAGTATCTCCATCGACTGAATGTCGCCCGAATTGATGTCGGTGGTCTCCATCACGATGCCGTCGATGACGTATATCGGTGAGTTGCTGGCGTTGAGCGAGCCCGATCCGCGTATTCGGATGTTCAGGTCCTCGCCCGGCTGTCCTTCGGTCGACATGACCCGAACCCCGGCAACCTGGCCCCGGAGGGCATCCTCGACGGAGGTTATCATTTTCTCCTCGAAGGTCTCCTGCGAGACCGACGACACCGAGCCCGTAAGGTCCGATTTTTTGGCCGTCCCGTATCCGATGACCACCAAATCGTCCAGGACGTTGGTGGACTGGTAGAGCGTTACCCTGATATTTGTTTTCCCGTTAAGTCGGACCTCTCTGGTCTCCATGCCCATGGACGAAACTACTATAGTGGCATCCTGACCCGAGAGATTCAAGGTGAAGCTGCCTTTTGCGTCGGTGGTCGTCCCGGTGGAGGATCCCTTTTCGATGACGCTCGTTCCGCCGAGGGGTTGGCCGTCAATGTCGCATACCTCTCCGCTCACCCTTGCGCTTTGCTGGGCAAGCAGCGAAGATGAAAGAAGCATGCAACACAAAAACCAGCTCCAGAATTTCGGTAGTAGTGTATTCTTCATTGGATGTTTAGTTTATGTTTTATCTCAACTTAATTGGCAAGTGTGCTGAAGCATCCGGCGGGCAGCCATGCGCTGTTGTAGAATGTAACGTCGGTCAGATCGGCCTTCCAGCCATAGCGGACATTTTTGGGAGCGGATACCGACCGCGACCGGACGACGACGCTGTCCGCTGCCGAGATTTTGGCATCGGCCGGATAGAAAACCCCGTCGCTGCCGGCAATCTCAAAATTGGTCAACGCTCCGCTCTCGGCCTTGCACTTCAATCCCCGGCCGACATTGTCGAATGTCAACACCGCTTTGTCGCCGTCGATCTGCATGTTCTTGAAGGTCGGCCCTTGGGCTATGAGCTCTTTCTCGCCGTAGACATGGCGGCGCGCCAGAAGCGACAGTCTGTAGCCTACGGTTTGTTTGTCCTTGGGGTGAATGTCGCCATTGTCGCCGCAGTCGTTGGTTATCGATGTGTAGACATTGGGTATCTTTGCGGCCAGTTCGGACTGGGCGTTTTGTATGGCGACCCAGCCGTCCTTCCACTTGTTCCTGAAGTTGGCCAGCTGCACCACCAGAACCGGCAGGTCGGGATCGTTCCGGTCGCCTCTCCAGGTGTCGATCAACCGTTTCATGGTCTCGAAATACAACCCGGGCTCGCGGCTGTTGGACTCGCCCTGATACCACGCCGCCCCACGAACCGTGTAGCGCCTTACGGGGTAGTACATGGCGTTGTAGCACACCGTCGGGCGCGACTGTTTGAGTTGCGATTTGTCCTTGAGATAATCCTCGAAGCCGGTGTTGTTTTTGTAGTCGTTGATCCGCCGCCACATCTGACCGTCGAGGTCCATGACCCGGGCATCGCTGAGCCACGACTCGGCGGTCGACGCTCCGTAGGGCGCGCACAGCATCCCGACGGGCACCTTCAACGCTTTCTGAAGCTCTGCCGCCAGAAAATAGGCCACAGCGTTGAACTCGGGCGTCGCATCAGGCGAGGGAGCCTTCCAGCCCCACATCAGAAGACAATCTTCTTTGGGGGCAAAAGCCACATCCTGAGCAACCCTCGCAACTCTGATGTCGGGATTGGCCGCCCCGGCGGCAACTCTCTCCCAGTCGGCGGTCCTTCTTATCACCAAACCCATGTTGGACTGGCCCGAGCAGTACCACACCTCGCCGAAGACCACGTTTTGGAACGACACCCTGCTATCCTTGCCCGATACCTCGAAAACACCGGCATCTCCGGCCCCTCGCGGGGAGAGGGAGACGGTCCACTCGCCTTTGGCGTCGGCTTTTAGTTGCCTGATCTCTTTGCCGACCTGCACTTTGACCCTCTCGTTGGGGTCGGCCCAGCCCCATATGTTCACGGGCAGGTCTCTTTGCAGCACCATATTGTCTGCAAAAACCGCAGCTACCCTGACTTTGGCGCCAAGCCCGGCAACGGACAAAAGACATGCTGCCGACAGAATTATACGTTTCATATCCATACGATCATTTATTTGCTTTCGGACCCGCCCCCGGTGAATATATCGGATCGAGGGTCGTTCCGCGAAGTTTCATCTCGGCTGCCAGCGCAGCTCTCATCTCGTTGAGCTTTGCCGCGGCCGACTTGTCGAACACCAGATTGTGCATCTCATAAGGGTCCTTCTCCAGGTCGACGAGCGCCTCGCTGCCGTCCTCGAGCCGGGCAAAATCCGACTCGACAAAACGGGTATACTTGTATCGGCCATTCTCTATCACCCCGTAAGAGTTGGTGGTCTCCAGATAGAGATATTTCCGGCTTAACGGCGCCCCCCCGGTGATCGTCTTGCAGAGCGACATGCCGTGAAGCTCTTTGGGTATCGCCACCCCGCTCAACTGGAGCATGGTGGGAAGCATGTCCCAGCCATTGCACACGGGAGTGGTGTTGTCGATCACGCCCTTTTGGATGCCCTTGCCTGCGAATATCAGGGGAACCCTCTGGCACTCCTGGTAGGGGACGTTTTTGCCCGTAAGGTCGTGCGATCCGCCCATCTCGCCATGGTCGGAGGTGAAGATGATGGTGGTATTATCCTTGTAAGGGCTCTTTTCGAGGGCGTCGAGCACCTGGCCTATCTGGCCGTCCACCTCCTCGACAAGGCGATAGTAGAGCCATATGAGCACCTTGTTCTGATACTGGTCGGGACGGAAGAAGCGTTTGAACCTGTGTATCGGGTATCGGTCGGTGGGGGCGGTGTTGACGGGCAGTTTGGCAAGATCATCGCCCTCGAAGAGCTTGGGGTCGATGGATTTGTAAATCTCGCGGTATCTCACCTGGTTGGTCCTCTCCCTTGCGGCATCGGGCTCGGCATCCTCGACCCTCTTGTCGCTGAAGAAGAAACCGGCGGCGCAGATGTCGTGCGGATTCATGAACGAGAGAAACAGCAGGAAAGGCTCTTTGCCTTTGTATTCGGAGAAGAACGCCGATCCCTTTTGGGCAAGCTCCTGGCGGTCGTCGTCGGTCAGGCAGGTGTCGAAACCGTAGAGATAGGGAGGTTCATAGATCGAGCCCTTGCCGCTGTTGCCGTTGGCCCATGGCAGGTGCACCTTGCCCCCGTAAAAGGTCTGGTAGCCGGCGTTTTTGAAAAGGTTGCCCATGGCGCGGGCCTTGATCATCTCGGGCATCCTCTCGCCCTTTGGGGTGAAGTTGCCCGACATTCCGTAGGAGTTGGGGCTTTCGCCCGTCAGCAGGGCAAAACGCGAAGGGCCCGACACGGGACTGGCGGCATAGCAGTTCGAGAAGGTATAGCCGCTTTTCACCAGACGGTCGAGGTTCGGGGTTTTGAATTTCTGGATATTGCCGTAGGGAGCCGATGGCCCGAGGTTCTGTGTGATGGCCGAGATGGCGTACCAGCTCTGCTGGTCGGTCATGATATAAAGTACGTTATTGCGCTGCTGAGAGCCCTCTGCCGCCGAGGCCAGCAGCAGTGGCAGCGCCGAGATGCCTGTGAGTGTTCGCGCTTTCATTTATTTGGTTTTATTGAGTAATTCTTTGGTGATCTCATACATTGTCCGGCCTTGATACGGGCCTTTTTTGGAGGTTACACAACCTGAGGCGTCCCACGAATCCTGAATGATGGCATAGACGAAGGTGATTCCCAACTCTTTCTGTGAGGGGAAAATATTCTCACAATATATCTGTGCCTGACGGTCGGGCGGGTTCTTTCTGAAGGAGTCCATCGGCTCGGGGTAGTCGATATAAAGGAACAGCCTTTTGATATTCGGATATTCCCTGAGCTTTTGGACCGTCGACGGGCTCACCTGCCAATTCTCTTTGGTGATGTTCAGATCGGCGTAATCTATCTGCGGATCGTTGACCCTGTAAAGGCCTGTCATGTTGACCCCGATCTGCCGGTAGCCTATCTTCCTGAGCCTGTCGAACATTTCGGCCCGCTCCTGCTCGGTGGTGTGGATCTCGTTGCAGTATACATCCCACACGTCGAGGTTTATGTTGCGTATGGGCCTGATCAGCGGCAGGTCATACAGGCCCTGAGCTGCGGCCCAGAACGCTTCGCCTCGGTTTTTGCCGCCCAACCACCTCAGGTTGAGCTTCGGGACGATATGACACCGCTCGCCTCCGGCCAAGATCGCCGCATTCAAAAACTCGAGCACCGTCATCGGCCGAGACCCTTTTCTGACCGGGACAAGTCCGTCGGGATCGTGCCATCCCGTTATGAACCGTTCGAGGCAGTCGGGTTTCAGGTCGCTTATCATCTCCAGCACATCCTGGGCCGTGTAGTCTTTTTTGAGCCCCCGCTCTTTGGTGAGCATCCAGTGATCCTTGCCGAAGGGGTTTGCCAGAGCTATCAGACGGATGTACCTGTCGCCGTCGATGCAGTCGTGCGAAGACGTGGACGGCTGTTGCAGTTGCGCATGGGCAAAGATCGCAACAGTGCATAAAACCAGAGTACAGATAATGTTTTTCAAATTATTCGATCTATTTAAAATTAACTGAATACAAATTTAAAAAATATAAACTGGAAACCCTCCCCTGTCAAATTCATAAGTAAAGGCCCTGTTTTTTATATGTTTGATTATAAGTTGAGTAGCATCCTCCAAGGTGGGCGATAAGTAAATCCATTTGTCTTCTGTACCCGAAAACGGCGTCTCGCCCAAGTTGCAGGCAGAGGCGCCGAACGACATGATTTGCCAAGAGAAGAGTTGTCGATTGATTATACTTTTGCATATCTTTACAAGATAAAACATAGGACATGTCCGAACTTATGCGAAAATATTCTGCCGTATTGTTAATTGTGATCTTTTCCGGCATGTTTCACGGCATGGCGGCAAAATCGCTGCCCAAAAAACAACAAGCCGACTCACTGCTTAATGTGCTGGATCATACGATCATGGAGAGGAACGTCTATGCACAGGCGCGGCAGGAGAGGATCGACTCGCTTGCCGAAGAGTTCAAAAAGGATGCACCGATCGCAACAAAGATCAAAATACAGCAGAGCATATGCAATCTCTATTTTGATTTTCAGAACGATCGCGCCATGGAGAGCGCCGAGACAACCAGAGAGCTGGCCGGAAGGTACTACAACATCAATCCCGACTACCTTGTCATTGCAGATATAGCCATGGCCAGCCTTCTCAGATATACCGGCCAGTTGAAAGAGTCGTCCGAGTTGCTGGATAGAATATCAAACCATAAACTTTCGCCCAACGTACACTATCAGTATCTGGTGGCTCGAATGATAAACTACGCATTTTTGCGCGACAACAGTCCTTCGCACGGAGATTATTACGACACGATGGCCGAGATCTATCGCGATTCGGTGTTGATGCAGCCCGAAAGAAGAGCCACGCTCATCATCGCCGTCGAGCGACTTTTGAAGCAGGGCAAATCTCAGCAGGCGTTGACCATGCTTTATGAAGAGTACGACTACCTCGATCCCAGCTCCAAGCGCGCCGGTACGCTGGCCTACAACATCGCCCTGTGCTATGAGGCGATGGGGGATACGGTGAATTTTAAACACTATCTCACGCTCGCGGCAATAGTCGACCTGCGCAACGGTGTGCGCGGATACAAATCGCTGCAACGGCTGGCCGTGCTGATGTACGAACAGGGGGAGATCGACCGCGCATACGATTATATGAAGTGCTCGATGGAAGATGCCATAAGCAGCAGCGCCCGGATAAGGGCTCACGAGGCTTCCGAGATGTTTGTCGTCATCGACGAGTCGTATCGACTGAAAGTGGCCAGACAAAAAAGCGAAATACTCAACTATTTGATCTCAACCGGCATAGTCGGTATTTTATTGCTCGTTTCGCTCTTCGTGATCAGCCTTCAGAACAAAAAACTGGTTGTGGCCAAACGCAAATTGACAGAGGCGAACATGATCAAGGAGGGCTATCTGGGGGTGTTCATCGAGGAGTATTCAAACCATTTGTCGAGGATGAATTCCTATCGCATCAAATCGGCAAAAATCCTTAAAAAGGGAGATATTGAAGAGATCGGCGCCTTTGTCGACGAGGCCCTCAAGGCCGACGACGATCTGAAAGAGTTTTACAGAAAATTCGACGCCACCATACTGCATATATTTCCGACCTTTATCGAGGAGTTCAATATGCTGATGAACGATGTGCCGGCAAACGGCAGGGAAGACGGTCGGGAAGAGCTTACGGCCGAGCGGCGGATAGCGGCGTTCATGCGTCTGGGTATAACGGAGACGGCAAAGATAGCTCTGTTTTTGCGCTATTCCGTCAGGACAGTATACAACTACCGCAGCCAGATGAGACAAAAAGCCAAAGATCCCAAAAACTTTGAAGCAGATATAATGAGGATAGGGCTGACCGGCAAAAAATAGATCAGCGTCAATACACCCCGAACGAGCCCGGAAGAGAACGGGGCCGCATGTCGAACATGCGGCCCCGTTTGGTTTGTCGGCAGACGGTTTACTAAAGCATGTGGCCGGGTGTATGCTAAGTCTTTGATTACATTTTATTTGACGATATGATTTGTCGAATGTTATTTACTTGTTCTTTTTTGCATGTTTCAAAATCGGGGGTTAATTGTTTAATTTGCACAAAACCCATAAAAATCGCAGCGCGGTTATGAACAAAACTGTTTTCAGGATATTTTCGATCTCGGGCGTCATGCTCTTCTCTTTTTGGATCACAGCCTGCGCGGGCCAAAAAAGAGACGGGCATAGTCCGGCGGATTATGTAAACCCCTTTATCGGGGCGAGTATCAACGCCGGCGCGGCCGGCATTTATCACGGTTTGGGCAAAACCTTTCCCGGGGCGACCACTCCATACGGAATGGTTCAGGTGAATCCCAACACCATATGCGGGGCCGACAACTCGTCCGGCTACAGCTCTGAACACCAGACCATAGAAGGTTTCGTAATGATGCAGATGAGCGGGGTGGGCTGGTTCGGCGAGTTGGGCAATTTTCTGGTCATGCCCACCACGGGCCCGCTTAAAAAGATAGCAGGAAAGGAGGACGGCACCATTGCCGGTTACAGGTCGCACTATGACAAACAGACCGAGCAGGCCTCTGCCGGATACTATCGCGCCGATCTTACCGACTACCAGATCAAAGTGGAGGCGTCGGCCACGACCCACTGCGGCATACTGCGCTTCACATTCCCCGAAAACGAACTGTCGCGCATTCAGATCGATCTGGCACGCCGGACGGGAGGGTCGTCCGACTGTCAGCATGTCGAAGTGGTCGATGACCATACGATAAAGGGATGGATAAAGTGCACTCCCGAGGGCGGAGGCTGGGGAAACGGCAAGGGCGGGGTTGGCTACACGCTCCATTTCTTCGCCCGTTTCAGCCAGCCGCTGACCGATTATGGGGTGTGGAGCGCCGACATTCCCGACTCCTGGCAGAGGAAGCGGGACGAGGTGGTGAGCATACCCTATTTGACCCGTGTGTCGGAGGCTCCCGTTTTTCGCGGCAGGGGCGAGGCCGAAGGCAAGCATCTGGGCTTTTTCTCGGAATTTGCCACCCGCAAAAACCAGCAGGTAACACTCAAGGTGGGCGTCTCATATGTAGATGAGCAGGGCGCCGAGAACAATTTCAACGCCGAGATCGCCGACAAGAGTTTCGACCGGGTGAAAGACGAGGCCCGGCAGATGTGGAACAGAGAGCTCGGGCGCGTAAAGATCGAGGGTGGAACGCCCGATCAGAAGACGATATTCTATACCTCGCTCTATCACACGATGATCGACCCGCGCATCTTCACCGATGTCGACGGGCGTTATGTCGGCGGCGAGGGGGCGATACACTCCACCGGCGGAAAATTCACCAAAAGGACGATCTTCAGCGGCTGGGACGTCTTCCGCAGCCAGATGCCACTGCAGACGATCATCAATCCCGCGCTGGTGAGCGATCAGCTCAACTCGCTGATAACGCTGGCCGACCAGAGCGGCCGGGAGTATTACGAACGCTGGGAGATAATGAACTCCTATTCGGGGTGCATGCTCGGCAACCCTGCGCTCTCCGTGCTGGCAGACGCCTGTGTCAAAGGCATCCGAAGCTACGACATCGAAAAGGCGTATGCCTACGCCGTCAATACGTCGAAAATATTCGGCAATGACGAGCTGGGCTACACCGACTCCAAAACGGGCATTTCGCACACTCTGGAGTATGCCTACTTCGACTGGTGCGTCGCGCAACTGGCCCGGGCATTGGGCAAAGAGGAGCAGGCAAGGCTTTTTGAACAGAAGGGGCAGGCATACCGAAATATTTTCGACGCACGGATGGGCTGGTTCCGCCCCCGCCATGCGGACGGTTCGTGGTATGAGTGGCCCAAAGGGGGGCGACTCGTGCACGGATACGGCAGCAAGGAGTCGAACTCCTATCAGCAGGGGTGGTTCGTTCCGCACGATGTGCCGGGCATGGTCGAACTTATGGGCGGCCGGGATGCGGTGCTGGCCGACCTCGGCGAGTTTTTCGACAAAGCGCCAGACAATCTGCACTGGAACGACTACTACAACCACGCCAACGAACCGGTCCATCTGGCGCCGTTCATGTTCAACCTGCTCGACAATCCGTGGAATACGCAAAAATGGACGCGCCATATCTGCGAGAATGGCTATTCCAACGCGGTAGAGGGTCTGGTGGGCAATGAAGATGCCGGACAGATGTCGGCCTGGTATGTGCTCGCGGCCTCGGGGATACACCCCTCGTGTCCGGGCAACACCCGCATGGAGATAACCAGCCCGGTGTTCGACCGCATAGAGTTTGCGCTCGACGGCAATTATGCGACCGGTCAAAAGTTTACGGTCATAGCTCATGACAACGCTCCCGGGAACGTCTATATCCAACGGGCCCTGCTCAACGGAAAAGAGTATGACAAGTGCCATATCGATTTTTCGGTCATAGCCTCCGGGGCAACTCTCGAGCTGTTCATGGGCAGGACGCCAAATGAGAAATGGGGGAAAAATTGAGGCCTGCCTGTCCGTCGTTTTTGTCCGAAACATGGTAACTTGAATTGTGCAGCTATGAAAAAAGTTTTAATTGTTGTCGTGGCGTTGCTTGCGTCGTTTTCGTGCGAAGCAAAAAAGACGCAAAACCCGAAAGCCGACCTGCCGACAGCGACGCCTGCGGATTCGGTCAAAGCGAGCAAACACGAAAAATATATTCGCATAATAGCTCTGGCCAGCCCCTTTACCAAAGAGCACTGGATGCTGACCGCCGGGCGCGGCCTGACGAAAGATTACACTGCACAGGACGTTCTTCAGATGATCGAGGAGCTCAAACCCGACTGTCTCGAGCGATTTATCACAGGCTATCAGGACCCCAAAGAGCTTGTTCCGGTCAGAGAGGGGTGCCCGCCGATGACGGTGCTCGAGTTTTTGAACGCGGCGATACTGGCCGGCGGGAAAAACTGCCATATCATACCGAAGCTCAATCTGCAGTGGCTGGGGAGCAAAAACGACAACGACTACTATTGGCAGGCTGCCGAAAAACTGATCAAACTGCCGCTGGTCAGACCGATCCGAAATATCAATCTCGACTGCTGGGACAAGTACTGCAACGAAATCCACACAACGCCAGAGCAGCGGGAGGCAATGTTCAAAAGGCTCAGAAAGATCGGTTATCAGCAAATAGGCGTCAACATGACCGGGCTCTACAGGGTCAATGAGCCGCAGGTCGATTATGCCGACTTCAATATCGACAAAACCACATGGGAGGTAAAGCAGGAGACGGTCGAAAAGCTCAAGACCTATCCCAATCTCAAGCGGCTGTTCATGTATATAGATTACCCCGGCGCGATGGATGCGTTCGTGGCGAACAATAACCCCGACGAGCAGGCGCGGATATATTGCGAAACGATATACCCCAACCAGGAAAAACTGGGGTTCACGTTCGTCTATCCCATACTCCAGGATTCGTGGGACGCCAATGCGAGCGTTACGGGCGCCGAAGGGCCATACAAAGGCAAAACGATGTATGAAATAACCAAAGAGCTGCTCAACAGTATGGAGTAGCTCAGGGCGTGTTCACATAAATGGGGATAGTCGGATTTAATGCTGTTGTGGTTTGCTGTCAAGGCGCTTTGTCGAAATAATACCGGTGAGTATTTCGAGGGGAAGCAACGAAGACATGGGCCGCAACAGTGTTGAAGACGGGTGTGCCGATTTATGTGAACACGCCCTAACCTGAGATCGCCTGCCGAAACTCACAAATTTTGGCTATCTTTGCGTTATGCAAACCCACATCCCCCTGGCCGAACGAATGCGGCCCGCGACGATAGACGACTACATCGGTCAACGCCATCTGGTGGGGCCCGAGGGGGTGTTCAGCCGTTTTGTCGAGTCGGGCAACGTGCCGTCGTTCATCCTCTGGGGGCCGCCGGGGGTGGGCAAGACCACCCTGGCGCGCATAGTGGCCGGCGCCCTGCAACGTCCGTTCTACACCCTGTCGGCCATCAATTCGGGGGTCAAGGAGGTGCGCGAGGTGATCGACAACGCCAAAAAACAACGTTTCTTCAACAGCGCGCCGCCGTTTCTGTTCATCGACGAGATCCATCGTTTCAACAAAAGCCAGCAGGACTCGCTGCTGGGCGCCGTCGAGCAGGGCGTCGTTACCCTGATCGGCGCCACCACCGAAAATCCCAGTTTCGAGGTCATATCACCGCTGCTGTCGCGCTGTCAGGTCTATGTGCTCAAGCCTCTGGACGAGAGCGAGCTCGACATCCTGTTGCAGCGCGCCCTGACCACCGACTCCGAGCTGCGCGAGCGCAAGATCACGGTCCATGAGACAGAGGCTCTGTTCACCTTCTCGGGCGGCGACGCGCGCAAACTGCTCAACATACTCGACATCGTCGTCGGGGCCGCCAAGGACGAGGTCACTATCGATGATCGCAGCGTTACCGAGGCCCTGCAGCAAAACATCGCCCTCTATGACAAGAACGGCGAGATGCACTACGACGTCATCTCGGCCTTCATCAAATCGGTGCGCGGCAGTGACCCCAATGCGGCCGTCTACTATCTGGCGCGGATGCTTGCGGGCGGCGAGGACCCCAAGTTCATCGCCCGCCGGCTGGTGATCCTCGCCGCCGAGGACATCGGACTGGCCAATCCCAACTGTCTGCTGATCGCCAACGCCTGCTTCGACACGGTGCACAAGATCGGCATGCCCGAGGCGCGCATCCCTCTGGCCGAGACCACCATCTACCTGGCTTCCAGCCCCAAGAGCAACTCGGCCTACATGGCCATCGACCGTGCCCTGAGCCTGGTGAGTTCGGACAGCAACAACCGTCCGGTGCCACTGCACATCCGCAACGCCCCTACGCGGATGATGAAGGAGATGGGCTATGGAAAGGATTACAAGTATGCCCACGATTTTGGCGATAACTTTGTCGAACAGGAGTTTATGCCCGCCGGGCTGGAGGGCAAACAGTTCTATCGCCCGGGCGACAACCCCCAGGAACACACCATCGCCGACCGCCTTCAGAAACTTTGGAAGGGAAAGTATTGAAAAGCAGAGTTATGGGTTCCGCCCGATAACCGATAACCGATAACTCATAACCGATAACTCAATGACCACCGTCGGCATCCTTTCGGACACCCACAACACCTTCGACGACAAGTTGCGGGGGTTTCTCACTCCGTGCGACGAGTTGTGGCACGCGGGCGACTTCGGCAGCCAGGAGCTGGCCGATCGTCTGGCGGCCTTCCGCCGGGTGCGAGGGGTCTACGGCAACATCGACGGCGGAACGACGCGCATCGTCTATCCGCTCTGGCAATCGTTCGAGTGCGAGGGGGTGCGCGTGCTGATGACCCATATCGGAGGCTACCCCGGGCATTACGAACGCCGGGCGCTGGAGCGGATCGTCGCCGAACGGCCAACCATCTTCATCTCGGGCCACTCCCACATACTTAAGGTGATCTACGACAAAAAACACGATGTGCTGCACATCAATCCGGGGGCGGCGGGGGTCAGCGGATTTCACAATGTGCGCACCGCCATTCGCCTGACCATCACCGACGGTCATATCGGCGAAATGGAGGTCGGCCAGTGGGATAAAAGACAGCCCTGACGCACCCCGAAAATCATGTTCGGACGCTCCGCGAGGGGCGTTTTCGTTTTTTAAAATCACAGACAATTTGACAGTTGCACAATAAACCCGTTCGGCAGGCCGTTTACTAACCATCTACCCACTAAACGGCAGAACGATGTACAAAGGAAATTTTTCGGGGCGTTTGCAACATATCATCGATAAGACACTCGGACCTGCTGGCTGGAGCCGCTCACTTGCGCCCGATCGACTGTTTTTGTCGGTCCTCGATGACAAAGATTCTTACGGTGCGTTGATCGTCAACAGTTTGATGCGCCATTGGGAGATCGAACGTGTGCGTCAGCGAATCGAACGGTCGCTCGACACTCCGGGCAAACCCGAAGTCTTCACGTTGAAGGATCCCGGGCAGTTGTGCGAATTTCTCGAACGCAACCTGGGCATCGTCTATGGCGACAACCTCCCCCCGACGATCAACTCGGCCCACGTCATGTTCGCACTGCTCAATGACAGGCGTCTGCTGGCCTCGCGCTACATATCGCTCTATTTTGTGCGCCCGATCGACATTTTTCAATATATAGTGCGCCTGCCCGCGACCGAGGAGTTTGTTCCGCGGTTCTCGCGCAGCAATTAGAGCCCATGCCGTCGCCTTAGGTTTTTCTTTCGGAAATTCATACCTTTGCGGGCGATGAGTTACCGATTCGGCGATTACAGGGAATATTACAGGCGCAATCTTGTCATAGCCGGGCCCATCATCCTCTCGCATGTGGGGCAGATGACGGTCCAGCTGGCCGACAACATCATGGTGGGGCGTTTGGGGGCCCTGCCGCTGGCCGCCGTCTCGTTCGGAGGGGCGGTCTTTTTCATTCTGTTTATCATGGGCCTCGGTCTGAGCATGGGCATCACGCCGCTCGTGGGGGAGAAGCATGTCCAGGGCCATCACCGCCATAATGCGATCTATCTGCAGAACGCGCTGGTGATCTATATCGTTATGGGGCTGCTGATCTGCGCTTTGCAGTATGCCATGATCCCACTGCTCTATCGCATGGGGCAGCCGGAAGAGGTGGTCCGTC
This sequence comes from Bacteroidia bacterium, assembly GCA_025999315.1. Lineage (GTDB taxonomy): Bacteria > Bacteroidota > Bacteroidia > Bacteroidales > Rikenellaceae > JAIRQC01. Next base: position 2,626 of record BNXD01000028.1, on the reverse strand, counting down.
TGGCGGTGCCGTTCTATAAATATATGGCCCTGTCGATGGCGCCGCTGATGGTGTTCGCCGCCTTCAAACAGTTCCTCGAAGGGCTGGGCAACACCAAAGTGGCGATGTATGTCGTTGTGATATGCAACGTTGTCAATGTCGGGCTCAACTATCTGTTCATCTATGGCCACGGCGGTTTTCCGGCCATGGGCGCGGCCGGAGCCGGGTTGGCCTCATTCATTTCGCGCTGTCTGATGGCGGTGATGATCGTTGTCTATTTCCTGCACCGCGACTCGCTGCGCCGCTATCTCGATCTCTACCGACCGGCGCACATCGCCCTCAGACACATGCGCACACTGCTGGGGGTCGGCGTCCCCATATCGATGCAGATGGTGCTCGAGGGCGGGGTTTTCGCACTGAGCACCGTCATGGTCGGATGGATCGGAGCCGAGGCTCTGGCTGCCCATCAGATAGCCATGACCATCATCAACATCGCCTTCACGATGCTCATCGGGGTGGTCTCGGCTACGACGGTTATGGTCAGCCATGAGGTCGGCCGGGGCAACCGTGAGGGTATCCGCCGTTCGGCCAATGCGTCCTATCATATGGCCATCGTCTACAGCCTTGTGATGGGGATGCTGTTCGTTGCGCTGCGCAACATTATCCCACTGGCTTTCACCGCCGACCGCGAGGTGGTGGCTGTGGCGTCGCAGCTGTTTGTCATCGCCGCGGGGTTCGAGTTCTGCGACGCGATGCAGTTCGCCTCGCTGGGCATCCTGCGCGGGCTGAAAGATGTGCGCTATACGGTCGCGGTGGCCGTTGTGGCGTACGTATTGCTCAATTTGCCTGTGGGTTATGCGCTCGCCTTCAAGGTCGATCTGGGCGTCAATGGCGTCTGGCTGGGATTTGCCTTCGGCCTCTCGTGCGCAGCCTTTTTGCTCAACCGCCGCTACCGGCGACAGATGCGCAAACTAAATTTGAAATAAAATTCCGAATTTCGGTCGAATCTGCTACCTTTGCCATAAATACGTAGTTTCGATGGATTGCAAAAACAAAAATATGGGAAGCGACAGTTGCTGCAGGCTCGACGTGGGGCGCGGATGTCGTTTCTGCAACTGCCAGAGCGAGGCCGAAGCACATATGTGTCAGGGATGTTTCAAACTGGGCTCGACCGACTGGTTCGAGGATTACCCCACCCAGCAACCGACCGACATAATAGAAGTGCGCTTCAAAAATACCCGCCGCAGTTACTATCAGAACGTCAATAATCTGCCCCTGCGTCGCGGCGACATTGTGGCTGTCGAGTCGTCGCCCGGCCACGACGTAGGCATCGTCTCGCTCACGGGCGACATGGTGGCCCGGCAGATGCGCCGCGTGGGTTTCAACCCTCAGAACGGCGAGTTTCGCAAGCTCTATCGCAAAGCCAAACCCTACGACATCGAAAAGTGGCAGGAGGCCATCGCCCTCGAGGAGGAGACGATGATCCGCTCGCGTCAGATCGCTGCCGATCTGAAGCTCGATATGAAGATCGGCGATGTTGAGTATCAGGGCGATAAGCTCAAAGCCATATTCTATTACATCGCCGACGAAAGGGTCGATTTTCGCGAGCTGATCAAGATTTTTGCCGAGCAGTTCCGCATCAAGATCGAGATGAAACAGATCGGAGCGCGTCAGGAGGCCGGGCGCATCGGCGGGCTGGGCTCGTGCGGCCGTGAGTTGTGTTGCGCCTCGTGGATCGCGAGTTTCGCCTCGGTGACCACCAATGCCGCCCGCATTCAGGAGATCTCTCTCAACCCCCAGAAGCTGGCCGGGCAGTGCAGCAAGCTCAAGTGCTGTCTGGGCTACGAATTCGACTCGTATATGGATGCCCGCCGCAATTTTCCGCGCGTGGCGCAGCCGTTGCAAGTGATGGATGGCGAGTACTATCCGATCAAAAATGACATCCTGGCCGGGACGATGACCTTCTCGACCAGTCCGGGCGCAATGGTCAATCTGGTGACCCTGCCCGTGGAGCGTGTCCGCGAGATCATGGACATGAACCGCCGGGGCAAGAAACCAGACAAGATGCTCGATGCGAGCATGATGCCCAAGGCCGAAGAGGACCCCGGTTTTGTCAACGTCAGCGACCAGGACAGCATCACCCGTTTCGACCGCAAGGGCGGCGACGGAGGCAAACGCTCAGGCCGGCGCGGCGGCGACCGACAGGGTGGGGGAGGCCGCTCGGGAGGCAATGGCGGCGGAGGTGCAGCCGGTGGCGGACAACGCACAGGAGGCCAGCGAGATGGCGCAGCGGGCCAGAATGGCGCCGACCAATCCGCAGCAGACAACCGGCGCGGTGGCGACCGGCAGGGCGGGGGCCGTGGTCCCCAAGGCGGCGACAGGCGCGGCGGTAATGGCGGCAGGCCCCCTCAAAGAGACGCGAACCGCCCCCGAAACGCAGACGGACGAGGCCGGGGCGGACGCCATAACGGACACAACGGCAACGGTCGCGACAATGCGTCGTCGGGCGAGCGCAACGGCGGGGGCGGACACAATGGCTCCGGTTCTGGCGAGCGCAACGGCGGGGGCGGATACAATGGCTCCGGTTCGGGTGAACGCAACGGCGAGCGCAATGGCGGGGCAGGCGGTCGCGGCGCGGGGCGTTCGG
>BNXD01000027.1 GCA_025999315.1 Bacteroidia bacterium | reverse complement strand
TGCTCCGCGTCGGCAAGTTGTCAGAGGCCAAAATAGCTCACAAATAACTTCGGCGGAGAAGTCTAAGCAACCTCGGCGCTGTCGCTCGCTACTCCTCGGGTTCCTTAACCCTCGTCGCTTGACGCTCACGCCTAACGCGCCTCGCTTTACGCCTCCTCGCAATGGCGGCCGGGCTTCGCGCTTTTTGAACAAAAGATGCAACAATACTTTCAAAATCGCCTCGAAGAGGCGACGCATCCCCGACATTGAGCCGAGGCGTTAAGCGAGCGGAGGAAATTGAGCGTCAAGCGACGCCACCTGTTTGACGACGTTAGGCCCCAAATGAGGCCTAAAAGTCGGAGTTTTGGCGTCGTAGCTCAATTTTCTCCAGGCGAGTAGCCGAGGCGAACAGCCGAGTGTTTTTGGTTACTTTTTATAAAAAAGTAACCGCCCCGCGCGTAGCGGTACTCAGTAGACTTTTGACGACGGATAGACTTAAGGTCAAAGCAAGAAGGCTACCTGTTGCCTGTTTCTCGACTCCCCGCCCGCCCCCCGCAGCGGCTAAAAGCCGCTGCGGGCGAGGGAGTCGGCAGTTTTGACTGACAAAACTGCAAAATGAGAAGTATTGTCATTGCGGCTCTGCAAGCCGCGCACAGCGGCAGCCACATTCTGCGCTTCTTGGGCGCTCCTTGGGCGCTTCTTGGGCGGCGGGCTGCCATCTTCTGTCAGTACGCCCTCGCCTTACGGCATCGGGATCAATGTCCGCAGGCAGCCCCACGCCGTCTGCGGGCCGCGCAATAGACGACAAACTGAACACAAAGTCAAGTTTGCCTGAAACTCTGCCGAGGTGCGAACTTAAATTACCTCACCTTTATAATATAAGGCATCCGGGCCTGGACGCCCCGTCGGCCGAGCATGGTCATCGCATCGGCCCAGTCTGCCAGAACGGCGTCCACACTCTGCCGGGGCGTGCGTGTCGCACTGCGGACATCGCTCCTGTCCAGCATCGAGGAGAGCGCCTCGACAAAACTGTTGGCCGACGGCACGATTTCGCGTATGCTGAAATCATCGGCCACTCCGGCCCTGTCGGCGGTGAGCGCCAGGGCGTGCCTCAGCCCGCCCGTTCCGTCGCACAGACCGTTCAGCGTAGCGTCCGCACCCGACCATATGCGCCCCTGAGCTATGCGGTCGACCTGCTCCGCAGTCAGGTTGCGCCCCGCGGCCACACGGTCGACAAACGTGCCGTAAACCTGATCGACCTGGTATTGCATGTATGCCATCTCGCTCTGCGAAAGGGGGCGCAACGGCATCTCCAGGTCGGCCGACGGGTTGCTTCGGGCAACATCGACCGTTATGCCAAGTTTGTTCTTGAGCCCTTTTTCGACATCGAACATCAGCCCGAACACCCCGATGGAACCCGTTACAGTGGTGCGGCAGGTCATGATCGCATCGGCCCCGGCAGCGATATAGTAGCCCCCCGAAGCCGCCGTCGCCCCCATCGACACCACCACAGGCTTGTCTCTCTGCAGCAGTGTCAGCTCGCGCCAGATATTCTCTGCCGCCAGGGCGCTCCCACCCGGAGAGTTGACCCGCAGCACAACCCCCTTGATGCGTTCGTCCTCCCTGAGCTCACGTATCTTGTCGGCGAAGGAGATGCTCCCGACCATACCCCTCGCGCCCCGGCCGTCGACAATCTCGCCGTCGGCATAGAGCACCACTATCTCGTTGCGGGAGCGTTTGCCTTTATGTTTGAGCGTCGTACCCGCAAGATAGCTGCCTATGGACACCAACTCGGGAGTGCGGGGATCGCTCTGCGTTGTGCTATCCGCCGTCTCGCCCCAGACGAGCTCGCCCAGGCAGGCCATAGCCTGATCCCTGTACATTGTGCTGTCCACCAGGTGGTTGATGCGGGCGTCCTGCGGCGAGCGGATCGCCAGCCTGTCGGCCATTTTCTGCAGAGCGGCGCTGTCCAGCTCACGCGAACGGGCGATGTCGCCCACCATGGTCCCCCAGATCGACCTCACCAAGGCGTTCATCTGCAGCGCGTTTTCTCGGCTCATCCTGTCGCTGACAAAGGGCTCGACGGCCGATTTGAACGCCCCGTGGCGTATGACCTCTGCCCGGATGTCGAGTTTGTCGAGCAGTCCCTTGAAAAACAGCATGTTGGCCGACAGCCCATACCACGCGAAACCGCCCTGGGGGTTGACCGTCACCCGATCGGCCGCCGAACAGACATAGTATCCCAGCTGCGAGTAGTAGTCCGACCAGGCGAAGACAAATTTGCCGCTCGAGCGAAAGTCGATCAGCGCCTCGCGCAACTCCTCCCCCTGTGCCGCATCGAAGCCCGGCTCCTCGGCCCCACAAAGGTATATCCCCTCGATGTTGGGGTCGGTCTTGGCCGTTTCGATAGCCCTCAACACCCCCAGCAGCGAACTGGAACTGCGGATACACATCTGCTGCAGGTCAATCGACGAGAGCGTCGCAGTGGTCGGCTCGTCGGTGATCGTCTCCCCAAGATCGATCGTCAACACCGACCGGGGCGAAACCGACACATGTGTGGCAAGCGTAACAGAGGCCGCCAACGCGACGAAAAAAAAGATCGTAGCAGTGAATATCACCGCCGTCCCCGCAAAAAAGGCAAGCAACGCCGCCCCGAACATCTTACCGAATTTCATGATCTTGATTTTTTCGTTCTCTTTTGAAAAAGGGAACCGGAAAATTCCTCCTTTGGCGACTTTTTGGAAAAAGTCGCCCAAAATTATCTTAGGAGTGAGGGCAGAGCCATGCTTGCATGAGCTTTGCCGAGCGACGACAGATAATCAGCGAAGCTAAACTTTTCGGCGATACTGCGCACACGCATGATTGGCCTGTGGCGGCGGGAATTAAAAATCGGGCGGCGGGCAAAGCCCGGCCGAGCGATAAGCGCCGCATTTCATGCGGCCCGTCGATTTTTAATCTTTGAAACAATGACCGTTACCAGTCGACACACCTGAAATAGTTAAAAGTTCTTTGCCCAGCTTTGTTGGCAGGCAAAGGAACGCCCGCGAAGGAAAGCAAGCAGAGGGACGCTTGCCTTCCTCGCGCTACCTCGTCCGTAGCCCGCGAGCGGTCTCTGCTCTCGGCTTGGCGTCGGTTTCAAGAAAGCGCGGGAAAGCGGACACAAATCAAGCCACAACAAAGCGGGCGCCCCGCGCGCAGCGGGAAAAGCAAATACAAAGCAGCAGTAAAAACTATTTGGCGGCGCGTTTGCGGTCGTTTTCGTCGAGCAGTATCTTGCGCAGGCGCAGGGCTTTGGGGGTAACCTCCACGTATTCGTCCTCCTTGATATACTCGAGGGCTTCTTCGAGCGAGAAGAGCACCGGCGGGGCGATGCTGGTTTTCTCGTCGGAGCCGCTGGCACGCATGTTGGTGAGTTTCTTGCTTTTGGTCAGGTTGATGGTGATGTCTTCGGAGCGGGTGCTCTCGCCCACGACCTGTCCGCAGTAGACCTCCTGGCCGGGATAGATGAAAAAACGGCCGCGGTCCTGCAACTTGTTGATGGCGTAGGCCTCGGCGGTGCCCGTCTCCATGGCGATAAGCGAACCGTTGATGCGCATCTCGATCTCTCCCTTGTGGGGCTCGAAGCCCTTGAGGCGGTGGGTCATGACCGCTTCGCCGGCGGTGGCGGTCAGAAGGTTGCTCCTCAGGCCGATGATGCCGCGCGAGGGTATCTCCAGCTCGAGGCGGGTGCGGTCGCTCGAGGAGGTCATGTTGACCAGCACGCCCTTGCGTTTGGTGGCCAGCTCGATAGCTTTGCCCGCGTACTCGTCGGGCAGGTCGATGGTCATCTCCTCGACCGGCTCGCACCGGCGGCCGTCGATCTCCTTGATGATCACCCTGGGTTGGCCGACCTGCAACTCGTAGCCCTCGCGACGCATCGTCTCGATGAGGATCGACAGGTGCAACACGCCGCGTCCGTAGACCACAAAGCTGTCGGAGGTGAGCCCCGGGGAGACCCTCAGGGCGAGATTTTTCTCCAGTTCGCGGTCGAGACGCTCTCTGATGTGGCGCGAAGTAACCAGTTTGCCGTCGCGACCGAAGAAGGGCGAGTCGTTGATGGTGAACAACATGCTCATCGTCGGCTCGTCGATATTGATGGGGGGCAGCGGGTCGGGGTTTTCCACATCGCACACCGTGTCGCCGATCTCGAAGCCGTCGATGCCCACCAGCGCGCATATCTCGCCGCAGCAGACCTCCTCGACCTTGCTTTTGCCGAGGCCCTCGAAGGTCATCAGCTCCTTGATGCGCGTTTTGACCATCGTCCCGTCGCGTTTGGCCAGCGTAACGGCCATGCCCGAGCGCAGCGTGCCCCGCGTGAGTTTGCCCACGGCGATGCGCCCCACATAGGGCGAATATTCGAGCGAGGTGATGAGCAACTGGGGCGTCCCCTCGCGCTCCTCCGGCTCGGGAATGTCGTCGATGATGGCATCGAGCAGCGGGGTGATGGTGCCCGTGGGTTCGTTGTGCTTGTGCGACATCCAGCCCTGTTTGGCGCTGCCGTAGATCGTGCGGAAGTCGAGCTGTTCCTCGGTGGCCTCCAGCGCGAACATCAAATCGAAGACCTGCTCGTGCACATATTCGGGGCGGCAGTTGGGTTTGTCGACCTTGTTGATCACCACGATGGGCTTCTTGCCCAGCGCCAACGCCTTCTGCAGCACAAAGCGCGTCTGGGGCATCGTCCCCTCGAAAGCGTCCACCAGCAGCAGCACTCCGTCGGCCATGTTGAGCACGCGCTCGACCTCGCCTCCAAAATCGCTGTGGCCCGGAGTGTCTATGATGTTGATCTTATAGCCATTATAAATGACCGAGACGTTCTTCGAGAGGATCGTGATGCCCCGCTCGCGCTCCAGATCGTTGCTGTCCATGATCAACTCGCCGTGCTGGGCGTCCTCGCGCAGCAGGTGGCCCTGATAGATCATCTTGTCGACCAAAGTGGTCTTGCCATGGTCCACATGGGCTATTATGGCTATGTTCCTCAATTTTTTCATTCTGTTTGTCCTCTTTGAGAGCCACAAAGGTACGAAAATTGGTATATTTGCATGGCGTTTTTTTCTTTTTATCCGTATTTCCCGTGCTTTCCTGAACCCGACGCTCGCAGTGGGAGCAGAGACTGCTTGCAGACTATGCCCCGCAATCAACGACAAACCGAGAGCAGAGCCACGCTCGGCGTGAAGCTATGCCGAGGTGCGCCGGTTGGCGAAATGGCAGTTTATGGATTGACGGGTGGTGGCGGGCGAAGCCCGGCAATCTTTTACTCGAGAGATTTGGCTTGAAAGCAAGCTTTCAGAAGCCCAAATCTCTCGAGTAAAAAGGCGGACGTCTTTCTGCCCGCTAAAAGAGAACGAAAAATAAAACATTATGATCGAGACGATTTTGGTTAAGCGGCCGCAGGGCGAGCCGTCGAAGGTGGTCATCGGCGATGCGCTGAGCCGGTTGGAGGAGTTGCTGCCCGGGGGCCGCAGGGTGATCGTGATCACGGACCGCAACCTGCTGCGACACTGGCCCGAGTTGTGCCAACGCTACGAACATATATGTATCGGCCTGGGGGAGAGGAACAAAACCCTCGCCACGGTGGAGTCGATCTATCGCCGGCTGCTCGAGATGAATGTCGACCGGGAGTGCTTCGTCCTGGGCATCGGCGGGGGTATAGTAACCGATATTGCGGGCTTTGTGGCCTCCACATATATGCGCGGGGTGCGTTTCGGTTTTGTGGCCTCGTCGTTGCTGGCGCAGGTCGATGCCAGCGTTGGCGGCAAGAACGGGGTGAACCTGGCCCGCTACAAAAATATCGTGGGGACGTTCAACCAGCCAGATTTTGTGCTGTGCGACACGGGGATGCTCGGCACGCTGCCCGACAGGGAGTTCCGGGCGGGCATGGCCGAGATCGTCAAAGCGGGGATCATCGCCGACCCAAGATTGTTCGCTCTGCTGGAGAGCCACGGCGAGGAGGAGTTTCGCCGGGACGAATCTCTTATGCGGCAGGCTATTACGGCTGCAGTGAGAGTCAAGGCGGCGATCGTGGAGGCCGATGAACGGGAGGCGGGCGAGAGGCGTCTGCTCAATCTGGGGCACACCTTTGCCCACGCCATCGAGAAACTTTCGCACCGATATGTCCACGGCGAGGCGGTGGCTGTCGGCACGGTCGTCATCGCCGACCTGTCAGCGCGGCTCGGGGTGTGCGATGCCCAAACGGCCCGGCGCATCAGGCAGGCGATCAGCCACATGGGGCTGCCCACCGAGAGCGGCATACCCACGGCAAAGCTACTGAAGGCCATCCGTCTCGACAAGAAACGGGAGAGCGACCGGATCAACCTCGTCCTTGTGGGCGACATTGGCCGATGCGAGGTGCGCAAGATGAGTTTCAGCGAGTTGGAACGTCTTTTCGAGGAGTGAGACGGCAGCCGGGAAGAGGGGCCGTGCGCTCTTTGACGGAAGAGCACGAAAACCCTGCCGGACGGCGGCGGGGAATCGAAGCCAGCCAAGCTTGATATTCGATCGCTTTCGCCGAAAACAGCAACCGGGGCAACTCAACGGTTGTCGAGCGCGCGGTTGACGTAGTCCTGATAGTCCTTCACCTGGGGCGAGTAGTCGGTGTTGAACAGCGGCGAGGAGATTATCATGTCGGCCGACGAGCGGTTGATGGCCGTCGGGACATTATACAGCGTCGCCAGACGCAGCAACGCTTTCACGTCGACATCGTGCGGCTGGGGCTGCATGGGGTCCCAGAAAAAGATCACCGCCGAGATCTCGCCCTCGGCGATGAGCGACCCCAGCTGCTGGTCGCCTCCCAGCGGACCGCTCTTGAGCATCGTTATGTCGAAGCTGCCGTGGTTGTTGTTGCGCTTCTCGAGGAGCGTCCCCGCGACCATCTTGCCCGTGGTGCCCGTACATATAAGGTGATGTTGCAACAGTTTCTCCCAGTTCCAGTTGACCCACTCGGCCAGATCGCGCTTCATGTTGTCGTGGGCCACCAGGGCGATCCTCATTTTCTTTGTCATGTTCATCTTTGCTTCCGTTAGTGGGCCGCCTTCATCTGCCGTGCGTCCCGATTTAAACATATTTTCTCTTTATTGTCAACGGCGCAAAAGTACAAATTATTGTGCGACTATAGCGTTTATTTTGGCAAATAAATCGCTCACCGTTTCATTGCCCGGTCCATTTCGCGGCGGGCGTCTTTCTGCTGGATATATTCGCGTTTGTCGTAGCTCTTGCGCCCGCGGGCAAGGCCGATGAGCATCTTGGCCAGCCCCCGCTGGTTGACGAACAGTTTGAGCCCCACAACGGTGAGCCCCTTGTCCTGAAGGGTTCGCTGCAACTTGTCGAGCTCCTTGCGGTTGAGCAGCAGTTTGCGGTCGCGCTTGGGCTGGTGGTTGTTGTAGCTGCCCCATGCGTACTCGGCGATGTTGACCCCGCGCACCCAAAGCTCGCCCTCGCTGAAATAGCAATAGCAATCCACGATCGACGCCTTGCCCAGCCGCAACGCCTTGATCTCGGTGCCGACCAGCACAATGCCCGCAACCCACGTCTCGAGTATCTCATAGTCGAACGTGGCGCGTCGATTCTTGATGACTACCTCTTTGGGTGCGCTCATGGCTTTGTGAGTTTGTCCTGCAGCGCGTACATCAGGTCGCGGTGGCGGGCGGCCTCGAGAAAATCGAGTTCGCGGGCGGCTTTCTCCATCATTGCGCGGGCCGTGGCGATCTGTTTTTCGATCTCGGGGCGGGTCGAGTAGCTGCCTTTGGCGTCGGCGGCGATCGACGCCGGAGAGTCGCGCAGAGGGTAGGCGGCGACCATGCCTGGCCGTTGCGTGTCGCCGCTCTTCTGCGCCGCCCGGGGGATGATGTTGTGCTCCATGTTGTAGGCTATCTGCTTCTCGCGGCGGCGATTGCTCTCCGACATGGCCATGCGCATCGAGTCGGTGCGCCGCTGGGCATACATGATCACCTTGCCTTCGGCATGACGGGCGGCGCGCCCCGAGGTTTGGGTCAGCGATCGCTCGCTGCGCAGAAAGCCCTCCTTGTCGGCATCCATGATGGCCACCAGCGCCACCTCGGGCAGGTCGAGCCCTTCGCGCAGCAGGTTCACCCCGATGAGCACGTCGAAGAGCCCCTTGCGCAGATCTTCAAGTATCTGCACCCTCTCCAGTGTCTCGACGTCGGAGTGGATATAGCGGTTGCGGATGCCCAGACGGTCGAAATATTTCGACAGCTCCTCGGCCATGCGTTTGGTGAGGGTGGTGACCAGCACTCGCCAGTCGTGATCGACGCATTGCTGTATCTCTTCCATCAGATCGTCGATCTGGTTGTCGGTGATGCGCACCTGGATGGGCGGATCGATCAACCCCGTGGGTCGTATGAGCTGTTCGACGACGGCTCCCTCCGACTTGATGAGCTCGTAGTCGGCCGGGGTGGCGCTGACGTAGACGGCGGTGCCCTCCAGCGCCTCGAACTCGTTGAACGTCAACGGCCGGTTGTCGATGGCGGCAGGCAGGCGGAAGCCATATTCCACTAGGTTCTCCTTGCGCGAACGGTCGCCGCCATACATCGCCCTGATCTGGGGGATGGTAACATGGCTCTCGTCGACCACCAGCAGGTAGTCTTTGGGGAAGTAGTCGATCAGACAGAAGGGGCGGCTGCCCGGCGGTCGTCCGTCGAAGTAGCGCGAGTAGTTCTCGATGCCGCTGCAGTAGCCCAGCTCCTTGATCATCTCCAGGTCGTACTCCACCCGTTGTTTGACGCGCTGCGCCTCGACCGGCTTGCCCTGACGCTCGAAAAACGCCACCTGCGCCATCAGGTCGTCCTGGATCTGGCTCATGGCGGTGTTGATACGCTCACGAGTGGTTACAAAGAGGTTGGCCGGGTAGATGATGGTCCTGTCGAGGGGGGCTGTCTTCTGCCCGGTCAGGGGGTTGATGGTGTAGATGGCCTCGATCTGATCGTCGTCATACTCCACGCGGTAGCAGACATCGCCATAGGCAGGCATGATGTCCACCGTCTCGCCGTTGACCCTGAAGGTGGCTTTGGTCAGGTCGTACTCGGTGCGCGTATAGAGCGCCTCCACCAGCGCGTAGAGGAACTTGCGGCGCGGAAACGTCTGCCCCACAGCCACCTCCACCGACGTGGCGTGAAAATCGGCCGGGTTGCCGATGCCATAGAGGCACGACACGCTCGACACGACGATAATGTCGCTGCGACCCGAGAGCAGCGCCGAGGTGGTGCTCAGACGCATCTTCTCGAGCTCGGCGTTGATCGACAGGTCTTTCTCTATGTAGGTATCGGTCGTGGGCAGGTAGGCCTCGGGCTGGTAGTAGTCGTAGTAGGAGACGAAATACTCCACCGCGTTCTCGGGAAAGAAATTGCGGAACTCGCCGTAGAGCTGCGCCGCCAGTGTCTTGTTGTGGCTCAGCACCAGCGTCGGCTTGTTGAGGTGCGCGATGAGGTTGGCTATGGTGAAGGTCTTGCCCGAACCGGTTACCCCCATCAGCGTCGTGTGCCGGCTGTGCCCCTCGATCGAGGCTATGAGTTGCCCTATAGCTTCGGGTTGGTCGCCCGTCGGCCGGTACTCCGATGTCAACTTGAAATTCATCGAACAAAGGTATAACGGTTTTTTCTTTTTCCACAAAGAAAAGAGTAAATTTGCCAAAGCGATGATCGACAACCTGACCATAGACCGGATATTTGCAGCCGCCAACATCGTGGAGGTGGTGAGCGATTTTGTTACGCTCAAGCGCAAGGGGGCCAACTATCAGGCTTGCTGCCCGTTTCATAACGAGAAGACCCCGTCGTTCGTCGTCTCGCCCGCCAAGGGGCTTTTCAAGTGTTTCGGGTGCGGCAAGGGGGGCAACGCCGTTACGTTCGTCATGGCGCACGAGAACATGAGCTACGTCGAGGCGCTGAAGTATGTGGGCAAGAAGTACGGCATCCAGATCGAGGAGCGCGAGCTGACCGAGGAGGAGCTGCGCCGCAACGACGACCGCGAGAGCATGATGGTGGTCAGCAGCTATGCCGCCGACTATTTTCACGGTCAGTTGCTCGAGACCGACATGGGACGCAGCGTGGGGCTGGGCTATCTGCGCCAGAGAGGCATCGGCGATCTTGCTCTGGAGAAGTTTCAGCTGGGTTACTGCCCCGACGGGGGCGACACGTTCACCCGGGCCGCCCTCGGGGCCGGATACAAAGAGGAGTTCCTCGCCTCGACCGGCCTTACGGTCGTGCGCGAGAACGGGGGCTATTACGACCGGTTCTCGGGCCGGGTGATCTTTCCCATCCACTCCATCAGCGGGCGCGTGGTGGCCTTCGGCGGGCGTACCCTGCGCACCGACAAGAACATAGCCAAGTACCTCAACTCGCCCGAGAGCGAGATATACCACAAGAGCAGTGTCCTGTACGGGCTGTTTCAGGCCAAGAAAGCGATCACCCACGAAGATTGCGCCATACTGGTGGAGGGCTACACCGATGTGATCTCGATGTCGCAGGCCGGGATCGAGAATGTGGTGGCCAGCTCGGGCACCTCGCTCACCGAGGGGCAGATAGCCCTTCTGGCACGCTTCACGCGCAACATCACGGTGATCTACGACGGCGACAGCGCAGGGGTCAAAGCGTCGCTGCGCGGCATCGACATGATCCTCTCGGCGGGGCTCAACGTCAGGGTGGTGCCGCTGCCGGCGGACGAAGACCCCGACTCCTTCGCCCGCAGCCACAACGCCACCGAGCTGCGCGACCATATCCGCTCGCACGAGGAGGATTTCCTCTCGTTCAAGACCCGTACACTGCTGGCCGACAGCGGCGACGACCCCATCAAAAAGGGAACGGTCATCGCCGACATAGTACAGTCGATCTCGGTGATCCCCGACCCCATCATGCGTTCGCTCTTCACCCAGAGTTGCGCCCGGATGCTCGAGGTCGACCAGCAGGTGCTCGTGAATGAGGTGGCGCGCCGCCGCATCTCCCACTCCGGCGACCGCGAGGCCGTCGACTTCGTCAGGCGACAGCAACGGCAGGCCAAACCCCAGCCCGAAACCCCTCTGCTGGGCCCCTCCGACGGCGGCAGCAGCATCGAGGAGCTCGAGAAAGAGATCGTCAAGTATCTCATACTGTACGGAGCCAAGGACTTCGACTACAAGGAGGGTAAGAGCATCATCTCCCTCAACGTCGCCCAGATCATCCTCGACGAGCTGGAAAACAACGGCCTGAGGCTGGTCAATCCCGCCTACGACGCCATCCTGAGGCTCTACGCCGCCCGTCGCGCCGAGGAGGGCGGTGTCGACCAGCGCATGTTTGTCGAACATGCCGACCCCCAGGTGAGCAACGCCGCCGTCGACATCATAACCTCCGACGACAACTACCCCATCAGCAACCTCTGGAAACGCCACGGCAAGGTGGTCGAACTCGAATCGGACCGCCTGTCCATAGATGTGCCCCGACTGGTGCTCCTCTACAAATCGAAGGCCATCGAACGCATCACCAAAGAGCTCAAGGCCCGCCTCGGCGGAGAGGAACTCCCCGAAGAGCAGGAGCTCGAGATCATGCGCCAGATCACCCTGCTCAACAAGGAAAAAGCCGCCCTGGCCAAAAAACTGTTCAGGATAGTGCTGTAAAAACAATGTCGAGATGAAAGATGATGAGCAGTATGGGGCTCTGTCGGGGGCGATAACCCGGGCGATCGACTTTTTCTATCCTCCGCTGAGGAGGCTCGTGCCGAGGTTGACGTTTCGCTATGCGGCGTGCGGGGGAGGAAACCTGCTGCTCAACTGGTTCCTGTATGGCGTTATCTATAATTTCGTGATCCGCAAGCGGTTTCTGGACCTGGGCCCGATCGTGATCTCGCCGCATATCGCGACACTGCTGGTGGTCTTTCCGATCACGTTCTTTACGGGATTCTGGCTCCAGAAGAATATCACCTTCCGCAGTTCGCCCCTCGGGAGCGGGACACAGATGTGGCGTTATCTGCTGAGCGTGTGCGGCTCGCTGCTGCTCAACTATGCCGGGCTCAAGCTCTTTGTGGAGGTGGCGCACCTCTACCCCACCCCGTCGCAGATGATCGTTTCGCTGCTGACGATCGCCTACAGCTATTTGATGCAGCACCACTTCACCTTCCGGGGGCACAATTAAGGAATCTCCTGATCGCTTAAGTCTCTTTTTCTCAGGGCATTGTCTATGGCCAGCACCTGGGGCCAGAGCAGCGCGCCGCCGCTGTTGTCGATCACAAAGTCGGAAGGATGAGGGGCGTCGGACTGATTGGCCATGCGGCGGGCGACCTGCCCGGGGGTCGCCCCGTCGCGCTCCACCACGCGCTCGAGGCGCAGGGCGGGCGGCGCATCGACACGGATCGACAGGTCGATGTGGCGCTCCAGGCCGCTTTCAAAAAGTATAGCGCTCTCCAGCAACACATAAGGCCCCTTCTGGCCGATCGTCCACTCGCCGAAGTCCTCCATCACGGCAGGATGCACCAGCGCGTTGAGCCGGTCGAGCAGCGTCCGGTCGCTGAACGCCTCGCGGGCAACTGCCCGGCGGTCGAGTTCCCCATTGCAATAGCTCTCCTGCCCGAAGATCGACCGTATGCCCTCCATCAGCGGCGCAGAGGTGTTCATCAGCTCCCGCGCCCGGCGGTCGGAGTCGTAGACGGGGATGCCCAAAAGCGCAAAGAGGCGGCATACAACGCTTTTGCCGCTGCCGATGCCGCCCGTTATGCCCACCTTAAGCATGTCTATCAGAGTTTATACAGATTAAGATGATATGTGTAAACTCTATTGCAAATTGACCGCCTCCTGGGGTTTGATCTCGGGCATAGGTTCCATCGAGATGATCTTAAGACTGCTGAGGTGCACCGATATGGCGTTTTGCAGCGACAGAGGGTCGATGATGTAACTCCCTTTGTTCGTGGGCGAGGGTGTGGCGTTGACCTGCTCGAGGCTCACTCTCACAGCGTCGCCCGGGATGTGGCGCAACGCGAGTATGCGGTAGCCCGTCCCTTCGGCCATGCACTTGACTACAATGCGCTGTTCGCCCACAAAGACCCGCACCGGAACCTCGGCCACATAGACGTGGCTGAGCTTGGTCAGATACCACAGCATGGTCGACAGCAGCGCCAGCAACAGAAAAGTCGCCGAAACATGCCTGCGCAACCAGCCTAATATCCTGACGTATGTGCGCCCCATATTGCTCATATTGAATGTTTTGTGCCGTCATGCGCGCGCCGGCCGCCTCTTGCGCGCGTCAGAACGGCAGATCGTCGACCTCCTTGTCGTCGCCGCCCGGCAAAGTGTCGGTCGAATAGGCCGGAAAATCGTGCATCGTCGACGGCGCAGCGGCAGCATCGCCCTGAGGTTGCTGTCCGGCTGTCTTGCGCATCACCCGCCACGCCCGCACCTCGGTGAACCAGCGTCCGTTGAACTCCTTCGACTCGACGTTGGCCGATATGCCGATCGCCTCGCCCTCTTTGATGTTCTCCAACTCGCGCGTCTTGTCGCCCCAGAACGACACACACAACTTGCGCGAAAACTCCCCCGGAAGCTCCAGGATCATCTCCTGCTTGGTCCACTCGCCGCGGGTGCTTGTGCCCTTGACCGCCGGCAACACTTTGTATACCAGTCCTTCAAAATCCATATTTCCTATTTTTTTTGTTTTTTTGTTCTCTTTTGGCTCGCAAAAAACGCCCGTCGTCAGCCAACGCATCTTGATCTTTACCCGGCCTTGTCGGCGCTCTGACGCCCCGGAAAAAACTATCGCTCCTCGATGCGGATGGTGTTGATCGCATCGCCCTGGCACAGGCTGTCGAGCACCTCCAGTCCGTCGACGACCGCCCCGAACGCAGTGTGGACACCGTCGAGGTGGGCGGTGTTGGCGCGGTTGTGGCAGATGAAGAACTGCGAGCCGCCGGTGTCCCTGCCGCGGTGGGCCATCGACAGCACACCGCGGTCGTGGTGCTGGCGCGGGGCTCCGGTTTCGCACTTGATGGTGTAGCCGGGACCTCCGGCGCCTGTGCCCAAAGGACAACCGGCCTGGACCACAAAGTCGGGGATCACACGGTGGAACGTCAATCCGTCGTAGAAGCCGTCTGAGGCCAGGCGAATGAAATTGGAGACCGTGCCGGGCGTCTCGTTCTCGTAGAGCTCGGCCGTCATGTCGCCCTTTTCGGTCGATATTATTGCATATTTCATGGGAACTGATTTTGTTTGCAAATTTACACTTTTTGGGGGAATTATGCCATCGGGCGACCAAAACCCTAATGCGTTATGATCAAGTTTTTGGTGTCGATCCGTTTGGTGCCCCCTGTGGCGGATTTTTTGACTGCCGACGGGGGCAGGGCAGGTTTGTTCCGGTTCCACATCGAGTTGAAACGGTAGGTGAACCTCAACAGCGCGTACCGCCCAAGGGCGTTGCTCTCCACATCGTCGATGCTGTTGCTCTGGACATAGTGGAACATGTTGCGCGTTTTGTTGAGGCAGTCATAAACCGTCAGGCGCAACTCGCCGTTCTGCCGCTTAAGGAATTTCTTGCCTATGCCGGCATTGACCAGCAGCTGGTTGTTGGGCATGTAGTCGCTGATGGAGGTGTAGTAGTATTTCCAGGTGATGAGCGTGTTGAACACCAGTCCTTTCCAGAATATCAGATTGAGCGAGTAGCTCAGGTTCTGGTTGATGTAGTGGGTGTCGCTCAGGGCGCTGTTGCCCGTATAGCTGACAAAGGTGCTCGAGTAGAAGTTGAAGTCGACCTGGGGCGAGATGTTGCTCGTAAGGCCCACGCGCAGGTTGCCCGTGCTGGTGCCGCCATAGTTGAGCACCTTGTACATCGACGGGACGCGGCTGTAGCGGTAGTCGAGCGTGAGGTTGAGGTTGCTTCTGAGCGTTTTGACGGGGATGCTGTAGGTGGCGGCGGCTCCGGCCATGTAGTAGCCGTCCAGGTTGAGCCACTTGATGAGGGTAACGCTCTGGTTGGGCGCCGTCGAGTCGGGGTTGATGAAGGAGGTCGACGAGGTGATGTAGTTGGATATGGCGGCGGCGGTGAGGGTGAGGGTGAAGTTGGTGCCGCGTTTCTGGTTCGAGGCGTTGTAGAACAGGTCGAAAGAGTGGCGGTAGCCCGATTGCAGACCGGGGTTGCCTTCGTACCAGGTGTTGGGGTTGGTGCGGTCGACGTAATCCTGCATGCGGTTGATGTCGGGCAGCACCGTGCGGCCATAGTAGCGCAGACGCAGATATTTCTTCTTTTGCAGCGAGTAGCGCAGCGAAAGGCCGGGTTGCAGGTCGTCGATCTCCTTGCGGGTGGTGTTCTGATAGGGCTCGGTAACGTAGAGGGTGCGGAAGATGCGCTGATAGTTCATGTCGGCATAGAACGTCAGCCGGCTGCGGACATAAGAGTAGCCCAGACCGCCGCCGCCGGCGTAGTTGCGCGAATGGAGCGCTTTGGGCCCCAGTTGCCAGCGGGTCGACAGCGAGTCGTACTTCTCGGTGGCGGGGTTGAAGACCCCAAAACGGGTGTCGTTGCTGTTCCATTCGTTCATGGCGATGGCGTTCACGATCACCCGGTGGTTGACGGAGACGGGTTCGGAGTAGGAGAGCCTCAGGCGCAGGGAGTTGTTGTCCACCGTCTGGGTCTGGTAGTAGTTCTCGATCAAGTCGCCGCCCCCCTGCATCCAGTCGTGTCTGGCCGGACGGAAGTTCTCCTTATATTCGTCCATCACATACTTGTCGGGGTGGCGATCGGAGAGGCTGTAGGTGAGGCTGGCCGAGACGTTGCGTCCCTTTTTCTCGAAGCGGTGGGTGAACATGGCGTTGCCCGAAAGGTAGTAGCTCCTCAGATCCTGCGGGTTATGGCTCAACGTGCGGCGGGTCGAATCGCCGTTCTTCATCACCCAGGTATATTTGGAGGCCTGCGAGTAGTCGGTGTCGGTATACGAGACGTTGGGCGAGAGGATGAAGACGTCCTTTTCGCTCAGGTGCCACTCCAGGCGGAAGTCGAGGCGGTGGTTGTTCTGCACAAAGTGCTGCAGGTCGGTGATATGGTTCACCTGATCGATCTGCTGGCCCTGGTTGTTGGTGGTGGGGTAGAAATTCTTCACCGTCTTGCGCCACAGGTCGACATCCTTGTTATTGTAGAAGTAGCTGCCCGAGAAGCGCAACTTTTTGTTGTCGAAAGAGTAGTTGCCCCCGATGCTGTTGATGTTCTGAATGCCCGATTGCTGGTTTCTGGGGTTGCCGTTGCTGTCGACCTCGCCGGCGTTGTTCTGGTCGTCCTGCCCGAAACGGAGGGTGCTCACGTTGTTGCTTACGCCGGTGACAGTCAGGCGGCTCTTGTCCTCAATGTGCGAATAGTTGCCCCCGGCCAGATAACGGAACCTGTCGAGCGGGCCGAGGTCGTGGCCCGCCGAAGCCTCAAGGCGCACGATGTCGTGGCGGTGGGCCCTGGCTTTGGTTATGATGTTCAGCGCCTTGCGTGTCTCGCCGTCTTCGATGCCGGCCAGACGCGCCTGCTCGGTCAGCTCATCGAACACCTGCACGCTCTCCACGGCGTCGGCAGGGATGCTCTTGAGCGCCGCCATGACGTCGGTGCCGAAGAAGAGCTTGCCGTCGACATATATTCTGCGTACGGGCTCGCCCTGCGCCTCGATCTTGCCCTCCTGGATGACGATGCCGGGCATCTTGATCACCAGCTCGTCGGCATCGGCGTCGGGGTTGGTCTTGAAGGCCGCGGCGTTGAACTGCGTCGTGTCGCCCAGCTGAACGGCCATGGGTATCGGCGCGCTGACCACCACAGCGTCGAGCAGGCTGCTCAGGGGGGCCATGAAGATCGTGTCGAGACTGTAGGGCGAAGAGGTGGGGGTAAATTCGGCGGCAAGAGGCTCGAAGCCGAGGTAGGTGATGTCGATTCGCGCCTGCTTGCCTCGCGGCATCTCCGTGATCAAGAAGTGTCCCTTGGCCCCCACCAGCGTATGCAGCTGGCCTTCGTTGATGGAGATCACCGCTCCGACGAGGGCCGAGCTGTCAGCGGCCGACAGCACGCTGCCGGTAACGGTCACCAAGCTTTGTCCCATGGCGGCAGTGGAGGCAAAAAGGATGAAAAATATGGGCAGAATTCGCTTCATCAAGGCAAAGGTAAACAAACTGCGCCGATTTATCAAATTATTTATTATCTCGCCATTTCACCCGGGCCGACAGGTGCACAAAGAGCCTGTAGGCGATCCACCCCCACAGCAGGCCGTCCAGCGTGCCGAAGAGCAGGTCGGCCGGGTAGTGCACCCCGAGATATATCCGGCTGTAGCACACCACAAGAGCCCAGGCGAACATCGCCACGGCGACCCACCGCCTGCGAAAAAAGAGCGAGGAGAACAGCGCCACCGCCATGGCCGACGCCGCATGGGCCGAGACGGTGCCGTACAATCCTCCGCGGTAGCCCCCGACCGTGTGTACCAGCCCTTCCAGCAGCGGGTTGTGCGTGGGGCGCAGTTTCTGGGCGCCATATTTGAAGATGTTGGCGATCTGGTCGGCCACGATCACCGCCAGCGCCAGCAACGCCACCGCCAGAAGCATCCTGCGCCACCCGACAGCGCGACAGATCATCCATGCAAGGAAGAGATAGAGCGGGATCCACGTCGAAGACCACGAAACGGCCCTAAAGACCGTATCGGCAACCGGACCTCCGTCGCCGTTCAGCATCAGAAATAACGACCGGTCGACGGCCCGCCATGTGTCCAGAAATCCTGTCATTTTTCAACGATATAGAGCGTCTCCCGGCGCAGGGCGAAACGGGCGATCTGCTCGGTGGTCAGTGCGTCGCAATAATCGATCTCCTTCACCCGGAACCCCGCCTCACGCAGCCGGTCGGGGTAGTCGCGGCCATAATCGCGCAGGTGGTCGTGCTGTCCGAACGCCGCCGAGCGTCCCTCGGGCGTGGTGATCGACGCATCCTCGTGGGTCGTCGCTCTCTCGGGGTTCACCGGCGAGAGCATGACGCCCCAGCCGCCCGTGCGCATGACACGGTGCATCTCTCTCATTGCCAGGCGATCATCCTCGACATGCTCGAGGATATGGTTGCAGATCACCACGTCGAACGTCTCGTCGGGAAAAGGTATCGCCTGCACGTCCATCCTGACCCGCGCCAGCGGGCTCTCCAGGTCGGCCGTAACATAGCTCTCGCCGAGCGCGCGCTCAAACCGCCCGATAAAACACCTCTCGGGAGCGACGTGCAACGTGTGGGGAGCAGAGACAAAAAAGTCGCTCTGCCCGATGAGCCACAACCACAGCAGCCGGTGTCGCTCCAGCGACAAACACCCGGGACACAGGGCGTTGCTTCGCACCGGGCCATAGCCATAGGGCATCATCCGGCGGTAGCGTCCCCCGCACACCGGGCACTCGACGCCACGGCCCGCGTAGAGCAGCCTCATCACGGGCGTCGCCAGGTGCGCCACTCGCTGGATCGTCGACCGGGGCACCCGGTTCAGTACAAAACGAATGAGTCTTTTCATGCTATTTGGTGACCCGTTCAAGGCGTTTCATCACCGAGAACAGGAACGCCGCCGAGAGCAAACAACAGACAACCAGCACGCCCCAGAAGAGCCACAGCGGCAGCTTGTCCCAAAAAACGCCCATCACCCCCACCAGCAGGTTGCCGATGGCCGTGGCGGCCAGCCAGCCGCCCTGCATCAAACCCTTGTATTGAGGAGGGGCCACTTTCGACACGAACGCCAACCCCATCGGGCTCAGGAACAGCTCGGCGAGCGTCAGGACAAAATATGTGGATATGAGCCAGTCGGGCGACACGAGCATCCCCGATATGCCGTCGAGCGTCGAGGGGGCGGGCAGGCCGACAGAGGCCACGAGCAGGATGATGAATCCGACGGCGGCGATCAACATGCCGTAGCCGATCTTGCGCGGGGCGGACGGCTCGCGGTTGCGGGCGGCCAGCCATGTGAAGAGAGCCACCGAGAGGGGCGTCAGCAACACGATGAAGAGCGGATTGAACTGCTGAAAGATCTGCGGGGTGATCTTCACCACGGCCTCGCCTGCACTGCGGACATCGACGAAGTAGAATGCCGCGAGCCCCGCCAGACCGAGCAGCGCGACGATGATGCCCGTGCCGGCCTTGCGCTTGCCGCCGAAAAGCCCCATCGTGGCGAGGTAGATGCCGTACATGGCCACGACGAACGACAGCAGCACGGGCAGCGAGAAGATCATGTTGTGCAGCGGGGTGATGCCGCTGGCCGTGTAGTCGCGCGCGAAGAAGGTCATGCACAGGCCGTTCTGATGGAACGACATCCAGAAGAATATCACCACGAAGAAGACCAGCAGCAGGGCTATCACCCTCTCGCGCACCTCGCGGGGCGAGAGCGTTACCACATCCGAGCGCTGCGAACCCTCCCTGTCCGCCTCCCTGAGCTGTTGTCTGTGGGTTTTGTCGACCTCTTTCCATGTGCGGCGGAAGAGCAGGAATATGAGCACCGATATGAGCAAACCTATGCACGCCACGCCGAAGGCCAGATTATATGACTTTATAAGCGCCTTGGACACATAGCTTTCGCCGAAGTTGACGGCGAACTTTTCGGGGTCGCCTTCGTCGCCATAAAGAGCCGGGTCGGTAACGGCGATGGCTGCGATCTTCGCCTTGAGGGCCGCCGTGGCCTCACGGTCGGCGGGGTCGCGGCTGTCGAGAAGTTCATACTCCCCGGGGGTAACCCTCATGTCGGGATCGACGATCCGCCCCGCCGCCGTAAGCTGGGCGAGGCCCGCCGCCTTGAGCCGGAACAACGCCGCGTCGCGATCTTCGACGAAGATCACGCCCTGTTGTTTTCTGGTCCGGGCCACCAACTTGTCGTTGTGCTCCCTGTCGGGATACATGGCAAAAACTTCGCTGCGGAAAGCGGCCCTGTCGACCACCCTGTCGTTGAGAGCGACATAGCTCTTGGCGATCAGGGCGTCGTAGGTGAAACCCTCCCGGGCGAGAAAGGCGTTGTTGATGGTGTTGGCGACGCTCGGGGCGAAAAAGGCCCCGATGTTGATGAACATATAGAATATGGAGAACGCCACGTCGCGTCGCGCCTTGTAGCGGGCCGAGTCGTAGAGATTGCCCACCAGGGCCTGAAGGTTGCCCTTGAAGAACCCCGTTCCGAGCGAGATGAGCAGCAGGGCGCCGAACATCATGACCTTGCCCGCCGTGTCGGCGTCGGTGGGCATGGCCAGCAGCAGATAGCCGCCGAACATGACCGCCGTACCGAGCAGTATGGTGCGTCCGTAGCCGAGGAGTTTGTCGGCCATCAGGCCGCCCAAAAGCGGCAGGAAGTAGACCAGGGCCAAAAAAACGCCATAGATGGTGCTCGTCTCGGCCGACGAAAGGCCGAATTTGGCCTGCATGTAGAGCGTCAGTATGGCTATCATGGTGTAATAGCCGAAGCGCTCGCCCATGTTGGTCAGCGCCAACACCAGTAATCCTTTGGGATGATTTTTAAACATAATTGGGGGTGTTATTGCTAATCATAGAGGTTGTCGTAGTAGCTGTTCTGTTTGTCGTATTTCAGGTCGTGCAGCAGGGCGGACTTGACGCCGATGTTGAAGCTCCAGCTTTTGCGGAATCCGACCGGCACGAACGAGAAGTTCATCTGCCAGCAGTGCAGATCGCGCGTGAGGGTGAACACGCCGGGGGTGAGCGTTCGAGAGGTGAAGTCGTAACCGCCGTTGAACGTTATACCCCACTTGGGGGTGGGGGTAACGCTGCCGTTGAAGCCGAGGGTTTGCGAGATGGTCGATTTGCCGGCGGGGTTGGAGTAGCTGAGCGAGTAGTTGAAGCTCAGGTTCCACGGCAGGTCGAAGTCATAGTACATCTTCGAGAGCATGGCCCGGCGGGTCTCGGCGTCGATGCGGGCATTGGGCGTCTGGGCAAAAAAATCGGAGGTGGGCATGGGGCCGCCCTGGTTGTTGATGTCGTTGACCGTGGGCTGGCTCTTCTTGGAGGAGTTGAACGAGTAGCCGAACGACCAGCCCGTGCTGGTGATGCGCCCCGGAAGGCCGCGGCGCATCATCAATTTGTTGATGCGGCGGCCGCGCTCGTCGAGTTCGTATGGGTCGAGCGTTGCGCTGAGGTTGAGGCCGAAGTTGCCGTAGATGGTGGTGCGCAGGCTGAGCGAGAAGGGGGCCAGGTTGAGCGAGTCGGCCAGAAAGTTCCACGACGAGCTGAACGAAAAGTTGTCGATCAGCTTGACCTTTTTAACCCCTGAGGTGTCGGCCTTGCTGAGCACCTTCATCTCGAGCGTATTCTGGACGCTGAAGGAGATCGAGGCCGATTTGCCCGCCCCCGGAACGCCGTAGAGCGAGCCCTGGAAGGGCGAATAGTAGTTGATCGTGCCG
>BNXD01000026.1 GCA_025999315.1 Bacteroidia bacterium | reverse complement strand
CGGTCAACCTCTGCCTAATACGATAAAGCGCACAAGTACGATGGCCGATATTGGCAACGGGCAGTCGTTGACAAGCGAAGGGAGTTCGCAACCGGTTGGGATGAGCCTTGTAGTGGGAGGCCGGACAGGGTTAGGCGGCTACCTACTCTCCCACACACGGGGTGCAGTACCATTGGCGTAGATGGGCTTAACTGCTCTGTTCTCAATGGGAAGAGGTGGGACCCCATCGCTATAACCACCCAATCTCACGGATCGGGTAATATGTTGTCATTCTATCACAAAGACTCTTTTCGGTAGTGTGCCGGCTGAAAAAAATGCCGGAAGCGTCTGCCAAAAATCCCATCGGCGACACACTTTTTCCGGGCTGTGGCAAAAAAGTAAAGCTATCAGGGACGGGCAAAAAAAAGTCCGGCCTCTCGGGTGCCTCGGAGGAGATGGGGGGGGGACAAACGGACGGGAGGGACGGGAGATGAGGTGCGAGGCTGGGCGGAGCAGCAAAAAAAGTCCAACCTCTCGGATGAGAAGTGAGAAGTAAAAAAAGAGGGCCGGATTCGGTCGAGTCCGGCGTTCAGGGCTGGCTGGGGTTAGGCAAAAAGTCCAACCTCGGGGGTCTTGGACGAGAGGTGAAGAGTGGAAGTGAGGGAGTGAGGGAGTGAGGGGTAAAAAAGTCCGGTCTCTCGGGTGCCTCGGAGGAGAGGTGGGGGACAAACGGACGGGAGGGACGGGAGATGAGGTGCGAGGCTGGGCGGAGCAGCAAAAAAAGTCCAACCTCTCGGATGAGAAGTGAGAAGTAAAAAAAAGAGTGCCGGATTCGGATGAATCCGGCGTTCAGGGCTGGCACAGGTGCAAAAAAAGTCCGGCCTCTCGGGTGTCTCGGAGGAGAGGTGGGGGGGGAGCAAACGGATGGGAGATGAGGTGATGGGCAGGCCACGTCATGCGCATTAATTCATCCGAAATCCTGCAGAAAATCTCAGTGGGGAGCAAAAAAGAGGGCCGGATTCATTCGAATCCGGCCCTCAGGGTTAGGCGGCTACCTACTCTCCCACACACGGGGTGCAGTACCATTGGCGTAGATGGGCTTAACTGCTCTGTTCGGAATGGGAAGAGGTGGGACCCCATCGCTATAACCACCCAATCTCACGGATTTTCAGGTGTTTGCTGTTCAAGGTGAAAAAAGATCGACAAACTTTCATTGCCGCTACCTCGATCAGCCCGGTAACACCATGGCTCTCAGACCCCTCCGACTCCATCCGAAAAGTGCGTCGCACTCCGGCAGGAACCGGCGGCTTGCGATCAGGTCCTTTTCAAAGTGCATCGCACTTCCCGTAGGATCGTCGCATCTGTCAGCCTCTCCGCTACACCAAAACACCTTGAAATTGACGTCGTTCCGAACTCGAAGAACGGCAGTATCCCTTTCACGGAAAACCCTCCGAACCTTCGACCCTCGACATCCGGGTGTTTCGGCTTGTTTCGTTGACAGTCGACCGGTCTGTCGCTTTGTGCCCCCGCAAGCGGGAGGAAAAGCGAAAGACAGATCGAAGAGTTGTCCGGAGCGATCGAATGAACGACCGGGAATCCGGACAACTCTCCTTATAAGAAATAGAGAGATTTTTGCCCTGCCAGAGATTCGGACCGTGGCGCACAAACGTGCACTCATGATCACAAAAACCTGGTTGTAGGGAAGTTATCGGGTAATTAGTACCGCTCGGCTTTGGCATCACTGCCTTTAGACCTGCGGCCTATCAACGTGGTAATCTCCCACGACCCTCAAGGGAAATCTTATCTTGGGGAAGGCTTCGCGCTTAGATGCTTTCAGCGCTTATCCAATCCGAACATAGCTACTCGGCGCTACACCTGGCGGCATAACCGATACACCAGAGGTTCGTCCAACTCGGTCCTCTCGTACTAAAGTCAGGACCCCTCAAATTTCCTACGCCCGCAACAGATAGAGACCGAACTGTCTCACGACGTTCTGAACCCAGCTCGCGTGCCACTTTAATCGGCGAACAGCCGAACCCTTGGGACCTTCTCCAGCCCCAGGATGTGACGAGCCGACATCGAGGTGCCAAACCGCCGCGTCGATATGAGCTCTTGGCGGCGATCAGCCTGTTATCCCCGGAGTACCTTTTATCCTTTGAGCGATGGCCAGTCCACACAGAACCACCGGATCACTATACCCTGCTTTCGCACCTGGTCGACTTGTCGGTCTCGCAGTCAAGCACCCTTATGCTATTGCACTCTACGCACGGTTACCATTCGTGCTGAGGGTACCTTGGGAAGCCTCCGTTACGCTTTTGGAGGCGACCACCCCAGTCAAACTACCCACCAAACGGTGTCCCCCGCAAGGGGTTAGAATCCAAATACACAAAGGGCAGTATTTCAACGGCGACTCCACAAAACCTGGCGGCCCTGCTTCATAGTCTCCTGCCTATCCTACACATTATGCACCCAAATTCAGCGTTAAGCTGCAGTAAAGGTTCACGGGGTCTTTTCGTCCCGTTGCGGGTACCCGGCATCTTCACCGGGACTACAATTTCACCGAGCTCACGGTTGAGACAGTGTCCAGATCGTTACACCATTCGTGCAGGTCGGAACTTACCCGACAAGGAATTTCGCTACCTTAGGACCGTTATAGTTACGGCCGCCGTTTACTGGGGCTTCGATTCAATGCTTCTCTTGCGATGACATCCCCTCTTAACCTTCCAGCACCGGGCAGGTGTCAGGCCCTATACGTCTACTTTCGTATTGGCAGAGCCCTGTGTTTTTGTTAAACAGTCGCCTGGACCTCTTCGCTGCGCCCTGATTGCTCAGGGACCCCTTTTCCCGAAGTTACGGGGTTAATTTGCCTAGTTCCTTAACCGTGACTCACTCGAGCACCTTAGGATACTCTCCTCGACCACCTGTGTCGGTTTACGGTACGGGCTGTCGATACCTGATGCTTAGGAGTTTTTCTTGGAAGTCTGCTTGGGCTGGCTATCCGATCGCCCGAAGGCTCTCGGTACTGTCAGAGATCAGCACCTCTGAGAATTACCCCAAAGGTATACCTAACTCCTTTAACCGGCACTTCCGTCCGCCGGCGCAGCTTACGCTTCTTCGTCTCTCCATCGCAGTATCGACCGGTATCGGAATATTAACCGATTGTCCATCGAGCTCACCTTATGGCTTACCCTTAGGTCCCGACTAACCCTGATCCGATTAACGTTGATCAGGAAACCTTGGTCTTGCGGTGGGCGGGTTACTCTCCCGCCTTATCGTTACTTATGCCTACATTTGCTTTTCCATAAACTCCACAATGAGTCACCTCACTGCTTCAACGTCGATGGAATGCTCCCCTACCACGCAGCTTACACTGCGTCCATAGCTTCGGCGATACACTTGATGCCCGTTTATTATCCACGCACAACCGCTCGACTAGTGAGCTGTTACGCACTCTTTAAATGAATAGCTGCTTCCAAGCTAACATCCTAGCTGTCGCTGCAGTCGCACATCGTTAGATCAACTTAGTGTATTCTTGGGGGCCTTAGCTGATGGTCTGAGTTGTTCCTCTTTTGTCACCGGACATTAGCACCCGGTGGCTCACTGCTGTACATCCTTCTACTGGCATTCGGAGTTTGTCAGGATTTGGTAGGCGGTGAAGCCCCCGCATCCAATCAGTAGCTCTACCTCCAGTAGAGTAATACAACGCTGCCCCTAAAGGCATTTCGGGGAGTACGAGCTATTTCCCAGCTTGATTAGCCTTTCACCCCTACCCTCAAGTCATCCAGAAACTTTTCAACGTTTATTGGTGCGGTCCTCCATCCGGTGTTACCCGGACTTCAACCTGCTCAAGGGTAGATCGCAAGGTTTCGCGTCTACGACCACTAACTATCACGCCCTATTCAGACTCGCTTTCGCTTCGGCTTCGGACTTTAAAGCCCTTAACCTCGCTAGTGATCAGTAACTCGTAGGCTCATTATGCAAAAGGCACGCCGTCACGGCACTAAGCCGCTCCGACCGGTTGTAAGCGCATGGTTTCAGGTTCTTTTTCACTCCCCTGTTCGGGGTACTTTTCACCTTTCCCTCACGGTACTGGTTCACTATCGGTCTCTTGGGAGTATTTAGCCTTACCGGGTGGTCCCGGCCGATTCTGACAGGATTCCTCGTGTCCCGCCATACTCAGGATACTGCTAACTCGTAACTAACTTACGTGTACGTGGCTATCACACTCTGCGGCCAAACTTTCCAGTTCAGTTCCACTTCGTCGTTACTAATATATTGCAGTCCTACAACCCCGAAATTGCCGTAACAATCTCGGTTTGGGCTCGTCCCGTTTCGCTCGCCACTACTCCGGGAATCACTTTTGTTTTCTCTTCCTCCGCCTACTTAGATGTTTCAGTTCAGCGGGTTAGCCCCCATTGCTGGGTGACAGGCCTCCTGCCTGCCGGGTTGCCCCATTCGGATATCCGCGGATCAATTCGTGTTTGCCGATCCCCGCGGCTTCTCGCAGCTTACTACGTCCTTCTTCGCCTCCAAGAGCCACAGGCATCCCCCATACGCTCTTATTTACTTCCTTACTCACCCCATGCACACCCTTTTGCCTGCGCACATGAAGCTCTCTCTATTCCTTAAGTCTGTCAAAGTACCTTACGAAAAAACCTCTCTTTTTGAGAAGAGGTCTCTTCCTGCACGAAGGGGCGGTTATCAGCCGGCCCCATCGCTATGATTTGGTCTTTGAGGTATGAGCAGCTATTACCTTTTGAAAAGCTCCAGAAAGGAGGTGTTCCAGCCGCACCTTCCGGTACGGCTACCTTGTTACGACTTAGCCCCAGTTACCAGTTTTGCCTTAGGCCGCTCCTTTCGGTGACGGACTTCAGGCACCCCCGGCTTCCATGGCTTGACGGGCGGTGTGTACAAGGCCCGGGAACGTATTCACCGCGCCATGGCTGATGCGCGATTACTAGCGAATCCAACTTCACGCAGGCGGGTTTCAGCCTGCGATCCGAACTGAGATCGGCTTTCGAGATTGGCATCCCCTCGCGGGGTAGCGACCCTCTGTACCGACCATTGTAACACGTGTGTCGCCCCGGACGTAAGGGCCGTGCTGATTTGACGTCATCCCCACCTTCCTCTCGGTTTACACCGGCAGTTCCGTCAGAGTTCCCGGCATGACCCGCTGGCAACTAACGGTAAGGGTTGCGCTCGTTATGGGACTTAACCCGACACCTCACGGCACGAGCTGACGACAACCATGCAGCACCTAGTTTCGTGCCCCGAAGGGAAGTCTCCTTTCGGAAACGGTCACTAACTTTCAAGCCCGGGTAAGGTTCCTCGCGTATCATCGAATTAAACCACATGTTCCTCCGCTTGTGCGGGCCCCCGTCAATTCCTTTGAGTTTCATTCTTGCGAACGTACTCCCCAGGTGGATAGCTTAACGCTTTCGCTAAGCCACAGACTGTGTATCGCCTGCAGCGAGCTATCATCGTTTACGGCGTGGACTACCAGGGTATCTAATCCTGTTTGCTCCCCACGCTTTCGTGCCTGAGCGTCAGATGTAGCTTTGTCAGCTGCCTTCGCAATCGGTGTTCTGTGTGATATCTAAGCATTTCACCGCTACACCACACATTCCGCCAACAGCAACTACTCTCTAGCGCGGCAGTATCAGAGGCAGTTCCGTAGTTGAGCTACGGGATTTCACCTCTAACTTACCGTGCCGCCTGCGCACCCTTTAAACCCAATAAATCCGGATAACGCTTGGATCCTCCGTATTACCGCGGCTGCTGGCACGGAGTTAGCCGATCCTTATTCGTACGATACTTTCAGCCGGGTACACGTACCCGGGTTTACCCTCGTACAAAAGCAGTTTACAACTCATAGAGCCGTCATCCTGCACGCGGCATGGCTGGTTCAGGCTTGCGCCCATTGACCAATATTCCTCACTGCTGCCTCCCGTAGGAGTCTGGTCCGTGTCTCAGTACCAGTGTGGGGGGTTAACCTCTCAGTCCCCCTATGTATCGTAGCCTTGGTGAGCCGTTACCTCACCAACTAACTAATACAACGCATGCCCATCGTTAACCGCCGGAGCTTTCAATGCTTCAGGATGCCCTGAAACATATTATGGGGTATTAGACCAGATTTCTCCGAATTATCCCCCTGTTAACGGTAGGTTGCATACGCGTTACGCACCCGTGCGCCGGTCGCCATCATAAAGTATCACTACCTCATTATGCTGCCCCTCGACTTGCATGTGTTAGGCCTGCCGCTAGCGTTTATCCTGAGCCAGGATCAAACTCTCCATTGTAAAAAATTTCAAATTTTAAGTCTGGCTTATTTCAAAGGTAATTGAATTTTCACTTTTGAAAGTGATAAAACTTTTGCTGCTCAAAAACCTCAAAGAACCCAAATTTCTGTTGTGAACTTCCCCGTCCCTCTCGGATTGGGAGTGCAAATATATGCACTTTATTTTGATATGCAAAATAGTTTGCAATCTTTTTTGAATAAAAATTCTCCCAAAAGATCACTTCTGCAAACATCCCCCGGGAGATCAAAGAGTTATATAACGCGTAAGGATTAATATTTATTGTGTCGCCCAATGATCTTATGCGACCGGCCTCGGAGGCATCACCCCAGATAGGACTTGAGCAGTTTGCTGCGCGAGCTGTGTCTCAAACGGCGGATAGCCTTCTCCTTGATCTGGCGCACACGTTCGCGGGTGAGGCCGAATTTCTCGCCGATCTCCTCGAGGGTCATCTCCGAGCAGCCAATGCCGAAAAAGTACTTGATGATCTCCTTCTCGCGTTCGGTCAGGGTGGCAAGGGCGCGATTGACCTCTGTGCCGAGCGACTCGTTGATCAGCCCCCAGTCGGCGTTGGGCGAGTCGTTGTTGACCAGCACGTCGAGCAGGCTGTTGTCCTCGCCCTCGGTGAAGGGGGCGTCGACCGAGACGTGGCGGCCCGAGACTTTGAGCGTGTCGCTGACCTTCTCCTTGGGTATGTCGAGCTCCTGGGCCAACTCCTCGGGCGAGGGGGTGCGTTCGTTCTCCTGCTCAAAACGGGCAAAGGCCTTGTTGATCTTGTTGAGCGAGCCGACCTGATTCAGAGGCAGACGCACGATGCGCGACTGTTCGGCCAGAGCCTGCAGGATCGACTGGCGTATCCACCACACGGCATAGGAGATGAACTTGAAACCGCGCGTCTCGTCGAACTTCTCGGCCGCCTTGATCAGCCCGAGGTTGCCCTCGTTGATCAGATCGGGCAGGCTGAGGCCTTGATTCTGATATTGTTTGGCAACCGAGACCACAAAACGCAGGTTGGCTTTGGTGAGCTTCTCCAACGCCTCCTGATCGCCTTTTTTGATGCGCTGGGCGAGCTCGACCTCCTCCTCCACCGTGATCAGGTCTTCTTTGCCGATCTCCTGCAGGTATTTGTCCAGCGACGCGCTCTCGCGGTTGGTAATCGATTTTGTGATCTTCAGTTGTCTCATTTTGTCTTTATTAGGGTTGCGAAGCCCTCCCGCTTTTCTCAAGCGGGAGGGCTTCGGCGGTAGGGAGCGGGCACGCCCCGCTGCTATTTCGCTTGTCTAAAGGGGGGTTGTCTAAAATCAGGACAACCTCCGCAAGCTATTTACTCTTCTCCTGCACGGCGGCCTTCTCCTTCTCGACGATCATATAGGAGCGTTCCTTGCCGTCCTGGCTGATGCCGTCGATCGAGCGGACGGCAGTTGTTATCTTTGAAAGATCGGCAACCTTCTCCACCGCTCTCTGGTTGACGGCCGTGATGATGAACCCCGGCCGGATGCCCAGATCCTTCAGTATGCCATCCTTCTCTATCGAAAGAACCCTGATGCCTCCGCTGATCTTCAGCGCCTTTTTGTCCTTGTCGCTCACCGTGGCATAGGCGCCGCCCAACGCATCGGGCACATCCACGAACTCCTTTTTGAGCAACTCTGCCTTACCTGCTCTATTACGCAAGACAACCTCGATTTGTTTCATCTGGTCGCCTCTTTTTGCTGTAACATTGACTTTGTCGTTGGGGCGGTGTTTGGCAATGATCTCAAGCACACTGGCCGAACCGTTCACCTTGACCCCGTCGATGGCCGTGATGATGTCGCCCTCCCTGATGCCGGCAGCCTTGGCCGCTCCGTCGGGATCGAGCTCGGCCACACGCACACCGCCGGTCTCTTTGATGCCGTATTTCTCGCCATACTCCTCGATGAAGGCCGAGTTGATCTCCTGGAAACTGATGCCAAGCAAGGCGCGCTGCACAACGCCGTACTCCTTCAGGTCCATCACCACCTTCTGGACGATCGACACCGGCACGGCGAACGAGTAGCCCGTGAAACTGCCCGTGGGCGACTTGATCACCGTATTGATGCCCACCAGCTCGCCCTTGACGTTGACCAGAGCGCCTCCGCTGTTGCCCGGATTGACCGCGGCGTCGGTCTGGATGAATGACTCGATGCGGAATTGATTGGGTATGACATCCAGGTTGCGGGCTTTGGCGCTGACGATGCCCGCCGTAACGGTCGAGCGCAGGTCGAACGGGCTGCCAATGGCCAGCACCCACTCGCCGAGGCGCAACTTCTCAGAGTCGCCGAAGGGCAGCGTCGGCAGCCCCTGGGCATCGATCTTGATCAGGGCGATGTCGGTGGTCGGGTCGGCGCCGACGAGCCGCGCGTCGAAGGTGCGGTCGTCCTCGAGGGTAACTTTCAACTTGCTGGCGTTCTCGGCAACGTGGTTGTTGGTAACGATATACCCGTCGGCCGAGATGATCACTCCCGAACCGCCCGAGCGGCGTTCCTGGGATTGGGGCCCCTGTTGCTGGCCCTGATCGGGGATGCCGAAAAAATCAAAAAACGGATTGTAGCCCCCGCCACGTCCGTAGCCGCGGCTTTTGACCTCCTCGATCTTCTCGATGTTGATCACCGCCTTGACGGCGTTTTCGGCCGCATAGGTCAGGTCGGGGTAGTTCTCCCTGTCGTAGGCCGTGAAGTGGGTGCCCGTACCGAGACCCTCCGAGCCTGTGTGAACAATGGTGCGCTCGGCGGCCACAGCCGAAGCGTGCCGGGTAACGCGATAGGCGGTAACGCCTCCAGAGATTGCGGCAACTGCCACAAAACTCAACAGATAAAATATCCTTTTCATACGAAAAATTTGGTTAGGTCAAAAAAGGGTAAAGTTATCCTATGCGGCGTCGGCTTAATATGTATATTATGATTGCTTCTTAGTTGTGCGAATTAGCATTTGAAAATCATATTTGATTATCAATACCTTATCACTCGATCAATTTTTATGTCATGTCTCCCTGAGCGAAACTCTCTTTATGTTACCCTGAACAAAGTGAAAGGTCTCGGCGATACTGTTAAACCAGTCTTTTTGAGATGGTTGCCTTCGGCTTCCTCCTCGCGGCTCGGCATAGCTCGAACAAGTTCGACTCTGCCCCCGTTCGCAGCGTCGGTCCGACTGCGCTCAGCATGACATTTTGTGAGTTCTGCTTTTATGTTATCTCGCTCTGAACTTATGTCACCCTGAGCGGAACGAAGTGAAGTCGAAAGGTCTCGAAATGACTGTTTCAATCTTGCTGCAACACTCCACTCCGTACAGGGTAACATAGCGTGGACGAGATGCTTTGACTTTACTCAGCATAACATGGGGCGGAGATGGTCGCTTTCGGCGTCCTCCTTGCGGCTCGGCATAGCTCTAACAAGTTCGGCTCTGCCCCCGTTCGCAACGTCGAGAAGACTTCGCTCTGCATGACATTTATATTTCAACTGCTGATTCGCATTAGTAACGCAAAAATAGTGAAATTTATTATATTTTGGCAATATTGCGAAAAACAGGCAATCCCGAAGGTCATATCTGTTGCCATGCCGCGCTTGCCATGCGGCAGAACACAACTCCTCCACGTATCGCTATATGTCTGCGGCTGCCGGGCGTTTTCCCGGCAGCCGCAGACACATGTCATGGTCTGTTAACAGCCTGTTAAACAACCGATCGCTAAAAGAATTTGGCCCTGTAGTCGACAACGTTGCTCTCTTCGATCAGGGCATGTCCGGCGCGTTCATTGAGATAGCTCTGGGCCGTAGCCTCGAGGCGCACTCTCTCGCTGGCCGGCGTAGCGTCGTTGACGTTCTTGACCGTGGTGATCTCAAAGACGAACACCGCCGAATTGCCCGTTACCGGGGTCGAGATCATGCTCGGATTGCCGAGCTGGCTCACCGCGCCGATCAACTGCTGCTCGAGCCCTACCCCATCGATATAAAATGAATTGAACTGCACATCCCCAGCCGACTTGATCTCCTCGTTTACGTTGCCGGCAACCTCGGACAAACTCTTGCCTGCTGCGGAGAGTCGGGCGCTGAGCTGATCGCCTTTTTTCTGGCGGATGAGCAGCCCGCGGATGTCGCTCGTAACGCTCTCCAGAGGCGCCATGCCATCGTCGACCGTGGAGACCAGCGTGGCCACCACGTAGTTGTTGCTGATGGTCATGATGTTGGAAACAGCGCCCTTGTCGGCGTTGAAAGCCCAGCGCACCAACTCGCGCGAGTCGGGCAGGCCGCCGGCGATGCGGTCGGTGTTGAGGATATGGGCCGAACGGGTGAAGAGCGCCTGCTCGGTGGCGGCTTTGTCGAAGTTGTCGGTCGAACCGGCGGCGGCGGTGCGGAACTTGCCCGCCTGCGAATAGGCATCCTGTTCGGTGGCCGCGCTGGCCTCGACGTTATAGGTTACCGTGGCGATCTGAGCCTTTTTGACAGGCGCCGCCTTGTAGGTAAGCTCCACTATGTGAATGCCGAAGCGGGTGGTAGAGGTGAAAATTTCCCCTTTGGAGGCCTTCACCAGAGCGTCGCCCAGAGGTTGCACGATCAGTTGCGGATCGAAAAAGCCCATGTCGCCTCCGCGCATGGAGGTGTTCTGGTCGGTGGAGAAGGTCATGGCCAGGGTTGTAAAGTTGCCCCCGGCGCGCAGCACGCGCACCAGACTGTCGGCCCGTTCCTTGTCCGAGGCGGGCAGCAGGATGTGGCGCGCCCCCACCGAGTCGGGCAGCATCTTCATCTCCGAGAGGCGGGCCATGGTGTAGATGTCATTGTTGAGAACAGGCCCGTACATCACCCCCGGCTTGTCGAACAGCACGGCGCCGATGGCCGCATCGAGCCCCGAAAGCGAGTAGAAACGGTTGTCGGGCGTGCCCTGCGAGTTGAGATTGGCATACTGCATGGGGTTGGCGCTGACGCGGAACTCCCCGGCCAACTCGTCGACACGCGCCTGAGCGTCGTCATAGTCCTTCTGCGAAGGTTCGATGGAGAAGATCACATAGCGCACATCGCGCGAAGCGGTGCGGTGGAACTGTTTCTGGTGGCGGTTGTAATATTTCTCGATCTCGGCCTTGCCGACGGTGATCGTCGAGTCAGGGATCGAGGCGTACGGCAAACCGACATAATCGATGTCGTAGCTGTTGTTGCCCTGGCGAACACCCTCGGAGGCTTCTATGTCGGTAACGAAGAAGCCATTGGAGATCAGCGTGAAGAACTTGGTCATGGCCCTCTGATCGACCATCTGCGCCTTCAGATAGTCCCACAGCATGGCGCTCTGCCCCGTAACGTCCTTTTGGGTGTTCTCGATGAAGCCCTTGAGGATCGACGGGTCGTAGTAACCGTACTGGGGATTGCGGAAGGTGCCCGTGATCACCGGCGAGAGATATATCCCGCTGACCATGTCCACCTGTTCCTCGTCGCCGGGCACAAGACCCAGCTCGACGAAGCCCGGACGGAGGGCGTGCTCGTGGATGAGCGCCTCCCAGGCCGAGTTGCGGACGTTCTCCTGATCCTCAGTCGAAAGGGCATCGCTGCCGGTCATCAGTTTGGAGATGGTCGTATACTGATCGACCTTGCCCGAGTATTCGACATAGCCGACCGGCGTGCCGTCGATCTTGCCCACCCTCATTTTGCGCGAATTGAGCAGCGAACTGCCCTGCGAGTTAAGATCGCTCAGCAAAAAGGCGATCAAAGCCAGACCGATCACCATCGAGACGATGATCCCGCCACGGGTGCGAAGCGTGTTCAGTGTTGCCATATTGTCTTCAGTCTTATAATTGTCATATTTTGTGATGTATCGGGGCTCCGACAGCAATGCCCGACACTAACAAGCCTCAAAGGTACAAAAAAATTTGCATCCCGAAATATCCGCGGTTAGAAAGTGTTAAAATTTATTATCGCCTTCTCCTTTTGTCTCCATAATCCGTAGCAGCATGTGTCCTGTCGGAGTCAAAACGAACGGAGCATTTAGCCCAAAGCGGCGTGGGATGCCCAACAAAACCATTGCAGACAAGTAAGTTTCATGCTTTCCAGGCAGAAAACTTGTCTGGTCGCGCTTTGCAGCTCGGAGCCGGCAGAGGGATGCTTCGAGCGTATGCGAGATTCTGCGTCCCTCTGCGCCGGATGGCTCCGGGCCGCCGGCCTCTGCGAGGCCGAAAAGTTTCGCTTTGACCGGCTTATGAAACCTTACTGCGTGGAACTCTGCCAAACTGCGAGGAGTAAGACAAGCATCTTTTTGCCCCATCATCCGCCTCAGACAGGCAAACCCCATCACCTGCCCTGGCGCGAGGCGATGCGCACTCTGGCCAGGTCGAGCTTGCTGCCGCTGCGGCGCAGGATGGTGATCTCGCGACCGTCGAAAGAGAGCACCTGACCCGCCGAGGGAATGCCTTCGTGCATCTTTATTATATATCCGGCCAGAGTGTGATACTGGTCGCTCTCCTCGATGCCCAAGTTGTATTTTTCGTTGAGATACTCCACCTCCAACCGGCACGAGAACACCCACTCGCCGGGGCCCGTCTCCTTCTCGACCAGGTCGTCGTGGTCGTGCTCGTCCTCGATCTCGCCGAATATCTCCTCGAGTATGTCCTCGAGCGAGATGATGCCCGCCGTGCCGCCGAACTCGTCGATCACCACCGCCAGAGCGTTCTTGCGACGGATGAACTGGCTGAGCATCTTCTGCGCAGGCAGGGTCTCGGCCACAAAGTAGACCTTCTTGAGGATCGCTCCGATCGACCGGGGCTGCTCGAACATGCTCTTGGAGTTGACATAACCCACGATGTTGTCGATCGTGTCGCGGTAGACCAGTATGCGCGCGTAGGCCGTCTCGATGAAGCGCGAGGCGAGCTCTTCGATCGAGCTGGTCTCATCGACGGCCTCGACATCGACACGGGGCACCATGCAGTCGCGAACTTTGAGCTCCGAAAAGTCGAGCGCATTCTGGAACAGCTTGATTTCGTTGTCCTTATTGATGTCCTCCTCGTTTTCGGCCACCTCGTCGAGCAGATTCTCCAGGTCGGCCTTCTCGAACATGCGTATGGGAGAGATCGTACCCACGTGAAAGCCGAACATCTTGATTATCATTGTGGAGAACGTGGTCGCAAATCGCGTAAGGGGGTAGAGCGCAACATAAAAAAGGTAGATCGGAACGGCAAAAAAGTTGAGATAGGCATTGGGCCGCATGCGTACCATCGCCTTGGGAATATATTCGGCCAGAAAGATGACCACGATGGTCGAAACGATAGTCTCGAGCACGACGTTGCCCGAGAGGAACGCGATGCCCGCCTGTTGGCCCGCATGACTGATCAGCAACGACATGTTCATCGAATAGACGACCAGGGCGATGCTGTTGCCCACCAGTATGGTCGTGATATATTCGCCGGGGCGGGCGGTGAAAATCCCCAGAATGTAGGACAAAGCGGAATTGCGTTTGCGGTCCAGCTCGAGTTTGAGGCGGTTGGAGGCGATGAAAGCGGTCTCCATGCCCGAAAAAAAGGCTGATAGAAGCAACGTAACTACAATTATGACAACAAGATGCCACATGGTCGTATCTGCTGTTTTGATTATGGTCGTTGTGCAGGTAAGGGGTTGTATCTGCCCGGAGCGGAAGGCGTGGCCCTTGCGGGCGCAGGGCCTTTTGTCGGCCCCGCGGAGGGTCTCGCCGGGAATGGCGGCGATTGGGGGCGTCCCGGCGCGGAGGAAGTGGAGGGAGTAGAGGGAGTAGAGGGCGTAGAGGGCGTGGTGGCCGCCGCCGAGGGCGCCGAGGCAGGTGTGGTGGAGGCAGAGGATGAAGCCCCGGCACTGTGCGCCGCGGTGGCCTCGGACTGACCTGTCGGATCGGTCGGGTCGGTCGGGTCGGTGTCTATGAGAACCTTACCCTTGGGGCGGCGGAAGACCCAGTCGTCCATCTTCTCGTCCGACTCGAAGCCCACTCCGGTGATGATCTCGCCGTTGGGGCGAATGACGCGGGTGTCGACGTTGGAATAGACTTTTTTGGCGTTCTGGTTCCAGAACAGCTGCTGTGTCTCGAGCGTCTGACCTTCTTCGTTGTTGGCCACCACGTTGCCCTTGACCTGCCAGAGTTTCTGGTTCTCGAGAAAAATGGCGTAGTCGCCCACCAGCAACGACGAGCGCACCCCGGTCGAATCGTTGAACGTCTCGACCCTGATGCCCTTGCGAAACTCCATGTAGGGCTCTTTCGACAGACCGTAGTGCTCCATAAGCGGGGCGGTGAAGATATATTGCTGTTTGCCGTTCTCCGAGGAGACGATCATCAGCGAGTCGGTCATCTGGGTTATGATGCTCTCCACGTCGAGCGTCTGTTTGGAGTGGGGTTTGTCGCACGAGCAGAACCATGCGGCGCTCCCCCACAGGAGAAGCGCTGACAAGAACATTTGGTATTTTCGCTGCAACAAATTCATTTCGATCCTCCTTCGCGCACCGTTGTACGGCCCGTGATCCATCCGCAACCGACAGTAATCTGATCGCCGTCCCTGACACCACGGAAGAAGCACTCCTCCCTGCCCGGAAATCCGCGACTGAAGGAGGCCACCTGCCGGTCGATGGCGCTCACCGCATCGGCATCGGCCATAAGGCGACTGCGGGCCTCTGTCAGCAGGTCGACCACCAGCCACGACACGCTGTGGCGGTCGAAACCCGAACATGCCGAAGCGCCCGCCGCACAGGCCTGAGCCAGCATCAGGGGGCCGTAACCGTTCTCGGGGTTGGCCTCCATGGCTGCCCGGGCGGCCCGGGCAGCCTCTCGAGCCTTTCCTTCCTCGAGCAGGTTGGCGGCGATGCGCACCTGCAGGGAAGATATGACGACGGGGTCCTTCTCCCCGGCCACCGCCTCGCCCAGATATTTGAGCGCACGCGCATAGTCCTTCCTCTGCTCGAAAGCCGCCCCCAGGGCCAGAGCCACCGGCGACGACGGGGCGAGGGTGTAATATCTCTCGGCAAGGGCAAAATAAAAATCGCTGCGGCAGCCTGCGCGTGTCATGGCCGCAAAAACCCTTCCCATCAACTCCCGGTCGTCAGGCGAGGCATCCACACGGGGCTTGAATAGCCTCTCGAGGTTGTCGCAGTCGGCCGCGCCGCTACCCGCCAGCAGGGCGTCGAAGGTCTTGCGGGCCTCTGCCCTTTTGCGGTCGTCCCCGGTGGTCTCCACCCCCGGCGCCTCAAACAGGGGCGCCAGGCGGTCATACCCGGCGAGCACCACATCCGGGGTCACCTTGTCGGCGGCGTACCAGTCAGTTACTATCTTCATGCAGATATTGGCAAAGTCGGGATCGGCTGCCATGCCCCACTGCGTCAGAGCGTCGTCGAAGAGCCTGAGGTTGCCCGGCACGTCGTCCGGTCGGCAGGCATAGTAGTCCCGCGCCTTGAGCGAGAGGATATAACCCTTGCCTCTGTCGGCGGGCAGGTCGGCAAAGGCGGCGGCGCGGCGGTCGTAGAGCGACATCAGCGCGTCGAGGAGGCGGTCGCGTTCGTCCGAAGTGGCAGCCGCGGCGATCTTGCTGCGGTAGATGTTGGCCCCCAGCAGGTAGATGTTCTGCGAGATGCGCGGGGCCTCGCCGGTCAGCTCCCAAAGGTGTCCGAGGGCCCGGTCGTACGAGCGGGCGTTGCACTCCTCCATGAAAAGGCTCAGCGCGACGGCGTTTTTCTGTCTCTGCGCGGGGGTGTCGCCATAACGGGGATCGGTCAGATAAGCCTGTCCTCCGGCCGTGGCGACCGCAACCATTGCACAAAACAAAAACGCCAACCGTTTCATGGCTCGCGTCGCGTTAGTGTCGACATGACCTAATCGTATTTGGGTTGCACGAACCAGAAATCGTCACCAAACATGCTCAAACTGAGCAATATCTTGAAGTAGTTGGTCTGCACCAGCCCGTTTGTTGTCCGACCCTGACGACCTGCCTCCACACCGATGTTGATGCTCGACGGACCGCCCATCTTGATGGGTATACCCACGCCGAAAGTTACCGCCGCGTCGGCAAGGCGCGTGTTGCGGATGTCCATATAATACTGGTCGTATCTGAGTCCGGCGCGGTAGGACCAGCGGTTGAGCGTATGGCGAAAGTCGCCACGGTTGGGAGTGATCTCCGCGCCAAAACGCACACTGTTGGTGTTGACATATTTGACGATCGGCGATTCGCTCTGCTTGTTGGCGCTCCAGTTCTGGAAAATATAATCGGCCGAGAGCAGCCACTTTTCATTTGCATAGCAGACCCCCGCACGCAAGGTCGACGGCATTTTGAAGGGCATGCGGGTGGTGATGTTGGCGATCGTGTCCTGCGACATGTTGCTCGAGGGGATATAGCGGGTGGTGTTCATGCCGAGCTTGCCCCCCGGTTGATAGGTTGCCCCGAGGCTGAGCATGCGTTTGGAGGTGGCCAAAAGGTTCCACTGAAAGCCAAATGCGCCGTAGAACTTTGAGATATTGGAGTAGTTGACCGCGTTGACGCTGTTGTAGCTCTCTTTGGTCATCGTCGGCAGCACCGTTATATAGTACATTCTGTCGATCTCGCCCTTGTAATATATAAGGTTGGCCCCCAGCGAGAATCTTTTGGTCAGCGCCACACCCAGACCCGCCTTGTACTGCGTGATGCCGCCCTGACCGATGTGGGTATATTTGACCTGCCCCAGCGTGGAGAGGATGTCGGGGTCGTCCTCCATACGTTCGATGCGATAGCCCACCTCGCTGAAGGGGGTCATGCTGACGGAGAAACCCACCCCGCGCCCGACCGGAAAGGCCAGAGAGATGTCCTTGATGTTGAAGGTGTTGAAACTGGTGTTGCGCATCTGCCCGTCGAGCCCGCGACTGCCGAGATAGTAGTTGGCGCCCTCGAGACCGACGTCGAACAGGAAGGCCTTCTGCCCCACCCCGCCCAGCGAAGCGGGATTGAGGTTGTTGACCGTTACGGGCGACCGGTATGCCACACCCGTGGCGCCCATGCTGCGTGTCTGGGTCGGCCCCTGCAGGCCAATGTCGCCTATGCCGTACATCGAATAGGGCGAGTAGGCGTTCAGACTGCTGTTCTGCGCCCGCGCCGTGAAGGGCGCCACAAGCAGCAACGCCCCGGCCAAAACGACCGCCACGCCACAAAAACGCCTCTGTAACGCCATTCTACCGTGCATTGTTATATTCCAATATTGCATTCAATCCCTCCAAAACCAAATTATAAGATACAAATATGGGAAAATTTAGCCGTTTCACAAAAAAATCGGCGTCTCCACCCGTAAAAATAATTTTCAACTGTCCGTACATCTGCTCAAGACGCGCCACATAACCCTCTGTTTCATGCACAATGCCGCCGACCACCCCGGCAAGGATCGCCCCTTCGGTCGAAGAGCCGATCATCCCGGGCGGATCGCCGAGCGAGACCAGCGGCAGGCTGTCGGTATGGTCGTGCAGCGCGCGAAGTCGCATGGCCGCCCCGGGAGAGATGTTGCCCCCCAGAAATTCGCCCTGCGCCGTCACCACATCGAAGGTGATGGCCGTACCCAGGTCGACCACCAGCGTCGTGCAGCCCGGAAAACGCATCGCCGCCCCAACTGCCCCCGCCAGACGGTCGTAGCCCAGCGTGGCGGGCGTAGCATAGCGGTTCACGATGGGCGTCGGCGTCTCGGGCCCCAGCTGCAGGCACCGCCCCACCCTGACCTCGAGCCACCTGCACACCCGGTCGGCGCCCTCCCGCGTGGAGACCACGATCGAATCGTCCACCCCCGGACAGAGCGTCAGCATCCGCTCGAGCAGCGGCTCGGGGTCCCCGTCGCTGCGCAGCGTCTGCACCACCCGCCCCTGCTCCACGACGGCGCACTTGACGGCGGTGTTGCCCATGTCGACGATCAGATTTCGAGGGTAATGGTTCACAGGAGTGAAGTTAGTTGTCAGTTGGAAATCGAAATCGTTTATATGTTAAAAAGGGCAGGATAAAATTACTATCCGATGTTTTTTAGTTTATTGGGAGTGCGTTTGCGGGCCGGAGCCAGCGGTGGGCTGCCGCGAAAAGGCTGATCCCGATGCCGTGAGGCGAGGGCGCGCCGGCAAGAGATTGCAGACCTCCGCCCAAAAAACACAGAGTGTGGCTGTGGCCAGACCGGCCTCTGCGAGGCCGAAAAAAAGGCAGCGTTTAACCATAAACATTAAGTTCGACCTTTGTCGGAAATATACCGGACTCGCTACGTGCAAGGCGGTTAGTCTTCGTCCCAAATAACAATCTTACAGCTCTGCGATGGCGTTCTCGAGGCCTATGCCGCGCGAGCTCTTCAGCAGGATCAGATGGCCGGTCAGCGGATGGGCGCGAAGCTCCTCGCGCAGGGCGTCGAGCGTCGCGAAACATCTGACCGGGCCGACACTTGCGCCGCCGACCGACCCGACCGAACCGGCCCCCAGCACCCGGCAGAAGTGCTCGCCCACGAGAAACACCCGTCCAAACCCGGCCTCGAGGGTCATGTCGACGATCCGGCGGTGCTCCGTGGCCGAATATTC
The DNA here is from genome assembly GCA_025999315.1 of Bacteroidia bacterium. Lineage (GTDB taxonomy): Bacteria > Bacteroidota > Bacteroidia > Bacteroidales > Rikenellaceae > JAIRQC01. Next base: position 2,868 of record BNXD01000026.1, on the reverse strand, counting down.
GCCCAACTCGAGCATGTCGCCGAGGATCACCATCCGCGGCAGTGGCGAAGGCTCGGCGGCAAAGTTCTCCAGGGCGGCCATCATGCTCGAAGGGTTGGCGTTGTAACAATCTGCGATCAAGGTGTTTCGCCCCGTATCGATGCGCTGCGAGCGGTGGTTGTCGGGGTTGTACGACGCTATGGCCGCGGCGATCTCTCCCCTCGGAACGCCGAAATATTCGCCGATGGCGATGGCCGCCGAGACATTATAACGATTATAGTCGCCCACAAGTCGGGTCGGTAGCGTCTCACCGTGGTATTTCACAGCGATCAGCCCCTGCTGCGGTTGCGCCAGCTCATAGCACGGATAGAGCACGGAGGGCAACTCGCGACGCTCGCGCACCATCCCTGCCACCGTCTCGTTGCACTCGCAGTAAAATGCCGTGCCGAGCGTGCTTTGCAGACAGTCGAAAAGCTCGCCCTTGCCCGCCCTGACCCCTTCGGGCGAGAGGAACCCCTCGAGGTGCGCGCGTCCTATGTTGGTGATCAGACCATAGTTGGGCATGGCGATGCGGCACAGCAGAGCGATCTCGCCCCGCGCGCTGGCCCCCATCTCGACGATGCCCAGCTGGGTCTCGGCGGTCATGGCCAACAGCGTGAGAGGCACGCCGATATGGTTGTTGAGATTGCCGCGGGTAACCGAAACGGCGAATTTGCAGGCCAAAACTCTGGCGACAAGCTCTTTGGTGGTGGTTTTGCCGTTGGACCCGGTGATTGCGAGCAGGGGCACGCCCAGTGTCTGGCGGTGGTGGCGGGCCAGCTGCTGCAACGCCTCCAGCACGTCGGGCACCACCACAAAACGCCCGCGCAACCCCGTGTCGGGGTCATTCTGCGAGGTCGGGACTGCTGCAACGTCAGGGGCGGGGACGGCATAGGCGAGAGTATCGTCCGTCACGTCGGCCTCAACCCCCGCCAGGGCAGGATTGTCGACAACGGCAAAGGCCGCACCTGCTTCGAGAGCCGAGGCGGCAAATGCGTTGGCGTCGAAACGCTCGCCCCGCAACGCAAAAAATAGCGATCCGGGGGCGATGGTGCGCGTGTCGGTCGACACCACGCCTCCGCACTGCAGAAAAATATCGTATAGCCGTTCTATAATCATCCGATCGGGGCGGTCCCGGGCGCAAAAGTGTTATATATTAACTCTTAAAGTATCTACCCGTTGTTCATTTAAAGGTTGGTTTTCTTACTGCAGAGTAAATCTGCCTTGTCATACCTCGCCCTGTGTGTAACGCTTTTCGGTAGACACTGAACAATAAACCTGACTTAAGACCAATTGCAAGGCGTTGCATACTGTTGCGGCTCGCAGAGCCGCGCAGCCGCAGCCACACTCTATGCTCCTTGGGTGCTCCTTGGGCGCTCCTTGGGCGCTCCTTGGGCGCTTTTTGGGCGGAGGGCCGCCACCATTTGTCAACTCGCCATCGCCTGACGGCATCGGGATCGGTCTTTTCGTGGCATCCCCCCGCCGGCCGCGGGCCGCAAAAGGCAACCAATATCAGTATCTCTATTTTTATCGAACCTTATAAATGTACAACAGGTCAATATCTATAAGATTTGCTGCATCGCCCTGCTCCCCTCCAACCGCGGGCAGGAACCGACGCCGGGTCGAGGAGAGGTTCGCAGCCCGCAGATGGCAGTGGCAACCCCTCAGATAAACTTTTCGCCCGTTTTGTACTGCACGTCGTCGATGAAGGTCTTGATGGTCTGTTCGTGCTCTTTTTTGCAGATCATCAGCACGTTGTCGCTCTCGACAATGATATGGTCATCGAGTCCTTCGACCACGGCGAGGTGTCCCTCGGGCATCTTGACGATGCAGTTGCGCGTGTCGTAGAACATCACATCTCCCGAGGCCACATTGCCCTGCTGATCCTTGTCGGAGTATTGGTAGAGCGCCCCCCAGGTGCCGATGTCGGACCACCCGAAGTCGCTGATGCGCACATGGACATTGTCGGCCTTCTCCATCACTCCGAAATCGATCGATATGGAGCGACACTCGCAGTAGATACGGTCGATCTGCCGTTGCTCGTCGGGGGTGCCAAAACTCGGCTCGATCGACTTGAACAGCTGCCACGTATCGGGCAGGTAGCGTTCCAGCGCGTCGATGATGTCCCGAACTTTCCACAGAAAGATGCCGGCATTCCACACAAACTCGCCGCTGTCGACAAAAACCCGGGCCATCTCCAGGTCGGGTTTCTCGGTGAAGGTCTTCACCTGGTAGATGTCGCTCTGCCGGTGAGGGCCCATCTGGATATAGCCGAAGCCCGTGTCGGGACGCGAGGGTTTGATGCCGATGGTCATCAGGATGTTGTGGTCGTGGACAAACGCAAAGGCCTCCTCCACCGAGTGGCGGAACTGCCCCGGATCGAGGACCAGGTGGTCCGACGGGGCTACGATCATCTCGGCGCGGGGGTTGATGGCGGCGATGTGGAAGGCGGCAAAGGCGATGCAGGGGGCGGTGTTGCGCCCGATGGGTTCGCACAGCACCTGGGCAGAGGTCAGCCGCGGCAACTGTTCGAGCACCAGATCGCGGTAGGAGGCGTTGGTCACCACAAAGAAATTCTCTGTGGGAATGACCTCCTCCAGACGCTCGTAGGTCATCTGAATGAATGTCTTGCCCGTGCCGAGGATGTCGAGGAACTGTTTGGGCACACTGCGGCGGCTGATAGGCCAGAAGCGCGAACCGATGCCTCCGGCCATTATGATGCAATAGCGGTCTTTGTTCATCTTTTCAGAAAAAATTTTCTCAAAGATACGAAGTTTTTTCATAACAAACTCACACAGTGGCGGGAGTTTGTTATGGATCCGACCTTTCTGTCTGCAGGTCAACCCGCAA